>NZ_CP122537.1:2380793-2694087 GCF_029853695.1 Jannaschia sp. GRR-S6-38
ATTTTCGCGCTCTGCGCGGCGCTGGCGGCGGCGCCGGCGGCGGCGCAGGACGTCATCACCAAGCAATACGAGGGCGGCGGCGTCTACGAGGGCACGTTCAAGGACGGCAAGCAGCACGGCACCGGCACCTACACGCTGCCCTCGGGCTACGTCTATACCGGCGAATGGGTCGAGGGCGAGATCCGTGGGCAGGGCCGCGCGGAGTTCCCCGACGGCTCGGTCTACGAGGGCGAATTCGTCGCCGGCAAGCCCGAGGGGCAGGGTACGATCACCTTCGCCGATGGCGGGACGTATACCGGCGAATGGGTCGAGGGCCGGATCGAGGGCGAGGGCGTGGCCGATTACGCCAACGGCACGCGCTATTCCGGCGGCTTCGTCAACGCGCTCCATGATGGGCAGGGCGTGATGGAGAGCCCGAACGGCTACCGCTACGAAGGCGGTTGGTCCGAGGGCATGAAGGACGGCGAAGGGCGGATCACCTATCCGGACGGCTCGACCTACGAGGGCGGGATGGCGGGCAATGTCCGCTCGGGGCAGGGCACGCTCCGGACGCCGGACGGGCTGAGCTATACCGGCGCCTGGGCCGACGGTCAGATCAACGGGCAGGGTCTGCTGACCCAACCCAATGGCGACGTCTATGACGGCATGCTCGTCGATGGCCGCCGCGAGGGGCAGGGCCGCGTGACCTATGCCAATGGCGATGTCTACGAGGGCGAGTTCCGCAACGACCGCCGCCACGGCCAGGGCGAATTCCGGGGCGCGGACGGCTATATCTATACCGGCGGCTGGGTCGAGGGCCGGATCGAGGGCGTGGGCGAGGTCCAGTATCCCGACGGCTCGGTCTATGTGGGCGAGTTCGAGAACGATCTGGCCGATGGCGAGGGCAAGATCACCTATACCGACGGCGCGACCTACGAGGGCGACTGGGAGGAAGGCGTGATCCAGGGTATGGGCCGCGCGGTCTATCCCAACGGGCTGGTCTACGAGGGCGAGTTCGTGAACGCCCAGAACCACGGCTACGGCGTCATGACCTTCACCGACGGCTACCGCTACGAGGGCGACTGGGCCGAGGGGCTGCGCCATGGCGAGGGCCGCGCGACCTATGCCGACGGCACCGTCTACGAGGGCGGCTTCGTGCGCGGCCAGCGCGAGGGGCAGGGCGTCATCACGATGGCCGACGGCTTCACCTATACCGGCGGCTGGAACGACGGCGAGATCGAGGGCGAGGGCGTCGCGACCTATGCCAATGGCGATGTCTACGAAGGCAGCTTCGTCGCGGGACGCCGGCAGGGGCCGGGGACGATGCGCTATGCCACGGGCGAGGTCGAGGCGGGCCGCTGGGAAGGCGGCGCGCTGGCCGAGCGGGAGGTGGCGCCGGAGCCGGACGCGGAGCCTGCGGATGGCGAGCCCGCGCCGGAGGAAGCCCCGGCCGCGGCGGAGCCCGAAGCCGAGACCGAAGCGGAGGCTGCAACCGAGGCCGAGAGCGACGGCTGAGGCCGCCCGGCGTCAGGCCTCGGGCAGGGTGGCCGAGATCTCCGCCCAGAGCGCGCTTAGCGACGGGCGCGGCTGGATGTCGACGATCGGGATGTCGGCATCCATCAGCGCGTCCAGCAGCAGCAGGTGATGCGCCGGATCGGCGGTGTTCTCGCGCAGCAGGACCGATGCGACATGGCCGTGGCTGTCGACGATGGCCAGATCGGCCACCATGCCCGCCAGCGGGTCGTAGCCCGGCCGCGTCAGGTCGGAGGTCAGGAACCCCTTCAGCGCGACGCCTGCGTGCAACGTGCACCACGGCGCCTCGGCCTCCAGCCGGTCAGCGATCCAGTTGTGCAGCTTCACGTCGCGGGTCGACATCAGCGGGTGCTGGCGGATGGTGCCCTCGGGGATCGTGTCGGGCGCGGTCGACTTGGCCGATTTGCGGGACCGTCCGGGACGCGCCAGCGATTTCGCACGTTCCACGGCCGAGCGCGCGCCCGGCCAGTCATTGGCCCAGCTGCCCGATCCGCGCAGGGCGGGGGCCTCGGCACCGGCCGGGGCCGGCTCCGCGGGGCGGCGCTTTACGCTCAGGCCGGTTTTCACCAGCCGCGTCATCGTCTTGGCCATCAGGCGGTCGAGTTGCATGTCGAGTCCCTCGGTGCATCGGGTCTTTCTCGAAACTGACCGGTCGAATTGGCCGAATTGGGGCGGGGCCGGGGAAAATCGGGGGTCTTGTCGCGGTCAGAGACGCGCGCCCGCGTCCAGCCGCGCAAGGATGGCGTCGCCCTCGGCGATCACCGTCTTGCGGCGCGCCTCGTCCATACGGTCCCAGGTCCGATACATCTGCGCCATGCGCGGGTTCGATCCGAACCGCTCGCGGTGGCGGTTCAGAAAGTGCCAGTAAAGCAGGTTGAACGGGCAGGCGCCCTCGCCGGTCTTCTTCGAGACCGCGTAGTCGCAATGCTTGCAGTAATCCGACATCTTGTTGATGTAGTTGCCCCCCGACACGTAGGGCTTGGACCCCACGATGCCGCCATCGGCGAACTGGCTCATCCCGATGACGTTCGGGCTTTCGACCCATTCATAGGCGTCGGCATAGACCACGAGATACCATTCATGGACCTGATGGGGGTCGAGCCCCGCCAGAAGGGCGAAATTGCCCGTTACCATCAGGCGCTGGATGTGGTGGGCATAGGCCTCGGCCATCGTGGTCGAGATGCATTCGCGCAGGCAGCGCATGTCGGTATCCGCGGTCCAGTAGAATTCCGGCAAGTCGCGGGTCGCCCCCAGCGCGTTGCGGGTCACGTAGTCGGGTCCCTCGCGGAAATAGATGCCGCGGATGTATTCGCGCCAGCCGATGATCTGGCGGATGAACCCCTCGACCGCGTTCAGCGGCGCATCGCCCGCCTCATAGGCCGCCTCCGCCGCTTCGCAGGTCTCGCGCCAGCCCAGCAGCCCGGCATTGAGGTAGAGGCCGAGAAGCGCGTGGTAGAGGAAGGGCTGCCCGGTCACCATCGCGTCCTGGTAGTCGCCGAAGCCGGGCAGGCTGTGGGCGACGAAATGCTCCAGCGCCTCGAGCGCGCCGTTCCGATCCGTGGCGAACCAGAAGTCGTCGAGGCTGCCGTAGCGGTTGCCGAAGCGCTCGCGCACCAGCGCCAGCACCTCCTGCACCGTCTCGTCGGGCTCGAAGCGCAGCGGACCGGGCCCCGAAAGGCCCTTGGGCGGCGATTTGCGGTTCTCGGCATCGTAGTTCCACTTGCCGCCCACGGGCTTGTCGCCCTCCATCAGGAGCCCCGTCTTGCGGCGCATGTCGCGGTAGAACCACTCCATCCGCAGCTCCTTGCGGCCCTCGGCCCAGTCCTCGAACTCGGCATGGCTGGCCAAGAAGCGGTCGTCCGGCAGCAGCGAGACCGGGACGGGCGCGTCCTCCAGCGCGGAGATCAGGCGGAACTCGCCCGGTTCCGTCGCGATCACCTCGGTCGCGCCGGTGGCGTCTGCGGCGCGGAGCAGTTCGCCCGGGATGGATTGCGTGTTTTCGGGATCGTCCAGCGTCGTGTAGCGCACCGTCCAGCCCGCGGCGCGCAGATGCGCGGCATGCTTGCGCATCGCGGCGAAGAGGAAGGCGATCTTCTTGGGATGGTGCGGGACGTAATCCGTCTCGGCCTGCACCTCGGCCATGACAACCACGTCGCGGTCCGGGTCGCCCTGCCGCAGCGCGCTGAGATCGTCGGACAGCTGGTCGCCCAGCACCAGGATCAGCCGGGGCGTCACCATTCGATGGGCTTCGCGGCATAATCGAAGAACCCGCCCGACTGCGCCGGGTCGAGCCCCATCAGCACGCCGACCAGCTTGTCGGCCGCGTCCTCGGGCGACAGTTTCTTGGCCTTGTAGCCTTCGGTGAAGGATGTCTCGACGGTGCCGGGATGCAGCGCGACGACGACCGATTGCTTGTCCTTGCGGCCCAGTTCGATCGCGGCGCCGTGCGTGATCTGGTTGGCCGCGGCCTTCGAGGCGCGGTAGCTGTACCAGCCGCCCATGCCGTTGTCGCCGATGGAGCCCACGCGCGCGGTCAGCACGCCGATCCGGGCGCCTGGCGCGAGCTTGCCCACCAGCGCCTTCAACACCAGCGCGGGGCCGATGGCATTGACCGCCATCGTGCGCGCCATCGCCTCGGCGTCGATCGCGTCGAGCGCCTTTTCGGGGGCGTGGCCCGGCGGCGCGAGGATGCCGGAGGCCACGAAGACCACCGCGAAGGGCCCCTCCACCGCGCCCAGCACGCGCTCGATCGAAGCGGGGTCGGTCACGTCCAGGCCGTCCGCGCTGCGGCTGAGCCGCGTTACGGCGTAGTCGCGCGCCAATCTCTCGGCCAGCGCCGCGCCGATCCCGCCCGAAGCGCCGATCACGAGTGCATTATTCGACATAGATCATCTTCCGCGTCATGCCCCCGTCGAGGACGATTTCCTGGCCCGTCAGAAAGCCGGCCTCGGCGAGGTAGGCCACCGCCTCGGCCACGTCCTGCGGTGTGCCGACGCGGCCCGCAGGGTGCTGGGCATGGTCGGCGTCGCTGAGGTCGGCATCCGCAGCCGCGATCCAGCCCGGCGCCACGGCGTTCACCCGCAGCTCGGGCCCGAGGCTGACCGCCAGCGCGTGGGTCAGCGCCAGAAGCCCGCCCTTGGAGGCCGCGTAGCTTTCGCAATCGGGCTCGGACATGTGGGCGCGGGTCGAGGTGATGTTGACGATGCAGCCCCGCGCCGCGCGCAGGGCGGGCGCGAAATGCTTGGCCATCAAGAATGGCCCGGTCAGGTTGACCGCGAGCCGCCGGTCCCAGCCGGCGCGGTCCAGCATCTCGACCGGCCCCGACACCGCGCCCGCCATCCCGGCATTGTTCACCAGAAGATCCAGGTCGCCGCCCCAGTCGCCCACCTCGCGCGTGGCCCGGGCGACGGCGTCCTCGTCGGCGACATCCGCCTCGACGCGCAGCAAGTCGCCGCCGGCGGGCGCGGCCAGCGCCTCGAGCCCGGCGACGTCCAGCGCGGCGACGCGCCAGCCGCGGGCGAGAAGATGGTCGATGATGCCGCCGCCGATCAGCCCGCCCGCGCCGGTCACAAGCGCCGTCTTGGTTTGGATCTCCATGACCGGGCCAGCTATGGCGGCCGAGTGGGCGGTCAAGAAAGCGCTTCACACCCGCGCGCGAATCCGTATCATTCGCGCCATGACCACGGCCCTGATCCTGGACCTTCTGCTTATCCGCTCCTGAGCGTGCCATCCGGCGCGACCGCTCGGGAGGGACCACGCGCCGAAGGACAACCAGCAGATACAGGAGCCGAGCCATGACCCAACCCACCGACAAATCCCACGTATCGCCCCGGGCGGACGAGAACCGCGTGGTCATCTTCGACACGACCCTGCGCGACGGCGAGCAATCGCCCGGCGCGACGATGACCCATGACGAGAAGCTGGAGATCGCCTCCATGCTCGACGAGATGGGCGTCGACATCATCGAGGCGGGCTTTCCCATCGCCTCGGACGGCGATTTCGCCGCCGTGTCGGAGATCGCGAAAAATGCCGACCGCGCCACGATCTGCGGGCTGGCGCGGGCGAATTTCAAGGATATCGACCGCTGCTGGGAGGCGGTGCGCCATGCGAAATCGCCCCGCATCCACACCTTCATCGGCACCTCGCCCCTGCACCGCGCCATCCCGAACCTGACCCGCGACGAGATGGCCGAGCGGATCCACGAGACGGTCACCCATGCCCGCAACCTCTGCGACAACGTGCAGTGGTCGCCGATGGACGCGACGCGGACCGAATGGGATTACCTGGCGCGCGCGGTCGAGATCGCGATCAAGGCCGGCGCCACGACGATCAACATCCCCGACACGGTCGGCTACACCGCCCCGAACGAGAGCGCCGCGCTGATCCGCCGCCTGATCGCCGAGGTGCCGGGCGCGGGCGAGGTGGTCTTCGCCACGCATTGTCACAACGACCTCGGGATGGCGACGGCCAATGCGCTGGCCGCGGTCGAGGGCGGCGCGCGGCAGATCGAATGCACGATCAACGGGCTGGGCGAGCGGGCGGGCAACACCGCGCTGGAGGAGGTCGTGATGGCCCTGAAGGTGCGCCACGACATCATGCCCTTCACCACCGGCGTGGACACGACCAAGCTGATGGCGCTCTCGCGCCGCGTGGCCGCCGTCTCGGGCTTCCCGGTCCAGTTCAACAAGGCGATCGTCGGCAAGAACGCCTTCGCCCACGAGAGCGGCATCCACCAGGACGGGATGCTGAAGAACGCCGAGACCTTCGAGATCATGCGCCCCGAGGATGTGGGCCTCAGCGAGACCTCGCTGGTCATGGGCAAGCATTCGGGCCGGGCCGCGCTGCGCTCGAAGATGAAGGAGCTGGGCTATACGCTGGCCGACAATCAGCTCGCCGATGTCTTCGTACGGTTCAAGGCGCTGGCCGACCGCAAGAAGGAGATCTACGACGACGACCTGATCGCGCTGATGCAGGACGAGGAGCGCACCGGCGAGGACCGCATCAAGGTCGAGCGGCTGCGCGTCGTCTGCGGCACCGAGTGCCCGCAGGAGGCCGAGCTGACGCTGGTGATCGACGGCGAGAAGAAGTCGTCCGAGGCGACCGGCGACGGCCCCGTCGACGCGGCCTTCAACGCCGTGAAGGCGCTGGTCCCGCACCGCGCGCGGCTGCAGCTCTACCAGGTCTCCGCGGTGACCGAGGGCACCGACGCGCAGGCCACTGTGACCGTGCGGATGGAGGAGGACGGGCGCATCGTCTCGGGCCAGTCGGCCGATACCGACACCGTCGTCGCCAGCGTTCGCGCCTATGTCAACGCGCTCAACCGGCTGCTGATGCGTCGCGAGAAGACCGGCCGCGACGCGCGGGAGATCAGCTACAAGGACGCCGGCTGACCGGACCGCGCCCGGCCGGGCGGGCGGGGCGGCGGTCCGGGTGTGTCTTTCCGGCGGAGCTTCGCGCAACCGTCGCACGCGCCCACTGGACCCTGCCCCCGCAAACCCGCTAAACGCCTGCAAACCCCCCGCGTGGCGGCGACGGGGGAGGTACGTTTTGGGGGACGCGCATGTCTATCTTCGGTTCGCTTTTCAGCAGCGACATGGCCATCGACCTGGGCACGGCCAACACGCTGGTTTACGTGAAGGGCAAGGGCATCGTGCTCAACGAGCCCTCGGTGGTCGCCTACCACATGAAGAACGGCCGCAAGGAGGTCCTCGCCGTGGGCGAGGACGCCAAGCTGATGCTGGGTCGCACCCCCGGATCCATCGAGGCGATCCGCCCGATGCGCGAGGGCGTCATCGCCGATTTCGACACCGCCGAAGAGATGATCAAGCACTTCATCCGCAAGGTTCACCGGCGCTCGACCTTCACCAAGCCCAAGATCATCGTCTGCGTGCCCCACGGCGCGACCCCGGTCGAGAAGCGCGCGATCCGCCAGTCGGTTCTGGGCGCGGGCGCCCGCAAAGCCGGTCTGATCGCCGAGCCCATCGCGGCGGCCATCGGGGCCGGCATGCCGATCACCGATCCGACGGGCAGCATGGTCGTCGATATCGGCGGCGGCACGACCGAGGTCGCGGTCCTGAGCCTTGCCGACATCGTCTATGCGCGCTCGGTCCGGGTCGGCGGCGACCGGATGGACGAGGCGCTGATCTCGTATCTGCGGCGGCACCAGAACCTGCTGGTGGGCGAATCCACCGCCGAGCGGATCAAGAAGGAAATCGGCACGGCGCGGATGCCCGAGGACGGGCGCGGCGAGGTCATGCAGATCCGCGGCCGCGACCTGCTCAACGGCGTTCCGAAAGAGACCGAGGTCAGCCAGGCGCAGGTCGCCGAGGCGCTGGCGGAGCCGGTGCAGCAGATCTGCGAGGCGGTGATGACCGCCCTGGAATCGACCCCGCCGGACCTCGCCGCGGACATCGTCGATCGCGGCGTCATGCTGACGGGCGGCGGCGCGCTGCTGGGCGAGCTGGACCTTGCGCTGCGCGAGCAGACGGGCCTCAGCATCTCGGTCGCCGACGAAAGCCTCAACTGCGTGGCGCTGGGCACCGGCAAGGCGCTGGAATACGAGCGCCAGCTCAGCCATGTGATCGACTACGATAGCTGAACCCGAGGGGAGGCCGCATGGCGCGCACCCGTCCCGGCGAAGATATCTACGGCAGACCGCTGCGGCGGCTCTTCCTGGCCATCATCTGCGCGATCCTGGTCGGGCTGATCCTGCTTTGGCGGATCGACAACCCGCGGGCCGAACGGATCCGCGCGGGGCTGGTCGATCGCGTCGTGCCGAGCTTCGAATGGGCGCTTGCGCCGATCACCTGGGCGGGCCGTCTGGTCGAGGATTTCGAGGGCTACGCCCGCGTCTACGAACAGAACCGCGAATTGCGCCGCGAATTGCAGCAGATGAAGGCCTGGCGCGAGGCGGCGATCCAGCTGGAGCAGGAGAATGCGCGCCTTCTCGATCTCAACAAGGTGCAGCTCAGCCCCGAGCTAACCTATGTCACCGGCGTCGTGTTGACCGATAGCGGCTCGCCCTTCCGCCGCTCCGTCCTGCTCAATATCGGCGCGGCCGACGGCATCCGCGACGGCTGGGCGGCGATGGACGGGCTGGGGCTGGTCGGCCGCATCGCGGGCGTGGGCGAGCGGACGGCACGGGTGATCCTTCTGACCGACGGCAACAGCCGCATCCCGGTGACCATCCAGCCCTCGGGCAAGCGCGCGATCCTGGCCGGCGACACGACCCCGGCGCCCGCGCTCGATTTCGTCGAGAATGCCGACGACGTGCAGGCCGGCGACCGGATCGTCACCTCGGGCGATGGCGGGGTCTTCCCGCCGGACCTTCTGGTCGGGCAGGTCGTGCGCGGCGCCGACGGACGGCTGCGGGTGCGGCTGGCCGCCGATACCAGCCGGCTGGAATATCTGCGCGTCCTGCGCACGCGGCAGGCCCCGGGCATCGGGACCACGGGCGATCTGCTGGTGCCCCCGGGCGGCGCCATGCAGGGCCCGCCCCCGCCCGAGGAGGGCTGAGCCATGGCGGCCCGCCGCGTCTGGCTCTACCGGCTGGTCTTCGCGCTCCTCGCCTCGGCCATCCTGTTCTTCGCCCTTCTGCCCTTCGGGCCGGGCGAGGGCGGCGTGCCGGGCCCCGAGCTGACCGTCTGCCTGATCTTCGCCTGGGTTCTGCGGCGGCCCGATTACGTCCCGGTCTGGCTGATCGTCGTGATGCTGCTGCTCGACGACGTCATGCTCATGCGGCCGCTCGGGCTCTGGACGCTGACGGTGCTTCTGGCCTCCGAATACCTGCGCCGCCGCGTCGATCACGCCGAGGCGCTGCCCTTCTGGTCCGAGGTGGGCGTGGTCTCGGGCTGCATCGTCGTGGTCTTCACGGCCAACCACCTGACGCTCGTGCTGCTTTTCGCCGAGCCGGGCCCGCTTCTCGGGACCGCCTTGCATGCCCTTGCGACGATTGTGTTCTACCCCCCGATCGCCGTATTCTCGCAAATGATCGGGGTGAGACGTCTCGCCCCCGGCGAGATGGACAGCCTCGGCACCCGCGCCTGATCCCAGGGCGCCTTTCTGGACCGACCACATGAAGCGCAATCCCCAGGACATCACGCTGTCATCCCGCCGGATCACGCGCCGCGCGCTCGTCATGGGCGGCGCCCAGCTGGGCTTCGGCGGGCTGCTTCTGGCCCGGATGCGGCACCTGCAGGTCGATCAGGCCGACGAGTTCCTGCTCCTGGCCGAGGAGAACCGCATCAAGGTGCGCCTGCTGGCCCCGGCGCGCGGTCTGATACTCGACCGCAACGGCGTCACCCTGGCCGGCAACGAGCAGATCTACCGCGTGTCGATGATCCGCGAGGATGCCGATGACGTGGACCGCGTCGTCACCGCACTGCGCGGCCTCGTGCGGCTGGACGAGGACATGCTGCAGCGCGCCCTGCGCGAGATGGATCGTCGCCCCCACCAGGCCGTCACGCTGGCCGACCGGCTGAGCTGGGAGGAGCTGTCCGCGGTCGCGATCAACATGCCCTCGCTACCGGGCATCACCCCCGAGGTTGGGCTCAGCCGCGTCTACCCGATGGGGCAGGATTACGCCCATGTCGTGGGCTATGTCGGCCGGGTCTCCGAGAAGGATATCGCCGAGGCCGAGACGCCCGATCCGCTGCTGCAGACGCCGCAATTCCAGATCGGCAAGATCGGCGCCGAGAAGGTGCTGGAGGGCGCGCTGCGCGGTCGCGCGGGATCGCGTCGCGTCGAGCAGAACGCCGCCGGCCGCATCATGCGCGAGCTCGGCCGGACCGAGGGCCAGGCCGGCCAGGACGTGCAGCTGACAATCGACGCGGGGCTGCAGAACTTCACCCAGGCGCGGCTGGGCACCGAAAGCGCGTCGGCCGTCGTGATGGACACCCGCAACGGCGATATCCTGGCCGCCGTCTCCTCGCCCAGCTACGACCCGAACCTCTTCGTCTCGGGCATCTCGGTGCCCGATTACGCCGCGCTGCGCGACAACGACCACCGGCCGCTTCACAACAAGATCGTCCAGGGGCTCTATCCGCCGGGCTCGACCTTCAAGATGGTCACGCTGCTGGCCGCGCTGGAGGCCGGCGTGATCGGTTCGGGCGAGACGGTCTACTGCCCCGGTCACACCACCGTCTCGAGCCGGCGTTTCCACTGCTGGAAGCGGGGCGGGCACGGCCAGGTCGACCTGGCCAAGTCGCTGCGCGAAAGCTGCGACGTCTATTACTACGAGCTGGCCCAGCGCGCCGGCATCGACCGGATCGCCGCGACGGCGCGCAAGCTCGGCCTGGGCCAGGCCCATGATATCGAGATGACCTCGATCTCCGAGGGGCTGGTCCCCGACCGCGACTGGAAACAGACTCGCCGCGGCGAGGCCTGGATGGTCGGCGACAGCCTGAACGCCTCGATCGGGCAGGGCTTCGTCCTGGCGTCGCCGCTGCAACTGGCGGTGATGACGGCGCGGATCGCCTCGGGGCTCGACATCAGCCCCCGGCTGGTGCGGTCGGTCGACGGCGTCGCGCGACCCTCAGGCGTCAATGGCCCGCTCGAGATCTCACGCAGCCTTCTGGAGGCGGCGCGCGACGGGATGTACCAGGTCGTCAACGCGCGCGGCGGCACGGCCGGGCGGTCCAAGTTCGACCTCGCCGGGCTGAAATGGGCCGGCAAGACCGGCACCAGCCAGGTCCGCAACATCACCGCCGCCGAACGCGCCCGCGGCGTCTTCCGCAACGAGGACCTGCCCTGGGAGCGGCGCGACCACGCGCTGTTCGTGGGCTACGCGCCCTGGGACGACCCGCGCTATGCCGTCTCGGTCGTGGTCGAGCATGGCGGCGGCGGCTCGCGGGCGGCGGCGCCGGTCGCGCGCGACATCATGCTCTATGCGCTGCATGGCGGCATCCCCCCGGTCGAGGCCTATCCCACCGGCCAGCGCGGCGAGATCGAGGAGATGCTCTCCTCGCTCCGGCTCGATCCGCGCCTGAATGCCCGCCCCTCGGGCACCTCCGAGGCATGAGCTATCTCGAATACAATATCGCCCGCGTCCCGCAGGGGATGCAGAAGGTGCTGGCGCTCAACTGGGCGCTGGTGCTTCTGGTCTCCGCCGTCTCGGCGCTGGGGTTCCTGGTGCTCTATTCGGTGGCCGGCGGCGACTGGCGCTGGGCCGAGCCGCAGATGCAGCGCTTCGTGCTGGGCCTCGGCGTGATGTTCACGGTGGCGATGGTGCCGATCTGGTTCTGGCGCAACGTCTCGGCCCTGGCCTATGCGATGACGCTCGCCCTGCTCCTCGCGGTGGAGCTTGTCGGCGCGACGGGCGGCGGGGCGCAGCGCTGGATCGATATCGGCTTCATGCGGCTGCAACCCTCCGAGCTGATGAAGGTGACGCTGGTGATGATGCTGGCGGCCTATTACGACTGGCTGCCCGTCACCAAGGTCAGCCGGCCGCTCTGGGTGATCCTGCCGGTGATCATCATCCTCGTCCCGGTCTTCCTGGTCATCAAGCAGCCCGATCTCGGCACCTCGATCCTGCTGATCACCGGCGGCGGGGCCGTGATGTTCCTCGCCGGCGTGCACTGGGCCTATTTCGCGACCGTGATCGCCGCCGGGGTCGGGCTGGTCACCACCGTCCTGCAATCGCGCGGCACCGACTGGCAGCTCATCAAGGACTACCAGTTCCGGCGGATCGACACCTTCCTCGACCCCGAAAGCGACCCGCTGGGCGCGGGCTATCACATCACCCAGTCGAAGATCGCGCTGGGATCGGGGGGTTGGACAGGCAAGGGCTTCATGCAGGGCACCCAGGCGCGGCTGAACTTCCTGCCCGAGAAGCACACCGACTTCATCTTCACGACGCTCGCGGAGGAGTTCGGCTTCCTCGGCGGCCTGTCGCTTCTGGTGCTCTACATGCTGATCATCGCCTTCTGCGTGGCAACGGCGCTGCGGACGAAGGACCGCTTCGCTTCGCTCGTCACGCTGGGGATCGCGGTGGCGTTCTTCCTGTTCTTCGCGGTCAACATGTCGATGGTGATGGGCCTCGCGCCCGTCGTCGGCGTCCCGCTGCCGCTGGTCAGCTATGGCGGTTCGGCCATGCTGGTGCTGATGCTGGCCTTCGGGATCGTGCAATCGGCGCATGTCCACCGGCCCCGCGCGGCGGGCGAGGGGCGGCTGCTGCGCCGCTAGGCCCGCGTCTCCGAACCGGGGCTGTGCGCGGATCGGCATTCCGCCGCGGGACCCGCGCGCTATCTGGACCCGAAAGGACGGAGAAGATCATGACCAAGCACATCACCGGCCTGCACCACGTCACCGCGATCAGCGGGCCGCCGCAGGCGAATGTCGACTTCTTCACCAAGCTGCTGGATCAGCGCCTGGTGAAGAAGACCGTGAATTTCGACGATCCCGGGACCTACCACCTCTATTACGGCAACCGGACAGCCGATCCCGGCACGATCCTGACCTTCTTTCCTTTCGTCGGCGCCCGTCCCGGCACGCCGGGCAGCGGCATGGCTTCGGCCTATGGTTACTCGGTCGGCGCCGCGGTGTTCGACGACCACGTGGCGGCGCTGCGCGCGCAGGGAGCGACCCTCTCCGACCCGCAGGAGCGTTTCGGTCAGCCGGTCGTGACGGTGACCGACCCCGATGGCGCCGCCGTGGAACTGATCGCCGAGCCCGGCGATCACGGCCCGGCCGAGGGCGGGTTCCATTCTACCACGCTCTGGCTGGACGATCTGGGGCCGACGCAGCGCCTGATGGTCGATCACATGGGCTACGCAGAGGCGGGTCATGAGGCCGCGGACGGCGCGGAGCGGCTGCGCCTGAAGGCGCCGGGCGACGCGCGCGGGACGGTGGTGGATCTCTACCGCCGGGACGGCGCGCGGCGCGGCCAGCAGGGCGCGGGCTCGATCCACCACGTGGCCTTCCGCGCGCGGGACGATGCCGACCAGCTCGACTGGCGCGACCGGATGATCGCCGCTGGGATGCAGGTGACGCCGGTGATCGACCGACAATACTTCAACGCGATCTACTTCCGCGAACCGGGCGGCGCGCTGTTCGAGATCGCGACCGACCCGCCGGGCTTCACCCGCGACGAGCCGCTGGAAAGCCTCGGCGAGGCGCTGAAGCTGCCGGAGAAATACGAGCCCATCCGCGACCGGATCGAGGCCGTGCTGCCCCGGATCACCGCATGAGCGGCGCCGGGCTGGTCCTGCTGCACGGCCGCGGCAGTTCGGCCCGGGACATCATGGCGCTCGTGCCGCTTCTGGGCGCGGGCGGGCTCAAGCTGGCCGCGCCCGAGGCGCCGGGACAAAGCTGGTGGCCGACCAGCTTCCTGGCGCCGATGGCGCGGATGGAGGCGCCGCTGGCGGCGGGTCTCGCGACCGTGGAGCGCGCGGTCGAGGGTCTCGGTCTGCCGCGGGACCGGGTGGCGGTTCTGGGGTTCAGCCAGGGCGCCTGCCTCGCGCTGGAATACGCGGCGCGGCAGGGAGCGGGGCTCGGCGCGGTGATCGGGCTGTCCGGCGGGCTGGTCGGCACCGGGGACGCGCCCGGCGAGATCCATGGCCACCGCGAGAAGCGCATGGATTACGACACCGACCTGACGGGGCTGCGCGCGTTGGTCACCTGCCACGAGGCCGATCCGCATATCCCGCTCGTCCGCGCCCGGATCAGCGCCGAGGTGCTGGCCGGCCTCGGGGCCGAGGCGCGGTTCATCGCGCATCCCGGCCCCGGCCATCAGCCGATGCCGGACGGGCTGGCTGCCGCGCGCGAGATCCTGGCGACGCTCTGAACGAAAAAGGGCCGCACCCGAAGGTGCGGCCCGATCCGTCGTCATGTGCCTGCGATCACTCGCGATTGCCGAGGAACTGCAGCAGGAACATGAACATGTTGATGAAGTCGAGATAGAGGCGCAGCGCGCCCATGATCGCCGACTTGCCCAGCCACTCCGTGTCGCCATGGGCGGCGTGGGCCACGTACTCGTTCTTGATCGACTGCGTGTCGTAGGCCGTTAGGCCCGCGAAGATCAGCACGCCGATCGCCGAGATCGCGAAGGCCAGCGCCGAGGAGGCGAGGAAGATGTTCACGATCATCGCCACAATCAGACCGATCACGCCCATGATCAGGAACGTCCCCATCGCGCTGAGGTCCTTCTTGGTCGTGTAGCCGTAGAGGCTGAGACCCGCGAAGGCGATGGCGGTAACCAGGAAGGTCTGGATGATCGACACGCCGGTGAACACCAGGAAGATCGAGCTGAGCGACAGGCCCATCACCGCGGCGAAGGCGTAGAACACGACCTGCGCGGTGGCCGCCGACATGCGGTTGATCATGGCCGAGAAGCCGAAGACGAAGATCAGCGGCGCGAACATGATGACCCAGCGCAGCGGCGAGGCGTAGATCGCGTAGCCGGTCTGCGTCAGGTAGGTGTCGGCGTTGAGCTGCGCGGCGGCGAGGTTCGGATCGGTCGTGACCGACAGGCCCGAGATGGCCCAGGCGGCCGCGAAGGTGATGAGCATGCCCACGGACATCGTGCCGTAGACCTTGTTCATGTGGGCGCGGAGGCCCTGATCGATCTCGGCGGCGCGTGCGCCTGAGACAGAGCCGGTCCGCAGAGCGTCGAATTGTGCCATGGAACTCCTCCAAGGGGTGAAACCATTGGAACGGCCGAATGCCGTCCCTCGCGTCGAAATATCGGGAGGTTCCGCCCGCAATTCAAGATGCTAGACCGATCCAAACGCCCGGTTTCGATTGATTTTAGCTATCGAACGGGCGGATGGCGGCGCATCGTTGCCCAAGCCGCGTCAATCCGGCGCAGCTGGGCTCAGCGCATTTCGATCACGACCTTCCCGGTGGAACGCCGCGCGCGCATCAATTCGAGCCCCTCGGCCACCCGGTCGAGCGGCAGCCGATGGCTGACATGCGGGCGCAATTCGCCGCGGCCGTACATCTGGAACAGGGTGGCGATGCTGTCGGTGATGACAAGCGGCTTCGACCGCAGGTAGCCGCCCCAGTACATGCCCAGAAGGTCGACATTCTTGACCAGCAGGTGGTTCGCCTTGACCTGCGGAACCTCGCCCGAGGCGAAGCCGATCACAAGGATCCGCGCATCCGCGTTCGTCGCCCGGAACGCCGCCTTGAAGGCGTCGCCGCCCACCGCGTCATAGACCACATCGGCCCCGCCCAGCGCCTTGATCGTGCCCCGCAGGTCGGGATCCTCGGCGTCGATGACATGTGCGGCACCGCGGTCGCGGGCCAGGTCCAGCTTCTCCGCCCCGCGCGCGACGGCCACGACCTCGGCCCCCATCTTGGCGCCCAGCTCGACGGCCGTCAGGCCCACGCCGCCAGCCGCGCCCAGCACCACCAGCCGCTCGCCGGGCTTCAGGCGCGCCTTGTGGGTCAACGCGACATGGCTGGTCGAATAGGCCACGATAAAGGCCGCCGCGATGTCCGAGGGCATGCCCTCGGGCACCGGGACGCAGCGCTCGGCCGGGAAGCAGCCCATCTCGGCCAAGCCCCCCGCACCGCCGAAGACGGCGACGCGCGTGCCGATCGCGGGCGCGTTCACGCCCGGCCCCCGCGCGGTCACGGTCCCGCAGACCTCCATTCCGGGCGCGAAGGGCAGGGCGGGCGTGTCCTGGTAGCTCCCCTTGATCATCAACAAATCCGCGAAGTTCAGCGCGCAGGCCTCGATCGCCAGCGCGACCTCGCCCGGGCCGGGGACGGGGTCCGCGACCTCCGTCACTTCGGGGGGCGTGTCGTGGGACGTGACGAGATAGGCGCGCATCGAAACCTCCTTCGCGGGTGCCCTTCTGCTGCCCCGCCCGGCGGCCCGGCGCAACCGCGGGACGCGATGACGCATGGTGACTTTCGCTTTTCCGGTGAACGATCAGGCGACGGCGCGCGTTCGTCATCGTGTTACGGACACACAGGAGGGCGCCATGAAACATCCCGTCGACGTGCATGTGGGCCAGCGCATCCGCCAGCGGCGCTGGATGGTCGGGATGACCCAGCAGCAACTGGCCGAGAAGGTCGGCATCAAGTTCCAGCAGATCCAGAAATACGAGACCGGCATGAATCGCGTCTCCGCTTCGCGCCTCTGGGAGATCGCGACGGCCATGGATGTCGAGGTCGGCCATTTCTTCGAGGGCCTGTCGGACGGGCCGACCGGCAACGGCGACCGCGACTTGCTGGCCGACAAGGAAGCGCTCGACCTCGTCCGCGCCTATTACGCCATGCCCGAGGCGCAACGTCGCCGCCTGTTCGACCTGGCGCGCGTGATGTCCGACCACGCCGCCTGAGGCGCTTGACCCAGCCGCGAGCCCCATGCGACCCGATTGGCGCAGGGGCGGAGGCGGCATGGACGACGATTTCACCGAATTTCGCGGGATCGCGGAGCGGATGGCCGACGCCGCCCGGGACGTGACGCTGCGCCATTTTCGCACCGAGCTGCGCATCGACAGCAAACGCTCCGATTTCGACCCCGTCACCGCGGCCGACCGCGAGGCCGAGGCCGCGATGCGCGCCATCCTGGCGGAGACGCGGCCCGATGACGGCATCCTGGGCGAGGAGGCCGCGACGGTCGCCGGGACCAGCCGCTGGACCTGGGTTCTGGACCCGATCGACGGGACGCGAGCCTTCATCTCGGGGATGCCGACCTGGGGCGTGTTGATCGCGCTGTGCGATGCCGGCGGCCCCCGGCTCGGCCTGATCGACCAGCCGTTCACGGGCGAGCGCTTCGCGGGCGGCCCGGGCGTGGCCGCGTGGACGCGCGGAGACGCGGCGCGCGCCTTGGGTGTGCGCGGGACGACCGAGTTGGCGGAGGCCACGATCCTGACCACTTTCCCGGAGGTCGGGACAGAGGCCGAGGCCGCCGCCTTCCACCGCGTCGCGCGCGCCTGCCGGCTGACGCGATACGGGATGGATTGCTACGCCTACGCGCTTCTGGCAGCGGGCCATGTCGATCTGGTGATCGAGGCGGGTCTGCAGGCCTATGATATCTGTGCCCCCATCGCCGTCATCGAGGCCGCCGGCGGGATCGTGACCGACTGGCAGGGTGGCCCGGCACATGACGGCGGCACCGCCCTGGCCGCAGCGACGCCCGAACTGCACGCCGCCGCGATGGATCTTCTGAATGGCTGAGCTGCTCCTCCGCGGCGCCGAGCGCGTGCTTGCGATGGAGGACGCCGCCGACGAGAGCGCCGCGCGCGACATCCTAATCCGCGACGGGGTGATCGCCGCGATGGGGACCGGATTGAGCACCACGGGGGATGTCGTCGAAGCCGCGGGCTGCCTCGTGACGCCGGGCCTCGTCAACACGCATCACCACCTCTACCAGGTCCTGACCCGGGCCGTGCCCGCCGGGCAGAACGCGCTGCTCTTCGGCTGGCTCAAGACGCTCTACCCGATCTGGGCGCGGTTCACGCCGGACCACGTCCAAGTCGCCACCCAGATCGGGCTGGCCGAACTGGCGCTGTCGGGCTGCACGACATCCTCGGACCATCTCTATCTCTATCCCAACGGCGTTCGGCTGGAGGATACGATCCACGCCGCCGCCGAGACCGGGCTGCGCTTCCATCCCACCCGCGGCTCCATGTCGATCGGAGAGAGCGCGGGGGGCCTTCCGCCCGACGCGCTGGTCGAGGGCGAGGCCGCGATCCTCGAAGACTGCATCCGCGTCGTCGACGCCTTCCACGATCCCGCCCCGGGATCGATGTGCCGCATCGGCCTCGCGCCCTGCTCGCCCTTCTCCGTCAGCCGCGACCTGATGCGCGACACCGCCCTGCTGGCGCGCGACAAGGGGGTGCGGCTGCACACCCATCTGGCCGAGAACGCCGAGGACGTGGCCTATTCCGAGGCGAATTTCGGCTGCCGCCCCGGGCAATATGCCGAGGATCTGGGATGGACCGGCGCGGATGTCTGGCACGCGCATTGCGTCGAGCTGGACGCGGCCGAGATCGACCTCTTCGCGCGCACGCGCACCGGGGTGGCGCATTGCCCCTGCTCGAACTGCCGGCTGGGCTCGGGCATCGCGCCGCTGCGCGCGATGCTGGATGCCGGCGTGCCGGTCGGGCTGGGCGTCGACGGATCGGCGAGCAACGATGCCGGAAGCCTCGTGGAGGAAGCGCGGCAGGCGATGCTCCTGCAACGCGTGTCGCGCGGGGCGGATGCCATGTCGCCGGTCGAGGCGCTGCGGGTGGCCACGCGCGGGGGCGCGACGGTGCTCGGGCGCGACGATATCGGCATCCTGCGGCCGGGGATGCGCGCCGACATCGCCGTCTGGGACATGCGGGGCGTCGAGGCGGCGGGGAGCTGGGACCGCGCGGCGCTACTGCTCGCCGGGCCGCGCCGCGTGCGCGACCTCTTCGTCGAGGGCCGTCAGGTCGTCCGCGACGGGCGGATCACCACGCTGGATCTGCCCCGCCTCGTTGCGCGGGCCGAGGAGCTGCTGCGCGCGCTTCTGGACTAGAGAGGCAGTCCTAGACCGGCATTTCGGGCGGCACGCGGTCGCCCGTCGCCTCGCGGAAATGCCGCCGGCAGAGCGACACGTAGCGCTCGTTGCCGCCCACCTCGACCTGCGCGCCCTCGGTCAGCGCGCGGCCCTCCGCATCCTGCCGGATCACCATGGTGGCCTTGCGTCCGCACCAGCAGATCGTGCGCACCTCGCGCATCTCGTCGGCCAGCGCCAGAAGCGCGGCGGAGCCGGGGAACAGCTCGCCCCGGAAATCGACGCGCAGCCCGTAGGCCATGATCGGCACGCCGAGGTCGTCCACCGCGCGGGCAAGCTGCCAGACCTGCTCGCGGCTCAGCCATTGCGCCTCGTCGACCAGGACGCAGGCGCAGGGCCCGGCCCGCAGGCGCGTCTCGATCATCGCGTAGAGATCCGTTCCGGCGGCATAGGTATCGGCGGCGGCCTCGATGCCGATGCGGCTGGCGATGCGCCCGGTGCCCGCGCGATCGTCGAAATTCGCGGTCAGCAGGTAGGTCTCCATGCCGCGCTCGATGTAGTTGTAACTGGCCTGCAGGAGCAGCGTGCTCTTGCCCGCATTCATCGTGGAGTAGTGGTAGTAGAGCTTCGCCATATGCCGGTCTTGCCGCTCACCGGGCCCGCCCGCAAGCGCCTGCGTTGGCAGCGCGCCGGGTTGACGCTAGGTTAGGTCGCGGAGGACGCGCGATGACTTCGACATTGGGTGAGGACTTGAAGCGGCAGACCGAGGCACTGGTCAAGGCCGTGGGCGTCGAGGCGAGCTGCGCGGTCACGGGCCGATCGAAAGCCACACTGGGCCGCTATTATTCGCAGCACGAGGAGCACGCGAAGCGGTTCATCCCCGTCGATGTCCTCGCCGCGCTGGAATCGGCGGCGGGAATCCCCATCGTGACCCGCTACCTCGCGCAGCGGGCCGGGATGGCGCTGGTGCCGCAGGCCCACGCGGCCAATCTGACGCCCGAGGCGGTCGCCGCGCGGTCGAACACGGTCTTCACCGAGCTTGGACGGCTGATGATGAATGGCGGGCTGGACGGGCCGGAGGGGCGCGCGACGCTGGCCAAGCTGCGCGGCCTGCAGGCCGAGCTGGTCGCGCTGGAGCAGAGCCTGGTTCAGACCCGCGTTACGACGACCGATCCGACCGAGTAGCCCGCCCCGAAGCTGCAGATCAGCCCGCGATCGCCGGGGACGAGGTCTGCGGAGTGCTTGGCGAAGGCGATGATCGAACCGGCCGAGGAGGTGTTGGCGTAGTCCTGCAGGATGTTGGGCTGTTCCGCAGGCTCCGGCACCCGGCCCAGCACCTTGCGGCCGATGAAATCGTTCATCGCCTTATTGGCCTGGTGCAGCCAGAGCCGCTTCAGCGCGTCCGCGGCAATCCCCTCATCTGCCATGTGACTGCCGATATGGGCCGAGACCATCGGCAGCACTTCCTTGAAGACCTTCCGGCCGTTCTGCATGAACTGCATGTCGCGGCGGTCTTCCATCTGGTCATGGGTGCGCCGCAGGAAGCCGTCATTGTTGCGGATATTGTTGGAGAACTGCGTCGCACAGCGCGTCGAGTCGATGCGGAACCCGCCGGCTTTCGCGACCGACTCGTCCTCCAGCACCAGCGCGGTGCAGACATCGCCGAAGATGAAATGGCAGTCCCGGTCGCGCCATTCGAGATGGGCCGAGCAGATCTCGGGGCAGGTGACAATGGCCCGCTTGATCGAGCCCGAGCGGATCATGTCCGCCGCCGCCTGGATGCCGAAGGTGGCCGAGGAACAGGCCACGTTCATGTCGAAGCCGAACCCGCCCGTGCCCAGCAGCTGCTGGATCTCGATGGCGATGGCCGGATAGGCGCGTTCGTGGTTCGAGGCCGCGCAGATCACCGCGTCGATCTGGCCGGCCTCGATCCCGGCCATGGCCAGCGCGTCGGTGCAGGCCTCGACCGCCATCTCGGCCATATAGCCCGGCTGCTCGTCGCTGCGGCCGGGCAGGCTGGGAAACATGCGCGCGGAGTCGAGCACGCCCGTCTTGTCCAGCACGTGCCGCTGTTCGATGCCCGAGGCGGAGCGGATGAAATCGGCGCTGGAATGCGGGATCGGGGGCTCGGCACCCTCGGCGTTGCGGCGGTCGGCATAGGCGTTGAAGGCCGCGACGAGCTCGTCGTTGGTGATGACCTGCGAGGGCGTGTAGACGCCCGATCCGGTGATGATCGCGGCCATATCGGGCCTCCTTGCTGTCGCGCTGGCGGGAGCGGCCGCGCGAGCGGCGGCGGGGTCCGACACAAGTGCCGTCCCCGCTGCGGGAGGTCAAGTTGGCGGCCGCCGCGGTGACGCGGCGGCGGCGCTCAGGCGTAGAGGGGCTGGACGTCGTCGATGCAGACCGGCGCCGCGATGTTGGCGGCGGGCGGATCGCTGTCGACCACCGCGGCCAGGCGGGCGCGATTCTCGGCCCAGCTGGCGGCCAGCGACATGGTCACCAGTGGCAGGCCGGCCGCGGCGAAGGCCTGGTGGCAGACGCTGTCGCGGTAGGACGGCCCGCGGCCGCGCACCACGGTCACGCCGCAGACCGGAAGGCCGGCATCATCGGCGATGACGAAATCGACCCGGCGGCGGCGCAGCTCGGCCTCGACATCCGGCGCGTCCTCAACCGAGAAGAGCGCGGCCAGCGAGACCTGGGCGTTCAGCCGGAAGCCGCGGACGGAAGCGAAGCGGGCGAGCCGCTTGGCGATCGCCTCGCGTCCCGCGTCGATCAGCGGGCGAAGCGTCACCTTGGTTTCCTTGAGGCGGACGATCACGGACTGGCGCGGGCGGCCGTCGATGCGATGGCCCGGGAAATCCGGGATCTCGTTATTGGACAGTTCGGCGTAGCGGCGCAATGCGACGCCGGATGCGCTGATGGCGATGAGCGAAAGGCTGGCAGGGTCCATTGAGATTCTCCCGTGAAAGCTCGTTTACCAAGCTGTGGGGCGCCTAAGGCCGTTACAGGCCCGAAACGGGGCCATTCGTGGGCCCGAATTTCCGCGATCGAAACAGCGTCGCCGTCGCGCAGGGACCGTTTCCGATCGGAGGTCGAATCTACTGCAGCGAGCGCACCTCGACCGCGCCTTCGTCCCGGGCGCGCATCGCGAGCGCGGCGGCGTGGGACCCGGCCAGCGTCGTGTAATAGGGGATTCGGTCCATCAGGGCCACGTTGCGCATCGAGCGGCTGTCCTCGACCGCCTGCGCGCCCTCAGTGGTGTTCATCACCAGCACGACCTCGCCATCCTTCATCACGTCGACGACAGTGCGCCCGCCCTCGTAGGCCTTGTTGACGTGGCGCGACGAGATGCCGTGCTGCGACAGGAAGGCCGCCGTGCCGGAGGTCGCGAGGATCGAGAAACCCATCTCGCGCAGCAGCGATGCCGTCTCGATCAGCTGGTCGGTCTTGTCGGCATCCTTGATCGACAGGAAGACGGTGCCCTTCTCGGGCAGGACCACGCCCGCGCCCATCTGCGCCTTCAGGAAAGCGCGCGCGAAGCTGCGGTCCCAACCCATCACCTCGCCGGTCGAGCGCATCTCGGGGCCGAGAAGCGTGTCCACGCCGGGGAAGCGCGCGAAGGGAAGCACCGCCTCCTTGACCGAGAACCAGGGCGTGTCGGGATGCGCGAGTGTCATCACGTCGCCCATCGGCACGTGGTCGATCGTGGCATCGGCGGGGTAGGGCGCGCGGACGGGGAAGTTCGACATCGGCTCGCCCGCCATCAGGCGCGCGGCGATCGAGGCGATGGCCGAGTCCACCGCCTTGGCGACGAAGGGCACGGTGCGCGAGGCGCGGGGGTTCACCTCGATCAGGTAAACCTCCTCGTCCTTCACGGCGAATTGCACGTTCATCAGGCCGACGACGCGCAGCGCCTTCGCCAGCGCCTCGGTCTGTTCGCGGATCGTGGCGATCACGTCGCGCGACAGCGTGTGCGGCGGCAGGCAGCAGGCGCTGTCGCCCGAATGCACGCCCGCTTCCTCGATATGCTGCATGATCCCCGCGACATGGACGGTCTCGCCATCCGAGAGCGCGTCCACATCGACCTCGATCGCGCCGGAAAGGTAGCTGTCGAGAAGCACCGGGCTGTCGCCCGACACGACGACGGCGTCGCGGACGTAGCGCTCCAGCTGCGCGGTGTCGCGGACGATCTCCATCGCGCGGCCGCCCAGCACGTAGGAAGGACGGATCACCAGCGGATAGCCCAGTTCCTCGGCGCGAGCGCGGGCCTCGGCATCGGTGGTCGCGATGGCGTTGCGCGGCTGCTTCAGCCCCAGCCGTTCCACCAGCGCCGCGAAGCGCTCGCGATCTTCGGCCAGGTCGATCGCGTCGGGCGAGGTGCCGAGGATCGGGATGCCCGCCTCGTGCAGCGCGCCCGCGATCTTCAAGGGCGTCTGCCCGCCGAACTGGACGATGACGCCGTGCAGCGTGCCGCGTTCCTGCTCGACGCGCAGGATCTCCATCACGTGCTCGAAGGTCAGCGGTTCGAAATAGAGCCGGTCGGAGGTGTCGTAATCGGTCGAGACGGTCTCGGGGTTGCAGTTGACCATGATGGTCTCGAAGCCGGCATCCGACAGCGCGAAGCAGGCGTGGCAGCAGCAATAGTCGAACTCGATCCCCTGGCCGATCCGGTTCGGGCCGCCGCCCAAGATGACGACCTTCTTCGCATCCGTGGGCCGGCTTTCGCATTCCGCCTCGCCCATCACGGGCGTCTCGTAGGTGGAGTACATGTAAGGCGTCTGCGCCTCGAATTCGGCGGCGCAGGTGTCGATGCGCTTGAACTGGGCGACGACGCCTTCGGCCACGCGCGCGGCGCGGATATCGGCCTCGGTCCGGCCGGTCAGCTTGGCCAGCCGCGCATCGGAGAAGCCCATCGCCTTGAGGCGGCGCAGCCCGTCGGCATCGGTGGGCAGGCCCTCGGCGCGGACCACGGCCTCCGCCTCCACGATCTCGCGGATGCGAGCCAGGAACCACGGGTCGAAATGGGTGATCGCGTTGATGTCGACATCCGACAGCCCTTGGCGCATCGCCTGCGCGATGACCCGCAGCCGGTCGGGCGTGGCGCGCGACAGCTCGGCCTTGATCGCGGCCGGGTCGTCGGGCAGCGCGACCTCGTCGAAGCCGGTCAGCCCGGTCTCCATCGAGGCCAGCGCCTTCTGCATCGATTCGTGGATCGTGCGGCCGATGGCCATCGCCTCGCCCACCGATTTCATCGCCGTGGTCAGAAGCGGCTCGGCGCCGGGGAACTTCTCGAAGGCGAACCGCGGAATCTTGGTGACAACGTAGTCGATCGTCGGCTCGAAGCTCGCCGGGGTGACGCGGGTGATGTCGTTGTCGAGCTCGTCGAGGGTGTAGCCCACCGCGAGCTTCGCGGCGATCTTCGCGATGGGGAAGCCCGTGGCCTTCGAGGCCAGCGCCGAGGAGCGCGACACGCGCGGATTCATCTCGATCACGACCATCCGCCCATCGGCGGGGTTCACGGCCCATTGCACGTTCGAGCCGCCGGTCTCGACCCCGATCTCGCGCAGCACGTTGATCGAGTGCGTGCGCATCATCTGGTATTCCTTGTCCGTCAGCGTCAGCGCGGGCGCGACGGTGATCGAGTCGCCGGTATGGACGCCCATCGGGTCCACGTTCTCGATCGAACAGACGATGATGGCGTTATCCGCACGGTCGCGGACCACCTCCATCTCGTATTCCTTCCAGCCGAGCAGGCTTTCGTCGATGAGGATCTGCGCCACGGGCGAGGCTTCGAGCCCCGAGCGGCAGATCCGCTCGTAATCGGCGCGGTTATAGGCCACGCCGCCGCCGGTGCCGCCCAACGTGTAGGCGGGGCGGATGATCGCGGGCAGGCCGACCTCCTCCAGCGCGCCCATCGCCTCGGCCATGCCGGCGGCGATGTCGTGACCCTCGCCCTTCTTGGGCGCGGCGACGATGGTGGCCTTCGGGTTCTCGATGCCCAGCCGGTCCATCGCCTCGCGGAAGAGCTTGCGGTCCTCGGCCATCTCGATGGCGGCGCGTTTGGCGCCGATCAGCTCGACGCCGAATTTCTCGAGCACGCCACGGTCATCGAGCGCCAGCGCGGTGTTCAACCCGGTCTGCCCGCCCATCGTGGGCAGCAGCGCATCGGGCCGTTCCTTTTCGATGATCGAGGCGACGACGTCGGGGGTGATCGGTTCGATATAGGTGGCGTCGGCCAGGCCCGGATCGGTCATGATCGTCGCCGGGTTCGAATTGACGAGGATGACGCGGTAGCCTTCCTCGCGCAGCGCCTTGCACGCCTGCGCGCCGGAATAGTCGAACTCGCAGGCCTGGCCGATGACGATGGGGCCCGCACCGATGATCATGATCGACTGGATGTCGGTCCGTTTGGGCATGGCCCGTCCCCTCATGCGCGGCAAATTGACGGCGGTCTAAGGGGCGGCGCGCGGGGAGGCAAGGGCGACCGAGCGGGGCCGGGAGAACCCGCAGGGGCCGATCGCACCCGTGGGCGCGGACTCGCGCGCCGGACCTGCGCCGCCGGCGGTATCGGACGGTCGCGGACAGGAGCCGCGCCGCGGCTGACCGGGTCGCTTACGCCGGTCAGCCGCTACTCGGCGGCGGCCTTCTGCGCGTAGAGGTAATCGCGGGTGTTCGGGACGGTGTCGCGCCTCCGGGTGAGCTGCATCTGGAAGACCACGTGCTTGTAGGCGTCGAAGCTGACCTCCGCCCCGGTGAGGTAATAGCGCCACATCCGGATGAATCGGTCGTCATACATCTCGCGCACGCGATCGAGATTGGCCTCGAACCGTTTCTGCCAACGCCGCAGCGTCTCGGCGTAGTGGCCGCGCCAAACCTCGATATCGGCCTGCCAGAGATCCGTCGTCTCGATCCCGCCGGCCAGTTCCGACAGCGAAGGGTTGTAGCCGCCCGGGAAGATGTACTTCGCCAGCCAGGTCGAGGTCGTGGTCGGCGGGCCGCAACGCCCGATCGTGTGGATCAGCGCGATGCCGTCCGGATCCAGCAGGTCCTCGACTTTGTTGAAATAGGTGCCGTAATTCGGCGCGCCGACATGCTCCAGCATCCCGACCGACACGATCCGGTCGAAGCGCTCGTCCAGCGTGCGGTAGTCCTGCAGCCGGATGTCGATGCGGTCGGACAGCCCGGCTGCGGCGGCGCGGGCCTCGGCGCGGGCCTTCTGGTTCTCCGACAGCGTGACGCCGGTGACCTGCGCGCCGAAATCGCGCGCCAGCGTCAGCGCCATTCCGCCCCAGCCGCAGCCGATATCGAGCACCCGCATGCCCGGCTGGATCAGCAGCTTGCGCGCGATATGCGCCTTCTTGGCAGCCTGCGCCTCCTCAAGCGTCATGCCCTCCCGCGCGAAATAGGCGCAGGAATACTGCCAATCCGCGTCGAGGAAGAGCTCGTAGAAATCGTCGCCCAGATCGTAGTGATGGGCGACGTTGGCCCGCGCGCGGTTCAGCCCGTTGGCCTGCGCGAAGCGCCGGGCCCGGAACCGCGCCGCGTAGCCGGCCGCCAGAAGTGGCGGCAGGGCGTCGCGGCCGCCATTGATCGCGAAGAGCGTCAGCATCTGGCGCAGGTCGCCGCGCTCGATCACCAGGGTCCCGTCCATATAGGCCTCGCCCAAGGCGAGCTCGGGATCCTGCACGAGATGGCGCAGCCGCGCCGGGTCCGTCAGGCGCAGCGCGACGTCGGGCCCGTTCGTGCCCTCGCCGAATTCATGCCGGCTGCCATCGGGCAGTGTCACCTCGAGCCGACCTCGCTTCACGAGGCGACTGAGCGTTTGCAGGACGATCGTCTTCCACATCGGCAAGACCCACCCAGACTCGGCGGCCGGAATTTCCGCCGCTGACAGGAAAGCGCAGTCGAGCCGCGCCGCGCAACCCTTGAGTGCCGTGCCACGTCAGTTTTGCAACCGACGGGAACCTTGGACGAATGGCCGCGTTAGGAGAAAAAATCGATATCGCGCGGGGCCACGGGAACCCATGACGATCGACGCTGTCTTCTTCGGTTCGCTCGGCGCAATCGCCGAGATTTCCGAGTTTCAGCGGCGGGCCTACAATTTCGCCTTCGCCGAGGCGGATCTCGAATGGGTCTGGGACCGCGACAGCTTTCACCACATGCTCAAGATCCCCGGCGGGCGGGCGCGGATGGCCAACTTTGCCGCCGCGACGGGGGATCCGGTCGATACCGATGCGCTCTATTCGCGGGCCCTCGCGCATTTGCGCCTCATCCTCGCCCGCCAGGCGCCGGCCCCCCGTCCCGGCGTGCTCGACACCATCTGGGCGGCCCGGGCCGCGGGCATCCGGGTGGTCCTGATCTCGGATGCCGAGCCTGCGCTCGTCGACATCGTCATCGGTGGCCTTGCGCCGCATCTGGGCCCGGACGCGTTCGACTGGATCGGCGCGGGCGAAACCGTCGCCACGCCGCGCCCCGCGCCGGACCGTTACGCGCGCGCGATCGCGGCCTTCGCGCTGCGGCCCGCCGATGCCGTCGCGATCGAGGACACGCCCGAGGGGGCGATGTCCGCGCGCGCCGCGGGCCTCGACGTGCTGGCCTTCCCGGGCGAGGCGATGCGCGACCGGGTCTTTCCGCTGGGCGTCACCGTCACCTGCCATCTGCGCCCCGCCGCCATCGGGCTCGACCAGCCGGAACTGGCCGCG
Source organism: Jannaschia sp. GRR-S6-38 (assembly GCF_029853695.1). Classification (NCBI taxonomy): domain Bacteria; kingdom Pseudomonadati; phylum Pseudomonadota; class Alphaproteobacteria; order Rhodobacterales; family Roseobacteraceae; genus Jannaschia; species Jannaschia ovalis. Next base: position 2,408,442 of record NZ_CP122537.1, read on the forward strand.
GAGTGAGCCCGCGCCGCGGCGGGCGAGGTTGACACCCCGGGCGGGCCCGTGTTGATCGCGTGCGACACGCAGACCCCCCGACCCCGGAGACATCCATGCACCCCTTCCGCACCCATAGCTGTGCCGGCCTCGACGCCAGCAACGTGGGCGAGACCGTCCGCCTCTCGGGTTGGGTCCATCGCGTCCGCGATCACGGCGGCGTGCTCTTCATCGACCTGCGCGACCATTACGGCATGACGCAGATGCTGGCCGATCCCGACAGCCCGGTCTTCGCCGAGGTCGAGGCAGTCCGGTCCGAATGGTGCATCCGCATCGACGGCGAGGTGAAGAAGCGCGACGATGCGCTGGTGAACCCGAAGATCCGCACCGGCGAGATCGAGGTCTTCGTGCGCGACATCGAGGTGCTGGGCCGCGCCAACGAGCTGCCGCTGCAGGTCTTCGGCGATCAGGAGTATCCCGAGGAGACGCGGCTGCGCTACCGCTTCCTCGACCTGCGGCGCGAGGCGATGCAGCGGAACATGATCCTGCGCTCCGACGTCGTGCGCAGCCTGCGCAACCGGATGTGGGACCAGGGCTTCAACGAGTTCCAGACCCCGATCATCACCGCCTCCTCGCCCGAAGGCGCGCGCGACTTCATCGTCCCGTCGCGCCTGCATCCCGGCAAGGTCTACGCGCTGCCGCAGGCGCCACAGCAGTTCAAGCAGCTTCTGATGGTCTCGGGCTTCGACAAGTATTTCCAGATCGCACCCTGCTTCCGCGACGAGGACCCGCGCGCCGACCGCAGCCCGACCGATTTCTACCAGCTCGACATGGAGATGAGCTTCGTCACCCAGCAGGATGTGTTCGACAGCATCCAGCCGGTGATTACCGGGCTGTTCGAGGAGTTCGGCAACGGCCGCAAGGTCGATGCCGACTGGCCGCAGATCTCTTTCCGCGAGGCCGCGTTGAAATACGGCACCGACAAGCCGGACCTGCGCAACCCGATCGAGATGCAGGACGTGTCCGAGCATTTCCGCGGCTCGGGCTTCGCGATCTTCGCGAGCCTCCTGGAGAAGGACGGCACCGAGATCCGCGCCATTCCCGCGCCGACGGGCGGGTCGCGCAAGTTCTGCGACCGCATGAACAAGTTCGCGCAGGAGCAGGGGCTGCCCGGTATGGGCTACATTTTCTGGCGCGAGGGGGCGGATGGCATGGAAGCCGCCGGCCCGCTGGCCAAGAATATCGGGCCCGAGCGGACCGAGGCGATCCGGCAGCAGCTAGGCCTCGGCGTCGGCGACGCGGCCTTCTTCCTGGGCGGCCGTGCCTCCGAGTTCGAGGCCGTCGCGGGCCGGGCGCGCACGGTGATCGGCGACGAGCTGGGCCTCATCGACAAGGACCGCTTCGCCTTCGCCTGGATCGTCGATTTCCCGCTCTACGAGAAGGATGACGACGGGACGATCGACTTCTCGCACAATCCCTTCTCCATGCCGCAGGGCGGGATGGACGCGCTGAAGGGCGATCCGCTCGAGGTGCTGGGCTACCAGTACGACCTGGCCTGCAACGGCTACGAGCTGGTTTCCGGCGCGATCCGGAACCACCGCCCCGAGATCATGTTCCGCGCCTTCGAGATCGCGGGCTACGGCGAGGACGAGGTCCGCAAGCGCTTCGGCGGCATGGTCAAGGCGTTCCAATACGGCGCGCCCCCGCATGGCGGCTGCGCGGCCGGGATCGATCGGATCGTGATGCTGCTGGCCGACGAGGCGAATATTCGGGAAGTCATCCTCTTCCCGATGAATCAGCGCGCCGAGGACCTGATGATGGGCGCGCCGTCCGAGCCGCTGCCCGGACAGCTGGCCGAGCTCGGATTGCGGAAGATGCCGACCGAGTGACGCCGATGCTCCGGGCCCCGGCGGAGGCCGGGACCCGGAGTGCGGCGCGCGCGATCAGATGGCCGCGGCCATGCGCACCACCGGGAAGGTGATTCCCGGCGCGATCGGTGCCTCATCAATGCCATGATCGTCGAATCCCTGCCGCGCGTAGAAGGGCCGCGCGTTGAGCGAGGACAGGCAGTCCAGCCTCCGCACACCCCCCGCGCGCGCCTTGTCGCGGATATGCCGCATCAGGCGCGAGGCATGGCCCTTCTTGAGGTGGTCGGGATGGGTCGCGACATGGCGCACATGGCCCGTCCCCTCGGGGCAGTCCTCGCCCGGCGCGGTGGCCGTCCAGCCGCCCACCGCGACCAGCTCCAGCCGTTCGAACAGCATGTAATAACTTCCCGATTCCAACAGCTTGGGGTTCGCGCGATCGAGCAGGGGCAGGATCGCGTTCACCGCGTGGCCGTCGTAATCGTCGAGAAGCAGCCGGGGATAGACCGCAGAAAGCAGGCCGTCGATCAGCGGCCGGTCAGCGAGACCGGCCGGTCGTATGTAGATACCCATAGTTAGCAGACTCCGATGCCAGAATTGAAGAAAGGCCGGGCGGATGGCAGTCCGCCCGGCCTCTCAATAGTCCGGCATCGGTTAAGGCAGAATTAACCTTACTTAATTTTGCCTTCTTTGTACTCGACGTGCTTGCGCGCGACGGGGTCGAACTTCCGCACGACCATCTTCTCGGTCATCGTGCGGGCGTTCTTCTTGGTCACGTAGAAGTGGCCGGTCCCGGCCGAGGAATTCAGCCGGATCTTGATCGTGGTGGGCTTCGCCATCGTATGTCTCCTGCGTCGGTCGGGTCTTTGGTCCGCGAGTTCCGCGCGCCGCCCCGTTCAATCCGGAAGCCGCCTTCTAGCCGCTCGGGCCGTGCTGTCAAGCGAGGCGGCGAGGCGATATGCGGGGCGCCTGTAAGCCGGATTCTGTCCCCCGGGCGAGCCCGGATGGGCGACCATTCATCTCGATCCCGCGTTGCCGCGGAACCTGAAGCTGCCAACCCGGACCGCGAGGCGAAGCACCCCGTCTGCGGCCCCTATTCGGCATTGCTCCCGGTGGGGCTTGCCGTGCGGGGGACGTTGCCGCCCCCCCGGTGGGCTCTTACCCCACCGTTTCACCCTTGCCCCGGGCGGACCCGAGGCGGTTTCTTCTCTGTGGCGCTTTCCGTCGGCTTGCGCCGCCCGGGCATTACCCGGCACCGTCGCTTCGTGGAGTCCGGACTTTCCTCCCGCAGGGCTTGCACCCCGCGCGCGGCCGCCCGGCGCCCCGCATGGAGGGGGAGCTATGAAGCGTTCCGGTCCGCGTCAACGGGAAAGCGCCGCGCGAGATCCGCGGCAAGCCCCATATCGGTCGCGTCGAGCGGGCCGCGGGCCCAAGGGCGGACACGCAGGCGCACCGCGCCGAGCAGCACGTCGAGGGGTACGTCGGCCGTCCAGCCCGCGCGCGCCACGTCGGCGCAGAAACGGGCGGGATCGGGCTCCGGCGCCCCGCGCGGTTCGGGCCAGATCGACAGGCCGAGCAGCGCCAGCCGCCGCCAGTCGAAGCGCGGGCCGGGGTCGATCTTGCGGCCGGGGGCCGCGTCGGAATGGCCGATCACGCCCCTCGGCGCGATCCCGTGCCGGTCGAGCAGGAGAGCCAGGAGCGCCTCGAGCGCGTCCATCTGTGCGGCGGTGAAGGGCGAGGCCCCGTCATTGGAGAGCTCGATCCCCAGCGAGCGCGAATTGAGATCGTCCGAGGCGCCCCAGCGCCCGGCGCCCGCGTGCCAGGCGCGGCGGTCGTCGTCGACCAGGCGGAAGACGGATCCATCCTCGCCCACGAGGTAATGGCAGGAGACCTCCGTCTCGGGCAGGCGAAGCCGCTTCAGCGCCGGTTCCGGCCCGCCGGTCATGGCGGTGTAATGCAGCATCACGAGGTCGGGCGTGGTCGAGCCGCCCCGGCGGGGTCCGTGATTCGGACTTGGCCGGTCCTGGATCTGCACGCGGATCAGTTCTGGACGAGCGCGCGGAACGTCGCCGGATCCCAACCGCAGGCATTGCCGTCGCCGTCCGGGTCGAGACCCAGCCGGTCCCGCTCCGGCCCGCCGGCGGCGAGGAAATCCTCCTGCGCGATATCGGCGGTGCGGTAGCCCTGACAGCGCGCCTCGGCGCGGCGGGCGGAGGAAAGGGGATTGCGGCTGAAGGCCCGCGTGCCGACCGGCTGCGCCTGGTTGATCGCATAGGCGACGATATTGGGCCGGCCATCCTCGGGGCGCTGCAACTGCGTCGGGCGGACGATCTGGTATTGCTGCCGCGCGGCGCGCACGCGCGCGGCGTCGTCCTCGATCGAGCGGGCGGCCGAGACGGCGGCGAAATCCTGTTCGCGGCTGATATTCGGGTTGTCGCGGTCGAGATCCAGCGGCGCGGAGGTGCCCGCCGGGGCCGTGGCCGCCGGAGGAAGCGGCGCCGGCGCGGCGGCGGCGACCTGCGCGGGCGGGACCTGCGCGGGCGCGATCGAGATCGGCTGGCTCGCCGGCGGCCGGGCCGGCGCGGTCCCCGGCTGCAGCACCGCCCGCGTCGCGCTCGCGATCTGCTGGGCTTCGCTGGCGGGCGGCGTCGTGGGCGGCAGCACGGTCTGTTCGGGCCGAAGCGGCGCCGGCGTTCCGCGCAGCATGGCCTCGCGGCGGGCGGCATATTGCGCGGGCGTCTCGAACCCGGCGCCGCGCGGCGCGCTTTCGGGGACCGGCGGCTCGCAAGCCGCGAGAAGCGTCAGGGCCAGACCGGCCCCGATCAGGGATGGGATACGCATGACCTGCCTCGCTCGGTTCTTTTGACCGAACCCTACCACCACTTCGCGGGGCGATCCACGAAACCCGCCCGTTCCTCGACGGCGGAAGCGACATTGAGCAATTCGCCTTCCGCCCAGGGCTTGCCGATCAGCTGGAGTCCCATCGGCAGCCCCCGCTTGTCGAGGCCCGCGGGCACCGCGACGCCCGGCAGCCCGGCGAGGTTCACCGTCACGGTGAACACGTCGTTGAGATACATCTGGATCGGCGTGAAGTTCGCGCCCAACTCGAAGGCCGAGGAGGGCGTGGCGGGCGTCAGGATGGCGTCGACCCCCGCGGCGAAGGCATCCTCGAAATCCTTCTTGATCAGCGTCCGCACCCGGCGCGCGCGGTTGTAATAGGCGTCGTAGAACCCCGCCGAGAGCACGTAGGTGCCCACCATCACGCGGCGCTGCACCTCGTCGCCGAAGCCTTCCGCGCGGGTCTTCTCGTACATCTCGGTGATGCCGTCGCCCTGGCCCAGCTTCGCGCGATGGCCGAAGCGGACCCCGTCGTAGCGCGCGAGGTTGGAGGAGGCCTCGGCTGGCGCGATCACGTAATAGGCCGGCAGGGCGTATTTCGTGTGCGGCAGCGAGATGTCGCGGATCTCGGCGCCCGCGTCCCGCAGCATCTCGATGCCGCGGGCCCAGAGCGTCTCGATCTCTTCGGGCATGCCGTCGATGCGGTATTCGCGCGGGATGCCGATGACCTGGCCCTTCACGTCGCCGGTCAGCATGGCCTCGAAATCCGGCACCGCCAGATCGGCGGAGGTCGAATCCTTCGGATCATGCCCCGACATGGCGCGCAGGAAGATCGCGGCGTCGCGCACCGAGCGCGTCATCGGACCCGCCTGGTCGAGCGAGGAGGCGAAGGCCACCACGCCCCAGCGCGAGCAGCGCCCGTAGGTCGGCTTGATCCCGGTGATGCCGGTGAAGGCCGCCGGCTGGCGGATCGAGCCGCCGGTATCGGTGCCCAGCGCGCCCAGGCACAGCCGCGCCGCCACCGCCGCCGCCGAGCCGCCGGAGGAGCCGCCGGGCGTAAGGCTCGCGTCGGAATTGCCCGCCCGCCACGGGTTCACCGCATCGCCGTAGGTGCTGGTCTCGTTCGACGAGCCCATCGCGAACTCGTCCATGTTGAGCTTGCCCAGCATGACCGCGCCGTCCTGGAACAGCTTGTCGGTGATGGTCGACTCGTATTCCGGCTTGAAGCCTTCGAGAATGCGCGAGCCGGCCTGGCTGGGCACGCCGCGCGTGCAAAACAGGTCCTTCACCCCGATCGGGATGCCGCACATGTCGGGCGCGTCGCCGCGGCGGATGCGGGCGTCGGCGTGCTCGGCCTGCGCGCGCGCGATCTCGGGCGTGTGGTGGACGAAGGCGTTGAGCGCGCCGGCTTCCGCGACCGCTTCCAGATGCGCCTCGGTCAGCGCCTGCGCCGTCGTCTCGCCCGCCCGGAGCGCGTCGCGCGCGCCCGCGATGGTCAGCTCGGTGAGGTTCATTCGACCACCTTCGGCACGGCGAAGAAGCCCTCGCGCGCGTCGGGCGCGTTGGCGAGCACCGCGGCCTGCTGCTTGCCGTCCGTGACCACGTCCTCGCGCCGCTTCAGGCGCATGGGCGTGACCGAAACCATAGGCTCGACGCCCTCGACATCGACTTCCTGGAGCTGCTCGATGAAGCCCAGGATCGCGTTGAACTCCCCCGCCAGCGCGGGCAGGCGCTCCTCGGGCACGGCGATGCGCGCCAGATGCGCGATGCGTCGCGCGGTCTCGGTGTCGATGGACATGGGGCGGCCCTCTCGGTCGGTTCCGGGGCGGTCTATCGGCAGGGCGCGCCGGGTTCAATATCCGCCGCCCGGGCCGTCCCGCCCCTTGCATCGCCCCCCGCACGCGGCCTATTTGAAGCCTGCACGACGCGGGCGTTGTGTAATGGTAAGACCTCAGCCTTCCAAGCTGATGATACGGGTTCGATTCCCGTCGCCCGCTCCAATCCTTCCGATCAGATCCCCAGCGGCGCGCGCAGCAGGTTGAGCAGGACCGCGGCCACCATGCCGACGCCCGCGCCGATGGCCAGGCGGGTGCCGCGCCGCTGCGTGGCGGGCACGTAGCCGGCCAGAACCATGCAGACGAGCCCGTAGAAGACCATCGCCGTCACGTCGATCGGGTTGTACATCGCGCACCTCTTTCGCGTCACGGTGGTGCGGGTCGCCCGGCCGGTCAAGCCCTGCGGCGCGGCGTCGTTCTTGCGCCCCGGGGCCGGCGCGGATACCCCGAACCCGCCAATCCGGAGGGCACATGGTCGAGATCGCCAAGGAAGCGGACCGTACGGGATCGAAGCGGATCGGAAGCCTGCGGTCGCTCGCGCCGTTCTTCCGGCCGCATATCGGCATGGTGGCCGCCGCGCTGGCCGCGCTGGTCCTGACGGCTTGCGTCTCGCTGGTCCTGCCGCTGGCCGTGCGCCGCGTCGTGGACGGCTTCCAGACCGGCGAGGCGGAGCTTCTGGACCAGTATTTCGCCGCCGCGCTGGTGATCGCCGCGCTGCTCGCGGTGGGCACGGGCCTGCGCTACTACCTCGTGACCCGGCTGGGCGAGCGCGTGGTGGCCGATATCCGGAAGGCCGTCTTCGGCCGGATGATCCGGATGAGCCCCAATTTCTACGACGGGATCCTGACCGGCGAGGTTCTCAGCCGGATCACGACGGACACGACGCTTCTGCTCTCGGTCATCGGCTCCTCGGTTTCGGTCGCGCTGCGCAACGTGCTGATCTTCGCGGGCGGCCTGGCGCTGATGCTCTGGACGGCGCCGAAGCTGTCGGGGCTGGTGCTGCTGATCGTGCCGGCGGTGATCGTGCCGATCATCGTGCTAGGCCGGCGGCTCCGGACCCTGAGCCGGGAGAACCAGGACTGGATCGCCGAAAGCTCCGGGCGCGCCTCGGAATGGCTGCTCTCGGCGCAGACGGTCCAGGCCTATACCTTCGAGGGCGAGGCCAGCCGGCGCTTCGACGACGTCACCGAGAAGAGCTTCCGCGCGGCGCGCACGCGCATCCGGGTCCGCGCGGTCATGACCGTGATCGTCATCCTGCTGACCTTCGCGGGGATCGTCGGCGTGCTGTGGATCGGGGCGCGCGATGTCCGCGCCGACGTGATGTCCATCGGCGAGCTCATCCAGTTCCTCATCTACGCGATCATGGTCGCGGGCTCCGTCGCGGCGCTGTCGGAGATCTGGGGCGAGCTGCAGCGCGCCGCGGGCGCGACCGAGCGGCTGGTCGAACTGCTGGAGGTCGAGGACGACGTGCGGGACCCGGCCGCGTCGCGGCCCCTGCCGGCGGGCGAGGCCATCGCCTTCGAGAACGTCACCTTCCGCTACCCGACCCGGCCCGAGATCGCCGCGCTCAATGGCGTGTCGCTCGACGTGGCCCCGGGCGAGACGGTGGCGCTGGTCGGGCCTTCGGGCGCGGGCAAGTCGACGATGATCCAGCTTCTGCAGCGCTTCTACGATCCCGACGAGGGGCGCGTGACGCTGGGCGGCACCGATCTGCGCGATATGGATCGCGACGCGTTCCGCGGCCGCATGGCGCTGGTGCCGCAGGATCCGGTGATCTTCGCCGCCTCGGCGCGCGACAACATCCGCTTCGGCAATCCCGACGCCAACGACGCGCAGGTCGAGGCCGCCGCCCGCGCCGCCGCTGCGCATGATTTCCTGACGGCGCTGCCGCAGGGCTACGACACCTATGTGGGCGAGCGCGGCGTGATGCTGTCGGGCGGCCAGAAGCAGCGCATCGCCATCGCCCGCGCCATCTTGCGCGACGCGCCGGTCCTGTTGCTGGACGAGGCGACCTCGGCGCTGGACGCCGAAAGCGAGCGCGCGGTGCAGGATGCCGTGGCGCTCCTGGCCGAGGGGCGCACGACGATCATCGTCGCCCATCGGCTCGCCACGGTGAAGAAGGCCGGCCGCATCGTGGTGATGCAGGATGGCGGCATCGTCGCGCAGGGCACGCATGACGCGCTGGTCGCGCAGGGCGGGCTCTATGCCCGGCTGGCGCGGCTGCAATTCACCGACGGGATGGCGGCGGAATAGCGGCTTCACGTGCTCGTGGCGTGACGCCCCGCCGGTGGCCCGCTACGGTGCGCGCATGGCCGATCGCATGCTCATCACCGGGGCCGCCGGGACGACGCTTCTGGCGCTGTGCTGCGTCACGCCGCTACTGCCCGCGACGCTCTCGGCGCTGGGTCTGGGCCTGCTGGTCCCCGTCCTGTGGCGTGACGCGGTGCTCTTGCCGCTTCTGGGCCTATTCCTTCTGCTGACCGGATATGCGCTATGGCGACGTCGGACCCGATCCTCGTCTCGCGGCTGACCTGCCCCGAATGCGGCCATGCCTCGGACGAGGTCATGCCGACGGATTGCTGTCTTTTCTTCCACGAATGCCCGGGTTGCGGGGCGCGGCTGCGACCGCGGCCGGGGGATTGCTGCGTCTTCTGCTCCTACGGCTCGGTGCCCTGTCCGCCGATCCAGACGGGCGAAGACGGCTGCTGCTGACCGATCCGCCGCAGCGTCCCGCTTGCGCCCGATTGACGCGCCGTTCACATTGCCGCGCGAACGACCGGGCGGGGAGTCCCGGAGGATCAGGGAGGGACGACCGCGATGGCCTCATTCGCCAACAAGCAGGATATTCTGGATATTCAGGCCGCCGAGCCGTGGGAACAGGCGCAACCCGCCACCACGCTCTACGAGCTTCTGTCGAAGACGGCCGCGACGCACGGGCAGCGCCCGGCGATCAGCTACCAGCTGTTCTCGGGCCCGAACGACCCCGCCGAGACGCTGACCTGGAAGCAATTCCACGGCAAGGTCACGCAGGCCGCGAACCTGTTCCGCAGCCTCGGCGTCACCGAGACCGACGCTGTCGCCTACGTGCTGCCCAACTGTCAGGAAACGGCGGCCGTCCTGATCGGCGGCGCGGTGGCGGGGATCGCCAACCCGATCAACCCGCTGCTGGAACCCGAACAGATCGGCGCCATCCTGCGCGAGACCAAGGCCAAGGTCGTGGTCACGCTGCGGGCCTTTCCCAAGACCGACGTCGCGCAGAAGGTGGCCGAGGCCGTCCGGCTCGCGCCCAATGTCGAGACGGTGCTCGAGGTCGACCTGCACCGCTACCTCACCGGCCTCAAGAAGCTGATCGTCCCGCTCGTGCGGCCGAAGGTCGAGGTCAAGCACAAGGCCCGCGTCCTCGACTGGACGAAGGAATGCGCCAAGCAGGACGCGGACAAGCTGACCTTCGCGGATGCCACCGAGGATCGCGTCGCGGCCTATTTTCACACCGGCGGCACGACCGGCATGCCCAAGGTCGCGCAGCACAAGTATTCCGGCATGGTCTATAACGGCTGGGTCGGGCACCGCCTGCTCTTCTCCGAGCAGGACAACATCATGTGCCCGCTGCCGCTGTTCCACGTCTTCGCCTGCCACGTCATCCTGATGGCCGCGATCGCGTCCGGCGCGCATGTCGTCTTCCCCACGCCGCAGGGCTACCGGGGCGAGGGCGTGTTCGACAATATCTGGAAGCTGATCGAGCGCTGGAAGATCACCTTCCTGATCACCGTGCCCACCGCCATGTCGGCGATGATGCAGCGCCCGGTCGATGCCGATATCTCGACGATCAAGACGGCGTTCTCCGGCTCCTCGCCGCTGCCGGTCGAGCTCTTCAAGCGGTTCGAGCGCGACACCGGCGTTACCGTGGTCGAGGGCTACGGCCTGACCGAGGCGACCTGCCTCGTGTCCTGCAACCCGGTCGATGGCGAGAAGAAGATCGGCTCGGTCGGCATCCCCTTTATGCATTGCGACGTGAAGATTCTGACCGAGAGGGGCGACGGCCCGGTCGAATGCGCCGTGGACGAGGTGGGCGAGATCTGCGTCTCGAACCCCGGCGTCTATGCCGGCCGGACCTATACCGAGGCCGACAAGAACACGAACCTCTACCATTTCGACAAATACCTGCGCACCGGCGACCTGGGCCGGATGGATGCGGATGGCTATCTCTGGATCACCGGTCGCGCGAAGGACCTGATCATCCGCGGCGGTCACAACATCGACCCCGCCGAGATCGAGGAGGCGCTGGCCGGCCATCCCGCCGTCGCCATGGCGGGCGCGATCGGCCAGCCCGACGCCTTCGCGGGCGAGTTGCCCTGCGCCTATGTCGAGCTGGTCCAGGGCGCGAACGCGACGCCCGAGGAGCTGGTCAAATACTGCGACGGCCATGTCCACGAACGGGCCGCCCGTCCCAAGCATGTCGAGATCCTCGACGAGCTGCCCAAGACTGCTGTCGGCAAGGTCTTCAAGCCCGACCTGCGCCGCCGCGCGATCACGCGCGTCTACGACGCCGCGCTGGCCGATGCCGGCGTCCCGGCCCATGTCTCGGAAGTGATCGAGGACAAGAAGCGCGGCCTCGTCGCCCGGATCGAGAAGACCGGCGAGGTCGAGGAGAGCGACGTGGTCGCCGTGCTCGGAAACTACACCCGCCCCTGGGAATGGGCCGCCTGATCGGCGAGATGCCGTGAGGCCGAAGGCCCGGCCCGCAGTTCGCGGGCCGGGCCTTTTTCATTCGGCCCGCCGCGATCCGTGCTGTCTGCGGTAGGATCGGCCCGCGCGCGTCGCGCCCCAATCCCGGATCCGAGGGAGGCCGAACCGATGATCATGCGAATATTCCAGGTGGTGACGAAACCCGGCAAGGAAGCGGCGTTCGAACGCTTCTTCCGCGAAACGGCCATCCCGCTGATGAAGGGCACCGAGGGCGTCGTGCAGCTCCTACCCGGCGCCGCGCGGCCCGACAGCCCGCGCGAATTCAGCTTCGTGATGGTCTGGAGGGATCTCTCGGCGCTGAAGGCCTTCGTCGGCGAGGATTACGCCAGTCCGCATATCGATCCGGCCGAGGCGGACCTGATCGAGTCGCGAAGCATCCGGCATTACGAACTGGTCGACGGCTGAGGTCCGGACCGGCTGCCGGGCGGGGGCCGAAAATGAAAGACGCCCACTTTCGCGGGCGTCCAGGGGTCGGCCCCGCCTACGGCGCGGGCCGTATTCTAGCGCTGGAGGCTCAGTCCAGCGCGACGAGATCCGACGCGCTGGAGCGGCCGTCGCGGCCTTCGCGCATCTCGAACTCGACCTTTTGATTGTCGCGGAGGCCCGTCAATCCGGCCCGCTCGACCGCCGAGATATGGACGAAGATGTCCTTCCCGCCGTCGTCGGGGGCAATGAAGCCGTAACCTTTGGTGGTATTGAACCATTTCACGGTGCCAGTGGCCATGACCGTGTCTCCTTAGTATCGTCCCGCCCGCAACATCGCGACGGCGTGGTGGACGAGGGCAAACCCGGCGCCAAAGCCGGCGACCGTCGAACACGATTCCTCGGTAAGCAAGCCGATGAAAACGTCAAGGGGAAGCGGCGGGAGTGCTCAATGACCAGACAGAAATCGCTGATACTGCACGGTTTGAAGGCGTGCGATACATGCCGCAAGGCGCTGAAGTCGCTGCGCGACGCCGGGCATGACGTCGCCTTTCGCGACCTGCGCGACGACCCGCCGGACCGGGCGCAGGTCTCTCGCTGGCACGAGGTGCTGGGCGCGGGCCTTCTCAACACCCGCTCGACCACCTGGCGCGGCCTGTCGGAGGCGGAGCGCGCGGGCGACCCGGTCGCGCTGATGGTCGCGCATCCGGCGCTAATCAAGCGCCCGGTGATTTCCGACGGCGACGCGCTGCATCTCGGCTGGACGCCGCAGACGCGGGACGCGCTGGGGCTCTAGGCGTTGGGCATGCGCAGCGCCACGTTGCGCCCGCCCTTCTGGTACACGAGCTCCGCGTCGCCGATGGCCACGACCCGGCCCCGGTCCAGCCGGTCGCCCACCTCGACCTTGACGTAGCGGCCATTGGCCAGCCGGACCAGCGCGCGCCGCGCCGAGGGCCGCCCGTAGACGCCGATCAGGTTGATCCGGTTGAGGCGGATCACGTTGTCCTCGGTCGCCGCGCGCGACACCGATCCCCCGGCCGAGCGGATGGTCTGTGACCCGCTCGCCTGGCGCGCGGGCGCGGGCGCCGCGCTGGCCCGTTCCCGGCGCTGCGTGACGATGCGGGCGGCGGCGCGCTCGACGGTGCGGGGCCGCGTGCGGGGCCGTTCGCTGGCGGCGAGGGCCAGGTCCGAAACAGGGCCTTCGGGCGCGACCACCGTCTCGCGCTGCGAGGCCAGCGAGGCGGAGGCCGCCACCGCGGCGGCCTCGGCGGCGGCGTCCTGCCGCGCCGTCTCGGCCACGGCGCGCTCCGCGAGGGCGGCGATCCGCGTCGGGCGCGGGCTGGGCTTCACGCGGGTGATCTCGGCGCGGGTCAGCCCGCCGAAGCTCTGCCGCTCGATCTGTTCGGCGGCATCCTCGGGCCGGGGGCTCGGCCGGACGCGGCGCAACGCGGCATCGGCGGCGAGGCGCGCGTTGGACTGGCTGGCGGCGGCTTCCGCGGCGGGGCGCGGCGCCGGCATAACGTCGGGCCGCCCGAGCACGAGGGTATAGCCCCCCGGCGCGAGCGTCCCGTCGGGCGTTGGCACGACCAGTCCCTCCGCTGTGGTCTCGAATTCCGTCCCGGGCGGCGCGGGCAGGGTCTGCGGCGAGAACCCGTCCGTGGGCGGCGCCACCGCGCTCAGCGAGACGGCGTCCTCGTTAACCACCACCGGGTCGATCGACGCGAGGTAGATCTCCTCGGACGTCCCCGGCTCCGGCGCCGCGGGCGGCGGCGGGGCCGCGAAACTGCCGCGCGCGGCAAAGGACTCGATCGGCGCGCCGTCGGCATCCGGCGGCGTGTCGGACTCGGGATCCGCGTCCTCGGCGATCTCCTCGGGCGTCGCGCCCGGCAGCGGCAGCGGCGGGGCGGCGATGTCGGGCAGGGGCGAGGCCTCGGTCATGGGCGGGGGCAGGAGCGCGGCGAGATCGGCCTCCGTGGGCGCGTCTTCGGCCGCGGGCGCGGCCAGCCCCGCGACGGCGGGTTCGGCGGGATCGGGGTCGGTCACCCTCTCGGGCTCGGATCCGGTCAGCCCCGCGACGAGGCCGATGAGCGCCAGAAGCAGGAGCAGCCCGATCGTCAGGTAGAGACCGAGCTTGCGCACCTTGCGCGGCTGCGCGGCCTGTTCGCGCTGCAGCCCGGGCAGGGACAGTGCCTGCTCCTCCTCGATCTCGCCGCTTCTCGGCCTCCGCGTCGGGCACGACCGTGGCCACGCGGTCGCGCAGGACGCTGATCGGGCCCGGGGCCACGTCGGTGGCCGGTTCCGGCGGGCTGGGATCCGGCTTAGCCTTGGGCGGCGCCGGCTCCGGCGTCTTGCCGGCGTCCTTCGCAGGCTCCGGCCCCGGCTTGACCGCGGGCGCGGAAAGACGCGGCGCGATGCGGCCCGCGGGGCCAGGTGCCTCGGCCTCCTCGCCCCGTCGCCGGGTCGAGAAGGACGGCGCCTCGGCTTCCTTCTTCCTGGGCGCCCGATGGGCGAAGACGGGTTCGGCCTTGGCAGTATCCGTGCCGCCGGTCGGCGCGGCGATCTGCGGCTCGGCGCCGGATGCGCGATCGTCGGCGGCAGCCTCCTTCGGTTTGGCGGGGGCCTCCGCCGCCACGTCGGGCTCCGCCGCGGTGGCCGGGTCGGGCGTCGCTTGCGGTGCCACTTCGACTACGGGCTCCGGCTCGGGCAGGGGCGGGGCGGCGGTGATCCGGAAGCCGTCCTCCAGGTCCAGCTCCAGCGTCTCGCCGTTCAAGAGGTCCGGCGCGATGCTGGTGGGGCCGAATTTCGCGATGCCCGGAAAGACCGGATCGTCCGGGTTGGCCACCGCCGCCACGGGGCGAAAGCCGAAATCGCTGGCGAAGGTCTCGGCTTCGAGCAGCGTCTCCTTCGCGACGACGGCGACCTGCAGCCGGTGTCCCTGTTCGCGCCAGTCGAAGGTCAGATCCTCGACCGGGTAGGGCGTCCTCCCCTTCAGGAGGGCGCGGATCGTGTCGACCGGCTTGCGGTCGTCGCGTTCCAGCGAGCTGTAGAGAAGCTGGCTGTCGGGCAGGATCAGGATCGACGTGAAGTCCGCGCCGACGCGGCGCTCGGCGCGGTCACGCATCCGGGCCATCTGGTCGGCCATGTCCGGCGCGTCGAGCATGACCACGCCCTCGCGCCACCATCCGCCGTCGGGCGCACGCGAGAGGACGGCGATGCCGTCCAGCGAGAGGTCGAGTGCGATTTCTGGCGTCATGCGCTCCGGCCCTGGCGCGGCTGCGCGCGCCCCTGCGGGGGGCGGCGTCCGGCTGCCCCGAGTCTAGGGCAGCTTGCCGCCCGATGGAAAGGGCCGCGCCGGGAAAGGCGCGGCCCGGAAGGGTTTACTCGGCGGCCATCGAGGGCGCGGCCTTGGCCAGCGCCTGGTCCAGATCGGCGATCAGGTCGTCGGCATCCTCGATCCCGATCGAGACGCGAACGACGTCCGGTCCGGCACCCGCCGCGGTCTGCTGCTCGGGCGAGAGCTGCCGGTGCGTGGTCGAGGCGGAGTGGATCACCAGGCTGCGCGTGTCGCCGAGATTGGCGACATGGCTGAAGATCTCGACCGAGTCGACGAACTTCACGCAGGCGTCGTACCCGCCCTTGAGCCGGAAGGTGAACAACCCGCCCGCGCCGCGGGGGCAGACCGCCTTGGCCCGGTCCGCGTAGGGCGAGGAGGGCAGGCCCGCATAGGTGACCTCAGCCACGGCGGGGTGCTGCTCCAGCCAGCCGGCGACCGTCTCGGCGTTCTTCACGTGCCGGTCCATCCGAAGGCTCAGCGTCTCGATCCCCATCAGCGTGTAATGCGCCGCCTGCGGGTTCAGGGTCATGCCCAGATCGCGCAGCCCCACGGCGATGCCGTGGAAGGTGAAGGCGAGGTTGCCGAAGGTCTCGTGGAACTTCAGCCCGTGATAGGCGGGCTCGGCTTCCGAGAGCGACGGGAACTTGCCCGAGGCCGACCAGTCGAAATTGCCCGAGTCGACGACGCAGCCGCCGGTGACGGTGCCGTTGCCGGTCAGGTACTTCGTGGTCGAATGCACCACCAGCGTCGCGCCGTGGTCGATCGGCCGGACGAGGTAGGGGGTCGCGGTCGTGTTGTCGATGATCAGCGGCAGGCCCGCGGCATCGGCCACCTTGGCGATGGCGTCGATATCCATGATCCAGCCGCCGGGATTGGCGATCACCTCGCCGAAGACGGCGCGGGTGTCGTCGTCGATGGCATCGGCCACCGCCTGCGGATCGTCGAAATCGACGAACTTGGCCGACCAGCCGAAGCGCTTGATGGTCTGGCTGAACTGCGTGACCGTCCCGCCGTAGAGCCGGGTCGAGGCGACGACGTTGCAGCCCGGCTGCATCAGCGGGAACAGCGCCATGATCTGCGCCGCGTGCCCCGAAGAGCAGCAGACCGCGCCGACGCCGCCTTCCAGCGTGGCGATGCGTTCCTGCAGCACGGCGACCGTCGGGTTGGTCAGGCGCGAATAGATGAAGCCCACTTCCTGCAGGTTGAACAGCGCCGCCGCATGTTCGGCGTCGCGGAAGACATAGGCGGTGGTCTGATAGATCGGGGTCTGCCGGGCGCCCGTCGCGGGGTCCGGGCGGGCGCCCGCATGGATTTGCAGCGTGTCGAAGCCGTATTGGCGTGTTTCGGTCATGGGGGGTCCCTCCTTGCCGTTGGCGCGCAGGATACAGGGCCCGCCGGGGCGCGGCCAGTGGCCATCGCGCGCGACGGCGAAGGGATGCCTCAGCCCCGGAGCGCGGTCCGCAGCGCGACGTTGAACAGGAAGTCGCGGTAGAATTCCGCGAAGCTGAGCGCGCCGTCGCCATCGCCGTCGGCGACGCGCATGTCGGCCTCTGTCGCGGCCATGAACTCGGCGCGGCTGACGCGGCCGTCATCGTTGCGATCATGCAGGTCGAAGACGATTCCCATCGCCGTCTCGAAGGCCTGCGCCCGGCCGCGATGGGCGGCCATCGCGCCGAAGCCGTGTTCCCAGCCCGTCATCTCGGCGCGGGTCACGTCGCCCGAGCCGTCGACATCCAGCGAGGCGAAGACCGTCGCCGCGCCCGCTGCCATCTCGTCCGCGTCGATCCGCCCGTCGCGATCGGCGTCGAGGACGCGCGCCCAGTCCTGCACCACCGAGCGGGCGGCATCCACGGTGGCGGAGGCGGGCGCGGCGATATTCACCGTCTGCGCGGCGGCGGGCAGGGCCAGCGCGACGAGAAGGGCGGCGGCGGGGAGGGCACGAAACAAAGCCATGGCGGGTCCTTTCGGTTACCCGGCTAATCTAAACCGTTCGGTTCGATTTTGTACCCGGCAATGCCGCGCATGCGCGCACAGCTTCGCCGCCGCAGGCGCACCGCGGGGCGCCACCCTTGACCCCCGCAGGCGGCGGTGTAGACGGAAGGCTGATCTGCGACGCCGAAGGACGACACCCATGGCCGGACTGCTCAAGCGCCTCGTGACATGGTGGGACGGAACCAGCATCGGGACCAGCCTCTGGACCCGCCGCTTCGGCACGTGGGTCGGCGAGGACGAGGACGGCAACGTCTATTACCGCAACGCCGACGACACCCGCCGCTGGGTGATCTACGCGGGCGACAACGACGCCACGCGCGTCGTCCCCGACTGGTATGGCTGGCTGCATTTCACCTTCCCGAAGCCGCCGACCGAGGCGCCGATCGCGCATAAGTCGTGGGAGAAGCCGCATCACCCGAACCTCACCGGTTCCGAGGGCGCCTTCCTGCGCCAGGGGTCGCTGCGCCGTGGCGACGTGACGCCGCAATCCGATTACGAGGCGTGGAATCCCGAATGATCCGCGCGCTTGCGGCCGCGGGCCTGGCGCTGATGGCGAGTTCGGCCTTCGCGCAGGCCGTCCCGACCGGCGACGGAGTCGGTGCGGTCCTGCGCACGCTCGACAAGGTTTCGGGTGAGGTCATCGATGTCGAGATGGAGACCGGCCAGACGATGGCCTACGGCCCCCTTCAGGTCACGCTTCACGAATGCCGCTATCCGGTCGCGAACCGGTCGGGCGACGCGTTCGGCCTGATCCGCATCGTCGATGCCCGCGCGGTGGAGGAGCTCTTCGCCGGCTGGATGGTCGCCTCGTCGCCCGCGCTCAACGCGCTGGAGCATCGCCGCTACGACGTCTGGCTCCTGAGCTGCATCACCTCCTCCGACTGAGGCATCGGCCCTTCCAGGACGGCCTCGCGCATCAGCGCCTTGCGCAGCTGCGCCCGGTAGGCCTCCCGCGGGATCTCGATCGCGCCGAGCGAGGCGAGATGCTCGGTCAGGAACTGGGTGTCGAAGAGCACGAAACCCTGCCGCCGCAGCAGCGCGACGGTATAGGCCATCGCCACTTTCGACGCGTCGCGCGCGGCCGAGAACATCGACTCCCCGAAGAACGCCGCGCCCTTCGTGACGCCGTAAAGACCGCCGACGAGTTCGCCGTCGCGCCGGACCTCGATCGAATGCGCCCAGCCCGCCGCGTGCAGCTCCTGGTAGATCGCGGCGATGCGCGGGCTGATCCAGGTCTCGTCGCGATCGGCGCAGCCCGCGACCACCCCGGCGAAATCCTGGTTCAGCGTGACCTCGAAACGCCCGCGCCGGATCACCTTGGCGAGGCTGCGGGACATGCGGAACCCGTCGAGCGGCATCACGCCCCGCCGCTCGGGATCGACGAAGAAGATCAGCGGATCGTCGCGCCCCTCGGCCATCGGGAAGACGCCGTGGTCATAGGCCATCAGCACGTGGCGGGCGTCGATCTTGGCGAAGGGATCGTGCGGCATGCCGTCAAGCTAAGCGCTGGGCGACCCGCGGAAAAGACGGAGGACGATCCGTCGGCGCGCAATTCGCACGTTTGCGGGCGCAGACCTGGCCCCGGGCGGGTCAGCCCAGGTTCCGCTCCAGCCAGGTTTCGAGCCAGTGGATCGTGTAGTCGCCCGCCTGGACATCCGGATCTGCCACGAGATCGCGGAAGAGCGGGATCGTCGTGTCGATGCCGTCGATGATCAGCTCGCCCAGCGAGCGGTTGAGCCGCGCCAGCGCCTCGTCCCGATCGCGGCCATGCACGATCAGCTTCCCGATGAGCGAGTCGTAATAGGGCGGGATGCGATAGCCGTCATAAAGCGCCGAATCCATCCGCACGCCCAGACCGCCCGGCGCGTGATATTGCGTGATCGTCCCGGGGGAGGGCGAGAAGTTGGGCAGCTTCTCGGCGTTCAGGCGTACCTCGATGGCGTGGCCGTTGATCTGCAGATCCTCCTGCCGGAACGACATCTCGTGGCCCGCGGCGACGCGGATCTGCTCGCGCACGAGGTCGACGCCGAAGATCGCCTCGGTCACGGGGTGTTCGACCTGCAGGCGGGTGTTCATCTCGATGAAGAAGAATTCGCCGTTCTCATAGAGGAACTCGATCGTCCCGGCGCCGGAATAGCCGATCCGGGCCACGGCCTCGGCGCAGGTGGCGCCGATCTCGGCGCGCTGCTCGGGGGTGATGGCGGGGCCGGGAGCCTCCTCGAAGACCTTCTGGTGGCGGCGCTGCAGGGAACAATCGCGCTCGCCCAGATGCACGGCGCGGCCCTTGCCGTCGCCGAAGACCTGCACCTCGATATGGCGGGGCGTGCCGAGATATTTCTCGATATAGACCTCGTCATTGCCGAAGGCGGCCTTCGCCTCCGAGCGGGCGGTGCGGAAGGCGGTCTCCAGCTCGGCCTCCGACCGGGCGAGCTTCATGCCGCGCCCGCCGCCGCCGGCCGTGGCCTTGACGATGACCGGATAGCCCGCCTCCGCCCCCACGCGGCGCGCCGCCTCGAGATCGGGCACGCCGCCTTCGGAGCCGGGCACGCAGGGCACGCCCAGCGCCTTCATCGTGTCCTTTGCGGTGATCTTGTCGCCCATGATGCGGATATGCTCGGCCGAGGGGCCGATGAAGGTGATGCCGTGATCTTCCAGCACCTGCACGAAGGCCGCGTTCTCGGACAGGAAGCCGTAGCCGGGATGGATCGCCTCGGCGCCGGTGATTTCGCAGGCCGAGACGATGGCGGGGATCGACAGGTAGGATTGGGTGCTCGACGCCGGGCCGATGCAGATCGACTCGTCGGCCATGCGGACATGCATCGCGTCGGCATCGGCGGTGGAATGAACGGCGACGGTGGCCACGCCCATTTCGCGCGCGGCACGCACGACGCGGAGGGCGATCTCGCCGCGATTGGCGATCAGGATCTTGCGGAACATCGGCCTCGCCCCCTCAGCCGAGGATCACGAGGGGGGCACCGTATTCGACGGGGGCGCCGTCCTCGACCAGGATCCGCTTCACCTTCCCGGATCGCGGGCTGGGGATCTGGTTCATGGTCTTCATCGCCTCGACGATCAGCAGCGTCTGGCCCTCGGAGACCTGGTCGCCGACCTGGACGAAGGGCGCCTGTCCGGGCTCGGAGGCGAGATAGGCGGTGCCCACCATCGGCGAGGTGACCGCGCCGGGATCGAGCGCGGGGTCTTCCTCGGTCGCGGCGGCGGGGGGGGCGGCGGGGGCCGGCGCGCTGGTCTGCGGGGCGTTGACCTGGATCGGCGCGGCTTGCGGCGGGGCGGGCGGGGCCGCCATCTGCCGGGCGACGCGGACGTTCAGCGCATCGTCCTCGCCGTATTCGCGGCTGACCTCCAGCTCGGACAGGTCGTTTTCCCGCAGAAGCTCTGCTAGGGCCTTGATGAAGGCGACGTCGCTGTCGTGGTTTTTGGTCATTGCCGTCCTCGCTGCCTGTTTTCCGGGCTTTACCCGCTTGCGGGCGCGAGGGGAAGCGTCAGCGTCGTGTCGGGGGGACGTGGCGGTTGCCGGAAGGCCCGCGCGACGGTCTCAGGCGGGCAACATCGCGGCGCGCAATTCGGCCACGCTGACCGACAGCATGAAGGTCGCGGCGCCGGGCGGATAGGGCGGGGGGCCCATGATCGCCAACATCGCCTCGCGCGCCTTGGCGGCATCGGAGACGGCCTGGCGCGCGGCGGCGCGCAGCCGGTCCACGCCCCGCGCCTCGGGTGAGTTGCCCGACGGGCGATCGGTGGCATCGGCCGTGCCCGCGCTGCGAGCGGCCCGCGCAGCGGCGCCGTCGCGGCCATCGCGGCCGGATGCGCCGTCCCCGGCGGGCCGGCCTTCGCCGCCGGGCGCGGCGGGCGCCACCGCGACTGGGGCGGCGATCTCGGGCGGCGTGGCCGGGCCGGGCGAGGACGGGACAAGCCCCGCCGGCAGGGCGGGAAGGGCGGAATAGACAGTCATGGCGTCACCTATCTCTGGCAATCCTCCGGGAGCGCATGCTCCGGGGATAATGCCAGATCGGCGCCGCGATTCGGCCATATTTCGCGAGGCTTGGTTAATCGCCCCGCCCGAGGCGCGGCCTCAGAGCGTGGTGTCGAGCTGCGCCGCCTCGGGCTCGCCGGCGTCGCGCAGGATCTCCAGCGCGGTCTCGGCCTGCCGGGTTCGGGCGTCGGCCACCTCCACCGCGTCGATGCGGATCGCGTCGAGAATGTCCTCGCGCGTCTCGACCGCGATCCGCCGGGCGAGGTCGAGGGTCAGCGCGTCCTGCGCCTCGCTCCCGGCCGCCGCGGGCTCCGGCGTGACGGGGACGGTTCTCCCGGGGGTATCGGCGGCGGGCGTAGCCGTCACGCCTTCTTCGACGGTCGGCCCGGGGGTCGGTTCGGACGGGCTCTCCGCCTCCGGTCGGGACTCAGACGCTCCGGTATCCTCCTGCGGATCGGCATCCTCGGACTCGGGGTTCGGGGCGGGAAAGGCGGTCGTGGTGATCGGGGCCAGCATGGCGGTCTCCTCGGCTGCAGGCCCCCACCCGCGGCCGGGACCTAGCCGCCAGGGACCGCCCGGGCCACAAGATCCGCCCCGGAAGGTAAACGGCGCGCGCCCTTCGGAGGGGCGCACGCCGGTCGCGTTCAGCGGTTCATGCGGTTCGCGATCAGGTCGTCGACCACCGCCGGATCGGCCAGGGTCGAGGTGTCGCCCAGCGCGCCGTAATCGTTCTCGGCGATCTTGCGCAGGATGCGGCGCATGATCTTGCCCGAACGCGTCTTCGGCAGGCCCGGCGCCCACTGGATGCAGTCGGGCTTGGCGATCGGCCCGATCTCCTTGCGGACCCAGGTCTCCAGCTCCTTGCGCAGCTCCTCGGACGGCTCGTCGCCGCCCATCAGCGTCACGTAGGCATAGATGCCCTGGCCCTTCACCTCGTGCGGGTAACCCACGACCGCCGCCTCGGCGACCTTGGGATGCGCGACCAGCGCGCTTTCGACTTCCGCCGTCCCCATCCGGTGGCCCGAGACGTTGATCACGTCGTCGACGCGGCCCGTGATCCAGTAATAGCCGTCCTTGTCGCGGCGGCAGCCGTCGCCGGAGAAGTAGTAGTTCTTGTAGTCCGAGAAATAGGTCTTCTCGAACCGCTCGTGATCGCCCCAGACGGTCCGCATCTGCGCGGGCCAGCTGTCCTTGATGCAGAGCACGCCCTCGGCCTCGACCGTGGTGATCTCCTCGCCCGTGGTGGGCTCCAGCACGACCGGCTGGACGCCGAAGAACGGCAGCGTGGCCGAGCCGGGCTTCGTCGGGATGGCGCCGGGCAGCGGCGTGAGAAGGTGGCCGCCGGTCTCGGTCTGCCACCAAGTGTCGACGATGGGGCAGCGGCCGCCACCGACCACGTCGTTATACCAGTTCCAGGCCTCGGGGTTGATGGGCTCGCCCACCGTGCCGAGGATGCGCAGGCTCGACAGGTCGTGCTTCTCGACCCACTGCTTGCCCTGGCCCATCAGCGCGCGGATGGCGGTGGGGGCGGTGTAGAACTGCGCGACCTTGTGGCGGTCGCAGACGTCCCAGAAGCGGCCGGCATCCGGATAGGTCGGCACGCCTTCGAACATCAGGGTCGTCGCGCCGTTCGCCAGCGGCCCGTAGACGATGTAGCTGTGCCCGGTGACCCAGCCCACGTCGGCGGTGCACCAGAACACCTCGCCGTCCTTGTAGTCGAAGACGTATTGGTGGGTCATCGCCGTGAAGACGAGATAGCCGCCCGTCGTGTGCACCACGCCCTTGGGCTGCCCGGTCGAGCCGGAGGTGTAGAGGATGAAGAGCGGATCCTCCGCGCCCATTTCCTCGGGCGCGCAATCGTTGGACGCCTCGGCTTCCAGCTCGTGCAGCCAGAAATCGCGGCCGTCCTGCATCGTGATGTCGCCGCCGGTGCGCTTGACGACCAGCATCTTCGGCCCCGCCGCGATCTTCGCGAAGGCGGTGTCGGCATTGGCCTTCAGCGGCGTGTTGCGGCCGCCGCGCGGCGCCTCGTCGGCGGTGATCACGACCTTGGCGTCACAGCCCGTCACCCGCGCGGCCAGCGCGTCGGGCGAGAAGCCCGCGAAGACGATCGAGTGGATCGCCCCGATCCGCGCGCAGGCCAGCATCGCGTAGGCCGCTTGCGGGATCATCGGCATGTAGATCACGACGCGGTCGCCTTTGCCCACGCCCATGCCCTTCAGGACGTTGCCCATCTTGCAGACATGCGCGTGCAGCTGGCGGTAGGAGATGTGCTGCGCATCGGCCTCCGGGTCGTCGGGCTCCCAGATGATGGCGGTCTGGTCGCCGCGCGTCGCGAGATGGCGGTCGATGCAGTTGGCGGCGACGTTCAGGGTCCCGTCCTCGAACCACTTGATCGAGATGTTGCCCGGCGCGAAGGAGGTGTTCTTAACCTTCGTGAAGGGCTTGATCCAGTCGACGCGCTTGCCGTGCTCCGCCCAGAACCCCTCGGGGTCCTCGACGCTGGCCTTGTACATCGCGTCGTATTTCGCCCGGTCCGCCCAGGCCTTGCCGGCCATTTCGGGGGATGGGGGATAGATCTTGTCGTGGTCGTCCAGCATGGGAATCTCCTCCTTCGCTCCCGTCCCGGAGCGCGGGCGCGGGGGCGCGGTCGCCCCCGCGATTTCGGGTTTCGGGTCAGATGGCGAGGTACTCGGCGCGCAGGGCGGCATCGCCCAGAACCTCGGCCGCGGTGCCGTCGAAGACGACGCCGCCGGTGTCGAGGATGACCGCGCGGTCGGAAAGCTCCAGCGCGCGGACCGCGTTCTGCTCGACCAGGATCGTGGTCATGCCCAGCTTCTTGATCTCGACCAGCGTGCGCTCGATCTCGTCGACGATGACCGGGGCGAGACCCTCGTATGGCTCGTCCAGAAGCAGCAGCTTCACGTCGCGCGCCAGCGAGCGCGCGATGGCCAGCATCTGCTGCTCGCCGCCCGAAAGCGTCACGCCCTCCTGCTTGCGCCGTTCGCCCAGCCGGGGGAACAGCTCGTATAGACGCTCCAGCGACCAGCCGACGGGCGGCGCGATCTGCGCCAGCTTGAGGTTCTCCTCGACCGTCAGGCCGGGGATGATCCGCCGGTCCTCGGGCACCAGGCCCAGGCCCGACTGGCTGGCCTCATGCGCGCTCATCTTGTGGAGCGGCTGGTGGTCGAGCCAGATCTCGCCGCGCTTGAGCTCGGGGTTGCCCAGCCGCGCGCAGGTCCGCAGCGTCGAGGTCTTGCCCGCGCCGTTGCGGCCCAGAAGCGCGAGGATCTCGCCCTCGTGCACGTTGAAGCTGACGCCTTGGACGATGTAGCTCTCGCCGTAATAGGCGTGGATGTCGTGGACCGAGAAATAGGCCGGCGCGGTGGCCGCCTTGTTTCCCTCGCGGGAAAAGTCGGGTTTGACGTTCATGTTCGGTCCTCCCTCAGTGGCCGGAGGACTCGCCCAGATACGCTTCGCGCACCTTGGGGTGTCCCTTGATGTTCTCGGGCGTGTCCTCGACCAGGGGCGTGCCTTGGGCCAGCACCGTGATCCGTTCCGCCAGGCTGAACACGACGTGCATGTCGTGCTCGATGATGGCGATGGTGATCGGGCGCGACGCCTTGATCTGCTTGAGCAGGTCGATGGTGTTATTGGTGTCGGCCCGCGCCATGCCCGCGGTCGGCTCGTCGAGCAGCAGAAGCCGCGGCTCCTGCGCCAGGCACATCCCGATCTCGAGACGCCGCTTGTCGCCGCGCGACATCGAGGCCGCGTGCATGTGGCGCTTGTCGGCCATGTTCATGTCCTCGAGCATATGCTCGGCCCGCTCGACGATCTCGCGGTCGCGCATCAGCGAGGTGTAGGCGTGCAGCGCGAAGGCGCCGTCGCGCCGGGCCAGACACGGGATCATCATGTTCTCCATGACCGTGAGGTCGCCGAAGATCTCGGGCGTCTGGAACACCCGGGAGATACCCATTTGGTTGATCTCGTGCGGCTTGCGCCCCAGCACGGACTGCCCCTCGAAGCTGACCGATCCGGTGTCCGGGATCAGCTTGCCCACCAGGCAGTTCAGCAGCGTGGACTTGCCCGCGCCGTTGGGCCCGATGATCGCGTGGACGGTCTGTTCGGCCACGCTGAGATTGACGTCCGAGAGGGCCTGGAGACCGCCGAAGCGCTTGCCCACGTTCTTGACTTCGAGAATGCCCATGACGCTCACTCCCCCGCCTGGCGTTGCTCTGCCGCGTCGCTCTCGACGCTCGCGCTCTTGCGGTCACGGCGGAACACCGTGGCCAGCTTCTGGCCGCCCTGGACCAGGCCGCCGGGCAGGAAGATGACGACGGCCATGAACAGCAGGCCCAGCGTCAAGTGCCAGCCCTTGCCCACGAAGGGGTAGATTACGGCGACAACGAAATCCTGCAGCCCGTCGGGCATGAAGCTGAACCAGCCCTCGAGCGTGGCCTTGTTGATCTTCGAGACGATGTTCTCGAAGTACTTGATGAAGCCCGCGCCCAGAACCGGGCCGATCAGCGTGCCCGCGCCGCCGAGGATGGTCATCAGCACCACCTCGCCCGAGGCCGTCCAGAACATCCGCTCCGCGCCGACCTGCGTGTCCATCGCCACTAGCAGCCCGCCGGCAAGACCGGCATACATGCCCGAGATGACGAAGGCCGCCAGCGTGTAGGGCTTGGGGCTGATCCCGGTGTAGTTCAGGCGGTTCTGGTTCGACTTGACCGCGCGCAGCATCATCCCGAAGGGCGAGCGGAACAGCCGGATCGACAGGTAGAAGGCCAGCAGCATCACGATGCCCGCGATGTAGTAGCCCGCGTTGAAGGTGAAGAGCCACGACCCGATCGACAGCTCGTAGCTGGCCTGCATGTCCAGCCCGAAGAGACTGGCGCGCGGGGTGACGCCCGGGGCCAGGTCGCCGTCGAGGATGCGCGGGTCGAAATACTTCAGCTGCAGCCCGGTCTCACCGCCGGTAATCGGCGTCAGCACCGAATAGGCGAGCGCGTAAGACATCATCGCGAAGGCCAGCGTCAGGATCGAGAAGTAGATCCCCGAGCGCCGCAGCGAGATGAAGCCCACCAGGAGGCTGAAGAGGCCCGCGACCACCACCGAGGCGACGATGGCCGGGATGACGTTCAGCGTCAGCAGCTTCATCATCCAGATGCCCGCGTAGCTGCCCACGCCCAGGAAGGCCGCGTGGCCGAAGGACAGGTAGCCGGTCAGGCCGAACAGGATGTTGAAGCCGATTGCGAAGATTCCGAAGATCACGAAGCGCTGCATCAGGTCGGGATAGCCCGCGTTGAACTGCGCCAGCGCGCTGCCTTCCGGGAAGGGGTTGAGGATGAAGGGCGCCAGCAGCGTCAGGACGGCCACGAGGATGAGCAGCGTGAAGTCCTTGCGGCCGAGGCCCAGCGCCCCGCCCGCCGTCTCGCGGCGCGTCTGGGGGGCGGGGATGTTGCCCGCGGGGGCCTGTTGGGTCTGATCGGTCATTGGATTAGTCCTCCATCACGCCCTTGCGGCCCATCAGGCCACGGGGACGGGTCAGCAGCACGATGATGGCCACGAGGTAGATGATGATCTGGTTGATGCCCGGCAGCACGTCGAGCACCTCGGTCATGGACGCGAAGGCCTCGATGATGCCCAGCAGGAAGCCCGCCAGAACCGCGCCCGGAAGGCTGCCCATGCCGCCCACGACGACCACGACGAAGCTGAGGACGAGGAAGTCCATGCCCATGTGGTAGTTTGGCGAGTTGATCGGCGTGTACATCACGCCCGCCAATCCCGCGACCGCGGCGGCGATGCCGAACATGATCGTGAAGCGCTTGTCGATGTCGATGCCCAGCAGCGTCACCGTCTCGCGATCGGCCATGCCCGCGCGGACGACCATCCCGAAGGTGGTGAACTGCAGGAAGGCGAAGACGCCCGCGATGATGACGGCAGCGAACAGGAAGTAGATCAGGCGCCAGTAGGGATAGACGATGCCGCCCGGATCGAAGCCCAGCAGCACGCCGAAGTCGAACGAGCCGACGAAGGCGTCGGGGGCGGGCGTCGGGATCGGGTTCGCGCCGTAGAAATACTTGATGATCTCCTGCAGCACGATCGCCAGGCCGAAGGTCACCAGGATCTGGTCGGCATGGGGGCGCTTGTAGAAGTGGCGGATCAGACCGCGCTCCATCGCGACGCCGATGCCGATCATGACCGGGATGGCGAAGAGGATCGACAGCGGCACGGCCCAGTCGATGATGGCCGAGCCCGCGGTCTCGCCGAAGATGTCGAAGATGTAGGGAACCTCGCGCGTGAGCGGGTTCCCCAGGAAGTCGGTCTGCCCCTCGACCGCGACGGTGTGGGACACCTGCAGCAGGTTCGAGAAGGTGACGGCGCAGAACGCGCCCAGCATGAACAGCGCGCCGTGGGCGAAATTGACCACCCCCAGCGTGCCGAAGATCAGGGTCAGGCCGAGGGCAATCAGCGCGTAGGCACTGCCCTTGTCCAGCCCGTTCAGGACTTGAAGGATGATGGCTTCCATGGCGGCGGCCCCCGGTGCGTTCTATCGGTCGTTGCAGGGAAAGCCGCCGCGCCCGGCCCGGGCGCGGCGGCGAGGGGCGTCAGGCGCCCGGGTTGCAGTCGCCCAGCGAACCGCCGGCGAATTGCGGATGATCGGGCGCGTAGGTGACCTGATCGGCCGGCGTGACCTCGACGATCTCCACCAGGTCGAACTCGTTCTCCGGGTTCTCCTTGCCGCGCACCACGACCAC
Source organism: Jannaschia sp. GRR-S6-38 (assembly GCF_029853695.1). Classification (NCBI taxonomy): domain Bacteria; kingdom Pseudomonadati; phylum Pseudomonadota; class Alphaproteobacteria; order Rhodobacterales; family Roseobacteraceae; genus Jannaschia; species Jannaschia ovalis. Next base: position 2,436,206 of record NZ_CP122537.1, read on the forward strand.
GTCCTTGAAGCACTGGTGATCGTCGGCCCGGTAGAGGGTCGGACCGTTGCCCAGGCCGTCGAACTCGTAGCCCTCCAGGGCTTCGACCACCGCGCAGGGGTTGAACGAGCCCGCGCGGGTGACCGCGTCGGCATAGAGCAGCGTCTGCACGTAGCAGGTATGCGCGGCCTGGCTCGGCGGGAAGCCGTACTTGGTGCCGAAGCTCTGCACGAAGGCGTTGGTGCCCGAGTAGCGGTCGCCCAGCTGGTTCTCGAGTTTCCAGTCCCAGTTCTGCGAGCCCAGGATGCCGGCGATGTTCTCGCCCGCGCCGCGCGCCATCAGCTCCGAGTAGAGCGGCACGACGATCTCGAACTGCTTGCCGTTCACTTCGCGGGCGCGCAGGCCGAACTGCACGGCGTTGGTCAGCGAGTTGACCATGTTGCCGCCGTAGTGGTTCAGAACGAGGATGTCGGCATCCGACTGCAGGACCGGCGCGATGTAGGACGAGAAGTCCGTCTGCGTCAGCGGGGTCAGAACGGTGTTCACCGTCTCCCAGCCCAGCGCTTCCGTGGATTCACGGACCGCCTGCTCGGTGGTGTAGCCCCAGTTGTAGTCGGCCGTCAGGTGATAGGCCTTGCGGTCGTTGCCGTATTGCGCGGCCAGGATCGGCGCGAGCGCGGCGCCCGACATGTAGGAGTTGAAGAAGTGGCGGAAGCCGTTGGCCTTCTTGTCCTTGCCGGTCGTGTCGTTGGCATGGGTCAGGCCGGCCATGAAGATGACGCCGGCTTCCTGGCAGAGCGCCTGCACGGCCACGGCCACGCCCGAGGACGAGCCGCCGGAGACCATGATCGCGCCGTCTTTCTCGATCATCGAGCGGGCCGAGGCGCGCGCGGCGTCGGATTTCGTCTGGGTGTCGCCGGACACGTACTCGACGCGCTTGCCCATGATGCCGGTGCCGTCCAGCACCTTCGAGGAGAAGGTCTGCAGCATGCCGCCGTCGCCCTCGCCGTTGAGGTGCTCGACCGCCAGCTGGAAGGCGCGCAGCTCATCGGCGCCCTCGTCGGCATAGGGACCGGACTGGGGCACGTTGAAGCCCAGGGTCACGCTGTCGCCCTGCGGCGCGTTGGTGAAGCCGGTATGCGCATCGGCCCAGGCCGCGCCGGTGAAGATCGTCGGCAGTGCGAGGCCGGCGCCGGTGGCGGCACCGGTCTTCATCACGCCGCGACGGGTGAAGTTCGATTTGGTCATGGAGACCCTCCCTATTGAAAAAGTCCCGCACACATCTCCCAAGGCATGCGGGGCGATCCGGTCGCTTTGACCGATCCTCGCCAGTATCGGGGATAGAGTGAAAATCGCGCAACAAGCCTTCCGGGACGCGACGTTTTTTTGTAAACGAAATGACAGGATGGCCCGCCGATCTGTAAAATCGTTTTCGCGCACGCGCGGCAAAACCGGCTTCGCGGCCGCAGCAAGCCCCGTGGAGTCAGGCGCTTAGATGGGGCGCGCGCCCAGCCGCCCCGCGCCCACGGGCAGCCGCTTGCGCGACCGCAGGCTCGCCGCCGGCATCAAGCAGGTCGACCTCGCCGCGGCGGCGGGGATCTCGCCCTCCTATCTCAACCTCATCGAGCATAACCGCCGCGCCATCGGCGGCGGCCTTCTGGGCAAGCTTGCCGACGCGCTTGGCGTCGACCGCGCGGCGCTGTCCGAGGACGGGGACGCCCCGCTGGTCGGCGCGCTGCGCGAGGCGGGCGCGGCGCACGGCCTCGAGGCCGAGGCGCTGGACGAGGCCGCCGAGCTGGCGCGCCGCCATCCCCGCTGGGCCGGTCTTCTGGCGCACCAGGCCGAGGCGCTGGCGGGGCAGGCCCGGATGATCGAGGCTCTCTCGGACCGGTTGACCCACGATCCGGCCCTGGCCGAGGCGCTGCACGAGCTGCTCTCGACCGTCTCGTCGATCCGCTCCACCGCCTCCATCCTCGCGCAGACACCCGAGATCGACCGCAACTGGCTGGGCCGCTTCCACGTCAATCTCGACAGCGAGAGCCGCCGCCTGGCCCAGGGCGCCGAGGCCGTGGTCAGCTATTTCGACCGCGAGGCCGGGCGCGGCGCGGCCCGGCTCCTGCCGGCCGAGATCGTGTCGCGCTTCCTCGACGCGCATGGCCATCGCTTCGATGCGCTGGAACGGGAGGGCGCCGCCGCCATTCCCGGGCTCGTCGCCGAGCTGGACGACCCCGAGGCGCGGGCCATCGCCGAGGCGATCCTCGCCGCCGATGCCGCCGACGCCGCCCGCCTGCCGCGCGCCCGGGTCGAGGCGGCGGCCGATCCCTCCGACCTGATCCCGGGCGCGGAGGGCGATCTCGCGCTGATCCTGCGGCGCATGGGCCTGACCGATCCGGGGCGCGGCCTCGTGGTCATCGACGCCTCGGGCGCGCTGGTGCGGCGCAAGCCGGTGGCGGGTTTTCCGCTCCCCGTGATGGGGGCGGGCTGCCCGCTCTGGCCGGTCTATGCCGCGCTCGCCCAGCCGGGCCGCCCGCTGGTCGAGACGATCGAGACCCCCGACGGCGCGGGCTGGCGCGCGCATGCCGTGGCCCAGCCGCTCGCGCCCGCGTCCTTCGGGGCGGCGCCCGTGATGCGCGCCACGATGCTGCTGACCCGCGCGGGCGCCAGTGCGGCCGCCCGGCCGGTCGGTCCCGGCTGCCGGACCTGCCCGCGCGCCGGCTGCGCGGCACGGCGCGAGCCCTCGATCCTCCGCCTGTCGGAGACGGGTCTGGACAGCGCGACCGGCGGCGGCGACACTGCCGCGACGTGACCGGAGGGGAGGCCGGCCATGACCGATAACAGCACCGCCACATCGCCGGACCCCGCCGCGCCCGCTCCGCCGGGCCGCGTCCTCTTGGTCGAGGACGAGCCCAACATCGCCACCGCCATCGCCTTCATCCTGCAGCGTGACGGCTGGCGCGTGTCGACCCATTCGGACGGGGTCACGGCGCTCGACGCCGTGGCGCGCGCGCCCTGGGACGTCGTGGTGCTGGACGTGATGCTGCCCGGCAAGTCCGGCTTCGACATCCTTGCCGGCATTCGCGAGGGCACGCGCGCGGAGATCGATCCCGGGCTGCCGGTCCTGATGCTGACGGCCAAGGGTCAGGCCAAGGATCGCGAGCGGGCCGAGGCGCTGGGCGTGACGCGGTTCATGACCAAGCCCTTCTCGAACCAGGACCTGTTGGCGGCGGTGCGCGAATTGGCGATCTCCGCCCAAGCCGCGACGTGAGCCCGCCGGAGCGCGCGCCGCGCGACGTGCCGCGCGCGCAGCGCCGGGCGCGCCGCCGCGCCCGGGCCGCCGATGCCGCGCGCCTTCTGCCCTTCTTCGGCGTGGCGCTGCTGCTTTTGCCCGATCTCGCACTCTCGGGCGGGCCGGCGGCCGAAGGGGCGACGGCGCCCTGGCTGCTCTATCTCTTTGGCGCCTGGGCCTGCCTGATTGGTCTCAGCTTCTGGATCGGGCGGCTCCTGATCGCCAGCGCCCCGCCCCCGGACGACGCGCCGTGACGCTGACACTGAACCTGCTGATCGCGGTCTCGGCGGGCTACGCGGCCTTCCTCTTCCTTGTGGCCTTCTTCGCCGAACGGCTCTCGGCGCGCGACCGGCTGCCCTTCCTGCGCGGGCCCGTGGTCTACACCCTGTCGCTGTCGGTCTATTGCACCGCCTGGACCTTCTACGGCGCGGTGGGCTACGCCGCGCGCTCGGGGCTGGAATTCGTGACGATCTATCTGGGGCCGACGCTGGTCTTCATCGGCTGGTGGTGGGTGCTGCGCAAGCTGGTGCGGATCGGCCGGGCGGAGCGGATCACCTCGATTGCCGACATCCTCTCCTCGCGCTACGGCAAGTCGAACCCGCTCGCGGTGCTGGTGACGCTGCTCGCCGTGATCGGCACGACCCCGTATATCGCGCTCCAGCTGCAATCCGTGACGCTCAGCTTCGGGGTCTTCGCGCGCCCCGGCACCGAGGCCACCGAGCTGACGGGGCTGGCCTTCTGGGTCGCCGCCGGGCTCGCCGTCTTCACCATCCTCTTCGGCACCCGCAAGCTCGATATCGGCGAGCGTCACGACGGCATCGTCTCGGCCATCGCCGTCGAGGCCGTGGTCAAGCTGGCCGCGCTGCTGGCGGTGGGCGTCTTCGTCGTCTGGACGCTCAATGGCGGGCCGGGGGCGATCGGCCCGGCCATCGCCGCCTCGCCGCTGAGCGACTGGACCGCCCCGCCGGGGCGCTGGGCCGCTCTGATCTTCGTCTCGGGCGCGGCCGTGATCTGCCTGCCCCGCATGTTCCAGGTGCTGGTGGTCGAGAATTCCGACGAACGCCATCTCGTCACCGCCTCCTGGGCCTTCCCGGCCTATCTGCTCGCGATCTCGATCTTCGTCGTACCCATCGCGGTCACCGGCCTCGCCCGGATGCCCGAGGGGTCGAACCCGGATCTCTTTGTCCTGACCCTGCCGCTGGCCGAAGGGCGCGACGGGCTCGCGCTCTTCGCCTTCCTGGGCGGCTTTTCCTCGGCTACCTCGATGGTCATCGTGGCCTCGGTCGCGCTGGCGACGATGCTGTCGAACCACGTCGTGATGCCCGCCTGGCTCGCGCTGCAGGGGCAGGGGCGGGCGACGATCTCGGGCGATGTGCGCGATGTCGTGCTGCGCGCGCGGCGGGTGTCGATCCTGGCCGTGCTGGCGATGGGCTACGCCTATTTCCGCGTCACCGGCGGGACGGCGGCGCTGGCCTCGATCGGCCTGATCAGCTTCGTGGGCGTGGCGCAGATCCTGCCCGCCCTGATCTTCGGCCTGTTCTGGACCGGGGCGACGCGCTGGGGCGCGCTGGCGGGCGTGGCCACCGGGTTTGCCGTCTGGGCCTGGGTGATGCTGCTGCCGGTCCTGCTGGGCCCGCTTGACGCGCCGCTCGGCATCTGGTGGCTCGCGCCCGAGGCGATGCTGTCGCTGATGGGCGACCCGCTGGTCGCCGCGCTCGTGCTCTCGCTGGGCCTCAACGTCTTCGCCTTCTGCGGCGTGTCGCTGGCGACCACGCCCACCGCGCTCGAGCAGCTCCAGGCGCCGCGCTTCGTGCAGGTCTTCGACCGGACGGTCGCCCCCCGGACCCGCCGCGGCGGCACCGCGGGGGCCGAGGAGCTGCTGATCATGACGCAGCGCATCCTTGGCGCGGCCGAGGCGCAGGCGCTCTTCGCCGGCGAGGCGGCGCGGCAGGGCCGGCCGGGCGAACTGCCCGAGGCCACGCCCGAGCTTCTGGACCGGCTGGAACGGCGGCTCTCCGGCTCGGTCGGCGCGGCGACCGCGCATGCGATGGTGACCGGGATCACCGGCGACGCCGCCATGTCGGTCGAGGACCTGATGGCCGTGGCCGACGAGACCGCGCAGATCATGGAATATTCCAGCCGCCTCGAGGCCCAGTCGGCCGAGCTGTCGCGCACCATGCGCGAGCTGCGCGAGGCCAATGACAAGCTGACGGCGCTGGGCGTGCAGAAGGACGCCTTCCTGAGCCAGGTCAGCCACGAGCTGCGCACGCCGATGACCTCGATCCGCGCCTTCTCCGAGATCCTGCGCGACCCGGGCCTGGGCGAGGACGAGCGCGAACGCTACGCGGGCATCATCCTCGAGGAGAGCCAGCGGCTAACCCGGCTGCTCGACGACCTTCTCGACCTCTCGGTTCTGGAAAGCGGGCAGGTCCAGCTCAGCCCCAGCCGGACCTCGCTGCGCACGGTGCTCGACCGCGCGGTCACCGCCGCGGGCACTGGCGCGCTCGAGATCCAGCGCGACCCGGAGGCCGAGGCCTTCGAGATCGAGACCGATCCCGACCGCCTGGCGCAGGTCTTCATCAACATCATCACCAACGCGGCGAAATATTGCGATGCCGATGCGCCCGCCCTGCGGATCGGGGCGCGCGCCGTGCGCGGCGCGGTCGAGGTGGATTTCGTCGACAACGGCGCGGGCATCGGCGCCCGCGACCGGGCCGTCATCTTCGAGAAATTCGCCCGGCTCAGCGACCAGGCCGCGGCGGGCAGCGCGGGGCTGGGGCTCGCCATCTGCCGCGAGGTAATGACCCGGCTGGGCGGCGCGATCGACTACCTGCCCGGACAGGACGGCGCGGCCTTCCGCGTACGGCTGCCGCGGGCCGAGGCGCCCCGCCGCGCCGCCGAATGACCCCGCGCGGCGAGAGGGATTGTTAACCCTTTGCCGCGAGGAAGGGTGGGTCTGAGTCTGCCCGAGAACCCATGTCGCCCGAGACCGCCCTTCCGATCCTGCGCCGCATGGCGGGCGCCCGCCCCCCGGCCGGGACCTCGCCCGCGGGCGACGCGCCGGATCTGGTCCGCGCGCTGTCCACGGCGATGCTGCGTGTGGGCGACACGATGACCGGGCTGGGGCTGTCGGTGCGAGACCGGGAGGCGCAACGCCTGGAAGGCGCCGCCGTGCTGGAAGGGTTCGACCCGAATGCGCTGGGCCTGCTCGTCGATCCGCCGGGCCATGACAGCGCGTCGCTGGCCGCGCTGGATGCCGAGGTTCTGGCCGCTTCGACCGGCGCGCTGGTCTTCGCTCCCGCACTGGTCGACGCGCTGATCGAGGTGCAGACGATCGGCCGGGTCGACGGGCCGGGCCGCGCGCCCCGGCGGCCCACGCGGATCGACGCCGCGCTGGCGCAGCCCTTCGCGCGCGCCCTGCTCGACCAGGTCGCGCGCCTCGCGCCCGCGGGCGGCACCACGCCCGTCCCGGGCCGCCTGCGCGCCGGCAGCTTCGTGGCCGGCCCCGACCCGCTGGCCACCCTGTTGGCGGCACCCCGGATGCTGCGCATCGACCTCGCTCTGTCGCTGGGCGACGGCATGCGCGAGGCGACGCTCGCGCTGATCCTGCCACTGGGCGGCCCGGCGCCGGAAGGCGGGGCGGAGCCCAAGGCGGGCGGCGCGCCCGCCGATTGGCAGGGCGCGCGCGACGAGGTCATGCCGGGCGCCCCCGTCCGGCTGCAGGCGGTGCTGCCGCCGCTGCGGCTTCCGGTGCAACGGCTCCTTGCGCTGGAGGAGGGGCAGGTGCTGCCGCTCGACCCCGCTGCGCTGTCGCAGGTGATCCTGCATGGCGGCGCCTCGGGCGTGACCCTGCCCGGGCGGACGCGCCTGCCGCGCGACGCGGTGCTGTCCGGGCGGCTGGGCCAGTTGAACGGGCGCCGCGCCGTCAAGCTGAGCGCGCTTCCCGGCCAGCCGCGCCTCGCCGGCAGCGGCGCGGCCGAGCCTGCGGCAGATGACGACGGCTTCGGCGCGGTCCCCGCGATGGCCGCCCCAGCCACCGACCGCACAGCCCGCGCGACACCCGAGCCGACGCCGCCGATGCCAGCCTTACCCGATGCGGGCCCTGGCGGCGGCCCGGCGCCCTTGGCCGCGCCCGGGGCGCTGCCGGACCTGCCCGAGCTGCCGGACCTGCCCGACCTTCCGTCCCTGCCCGACCTTCCGTCCCTGGCCGACCTGCCCGCCACGGCCGATCTGCCGGAGGCCCCTGCGACCGCCGACCTTCCGGAGCCGCCCTCCGGCTGAATGCCGGGCTTGCCTGCGCCGCGCCCCTCTGAAACCAAGATCGCATCACCGCAGGGGGGATGCGACATGACCGAGGCCACGGGACTGCTCAGCCGGATGCGCGCGGGCAACGCGCTGGCGGGGACCTTCATGAAGACCCCCAGCCACGTGACGATGGAGATCCTGATGATGTCGGGGCTCGACTTCGTCTGCATCGACGCCGAACACGCGCCCTTCGACCGCGCCGCGATCGACCCCTGCCTCGCCGTCGCGCGGGCCCGCGATTTCCCCGTCCTCGTTCGCATCCCCGACGGCACGCCCGCGCGCATCCTCGACGTGATGGACATGGGCGCGACCGGCATCGTCGTGCCCCATGTCGACAGCGTCGAGAAGGCGCAGGCCATCGCCCGCGCCGCGCGGTTCGGCCATGGCGGCCGCGGCTATGCGGGCTCGACCCGCTGGGCGGGCTACACCGCCCACCCGATGGGCGAGGTGCTGGACCGCTCGCCCGCCGAAACCGTCGTGCTGGCCCAGATCGAGGAGCCGGAAGGCGTCGAGGCCTGCGAGGCCATCGCCGCGGTCCCGGGCATCGACGGGCTGTTCATCGGGCCCGCCGATCTCAGCGTGGGATACGGCCACCGCAGCCTCGACAATGACGACCTGCGCGCCGCGATGGACCGCGTGGGCGCGGCCTGCCGTGCCGCGGGCAAGGCCTACGCCACCTGGGTGCCGGATGCCGAGACGGCCCGGGCCTGGGCGCCGCGGGGCTTCCGGATCTTCGTTGTGGCCTCCGAACATGGCTGGATGCTGCAGGGCGCGCGCGCCGTGGCCGAGGGCATCGCCGCGCTCGAGTGACGCGCCCAGCGTCCCGCCGGGCGCAACGGGGCCTTGCGGCGGCTGCATTGGTCATCCGCTGCATCGCGGCATAGCTCCTGTGGTGACCGAAACGAACCGGAGAGAACCGATGAACGAGTTCCGCCACATCGAGATCGAACGCCAGGCCCGCGCGCTGCGCGCCGCCTATATCCGCAACGCTGCCGCCGCGCTGGTGGCTCGGTTCCGTCGCCGTCCCGCGCGCCGCGCCGCCCCCGTCTGAGCCCCAAGCAGGATCCCGCCCGGGACGACCTGCCCGGCGAAGGCCCCCGCGACCCGGGGGCCTTTCGCTTGTCCGCCCCCGCGACTAGAGGCGGGGTCATGACCGACACACGCCCCGTCCTCCGCCTCAAGCCCAAGGCCGATGCCCGCCGCATCCGCCATGGCCATCCTTGGGTCTTCGCCGACGACATCGTCGCCGACCGCCGCAGCCGCGCCATTCCGCCCGGCACGATTGCCGTGCTGGAGGATGCCGAGCGCAACCCCCTGGCCGCGGTCGCCGCCACGATGGAAAGCCGCATCGCCGCCCGCGTGCTGGACCGCGACCCAGGCGCCACGATCGACGGCGCCTGGATCGCGGCGCGGCTCGGCCGCGCGCTCGCGCATCGCAAGCGGCTCTATCCCGCGCCCTTCTACCGCCTCGTCCATGCCGAGGCTGACGGGCTGCCCGGCGTCGTCATCGACCGCTTCGGGGAGGCCTGTGTGATCCAGCCCAACGCCGCCTGGGCCGACGCGCGGAGCGAGGCCTTCGCCGACGCGCTGACCGAGCTCGGGCTGGCGCATGTCCTGCTCAACGCGACCGGCCGGGCGCGTGGGGCCGAGGGGCTCGACGGCGAGACGCGCTGGCTGCGCGGCGGGCTGGACGCGTCGGTGGCCGTCGAGATGAACGGCGCGATCTATTTCGCCGACCTGACGGGCGGGCAGAAGACCGGCCTCTTCTACGACCAGCGGCCGAACCACGCCTTCGTGGCCGGGCTGGCGCGCGATGCCACGGTGCTCGATGTCTTCGCCCATGTGGGCGGTTTCGGGCTCGCGGCGCTGGCCGGCGGGGCGGCCCGCGCGCTGGCCGTCGACGGCTCGGCCCCTGCGCTGGAACTGGCCGCGAAGGGCGCCGCGGCGATGGGCCGGTCGGAGGAATTCGAAACCCGGCGCGGCGACGCCTTCGACACGATGGCCGCGCTGGGCGCGGAGGGCGCGCGCTTCGGCGTGGTCGTGGCCGACCCGCCCGCCTTCGCGCCGGCCAAGCCCGCCCTGACCGCCGGGCTGCGCGCCTATGAGCGGGTGGCCCGGCTGGCCGCGCCGCTGGTCGAGGCGGGCGGCTACCTGACGCTGTGTTCCTGCAGCCACGCCGCCGAGCTGTCGAAGTTCCGTGCCGCCTCGATCCGCGGCATCGGGCGCGCCGGGCGCGAGGCGCAACTGATCCACACGGGCTTCGCCGGGCCGGACCACCCGGTCCATCCGCAGCTGGCCGAGAGCGGCTATCTCAAGGCGCTGACCTTCCGGATGCTCGATTGAAGGCCTTTCTCGACGCCTGCGTGCTCTATCCCACGGTGCTTCGGGAGGTGCTGATGGGCGTGGCGCGGGCGGGGCTCTACCGCCCGCTCTGGTCGCCCCGCGTGCTGGAGGAATGGGCGCGGGCGGCGGCGAAGCTGCCGGGCGGCGAGGCCGTGGCCCGCGGCGAGATCGCGGCCTTGCGCGCCGCCTGGCCGGGGGCGGAGGTGCAGCCCGGCGGGGCGACGGAGGCCCGCCTCTGGCTGCCCGATCCGAACGACGTGCACGTGCTGGCCGCGGCATCGGATGCCGGCGCGGACCGGCTGGTCACCCTGAACCTGCGCGATTTCCCGCGCCGCGAGGTCGCGGGCGAGGGCCTGGCCGCCATCGCGCCGGATGCCTTCCTGATGGAGCTGTGGCTCGACGCGCCCGAGACGGTCGGCGGCGTGGCCGAGGCCGTGCGCGCCGAGGCGGAGCGGCTGTCGGGCGAGCGCCACGAGATCCGGGCGCTGATGAAGCGCGCCAAGCTGCCGCGGCTCGGGAAGGCGCTGGCGGGCTAGGGCCGATCCGCTCCCGGTTGCACTTCGGACGACGCAGGAGCGCCGATGCGCCCGCCTTCAGCCTTCCGGCACCAGCCGCGTGATGCCCACGGCCCCCGCGCGGGCCAGCTCGGGGTCGAGCGTCATCGGAATGTACTCGCCACGCCGCCAGAGCTCGCCCAGATCGTCGTAATGGCGCGACAGCGGATGGCCCGATTGTCCCGTCGAGGTGATGAAGACGCTGCTTTCGGGATCGGCGAAATCGTAGACGCCGCGATAGGTGGCGGCGTGAACACTGGCAAAGGGGTCGGGCAGCTCGCCCGAGGTTCGCCCGCGCTGCAGCGTGTTGTCGCCGCCCGAGGTGCTTTGCCGGATGTTGACCACCGCGCCGACGAAGGGGATGTCGCCCAGCACCGGATGGTCGTGGCGCGCCTCGTGGGCATCGCCCCAGCGCCAGCCTTCGAGACGCGCGCCGTAGCGCTCCTCCAGCGATTGCAGCGCATCGTCCAGCGCCTGCCGCGCCAGGTCCGTGCAGCTTTCCTGCGCGGTGGACTGTATCACGTCGCACCAGGCGCCAGCCCCGTCGATGTCGCGATAGACCCGCTCGATGAAGAGCGGCTCGACATGGTCGTATTGATCCGCCAGCGGACCCAGGTCGTCGCGGATCAGCCGCTCCTGCAGGGCGCGCATCCAGGCGGCGTAGATCAGCGGCTCGGGCAGGTGCTCGGACATCTCGCCGTTCCAGGCGGCCAGCAGGTCCAGCGCGATCTGGCGCCGGCGTTCGGGCGTGCCGGCGGGCGCGGCCTCGCCGGTAAACCACAGGTCGCGGCCGACCAGCGGCAGCAGCGCCCGCGCGGTGACCGACACGGTGTCGAGCTGCGCCTCGATCAGGCTCTCGCGGGTGTGGACCTCGCGCTGGGAGAGCAGCCGGGTCATGCGCTGCACGCGCTGGCTGTCGCCCCAGTAATGGCTGACGTGATCGGGGAAGGGGCGGTCGACCAGCTTGTTGTTGGTGTTGCCCAACATCCCGCCCTCGGGGTCGATCCAGACGGGATTGGCGTCGAAAGGCTTCAGCCCTGTCCAGCGGTTTGCCGCGATCCAGCCCGGTGCGGGAATGCGGCCCTGCGACTGGTGCGCGGCGTCGCGGTCGGGCTGGCGGCCCATTACCTGCATGGCGATCCGGCGACCGTCGGTCACGGTCAGGTTCTGCGCCGGCGCCACGTAATGCGCCGCGGCGGCCAGCGCCGCGTCCAGTGTGCCGGCGCGCATCAGTTCGAGCCATGTGCGCAGCGACGTGTCCTCGGCCGAGAGCGCCGTCCAGGCGAGCGCGGCGACATGCCCGCGGGGCGTCACCGTGCCGAGGTCGAACTGGCTTCCGGTCAGGACCGGGCCGTTGACCGTGCGGCGCAGCGTCAGCGTCACCGGCGCCTCGTCCTTGATGGTGACGATGGAGCGTTCGGTCTCGAATGTGGCCCAGCCGTCGGGCGTGCGGTAGCGCGTGGAATCCTCGGGATCGAGCTGTTCGATCAGAACGTCCTGGTCGTCGAGATAGGTCGAGGTCAGCCCCCAACCCAGCCGCGCGCTGCGGCCGGCCATAACGACGGGCATGCCCGGGATCGTGCCGCCGATCACGCCGCCGGTCTCCAGCTCCAGCCGGGCGAGATACCAGACCGTCGGCGCCGCGAGCCCCATATGCGGGTCGTTGGCCAGCAGCGCCCCGCCCGCCGCCGCGCGGTCGGGGGCGATGGCGAAGGCGTTGGAGGCGCCGGCGAGGTGGCGCGGCGGAACCGGCCAGAGATCCGGGCGCGGCGTCGCGGTGGCGTGCCGGACCGCGAGCCCGGGGAAGAGATCGCGCATCCCCGCGAGCTTGACCGTGCCGGGACCCGGGATGTCGGGATGCAGGTCGGGCAGGCGGTCGTCGGGCAGCACCAGCGACGCGCGGGCGCGCAGCACCTCTTCGGCGACATGGCCGGAGAGCTGCAGCGCCATCAGCTTGGCCACCGCGATCGAGTCGGCGGGCTGCCAGGGCGCGATCGACGGCGAGAACAGGAAGAATTCCGGCGCACCCCGGCCCGAGGCGTCGCGGTTGATGACCTCGATCCGCGCGTTCACGCCCGCGGCATAGGCCTCGAGCATGGCCAGCGTCTCCGGGTCCTGCACGGCCACGCTGGCCGATGCCGCGCGGTAGAGGCCGAGACGGCGCAGCAATTCGTCGGTGCGCAGCGTGCGGCGGCCGAACAGCTCCGACAGGCGCCCCTGCGCGGTGCGCCGCAGCATCGTCATCTGCCAGAGCCGGTCCTGCGCATGGGCATAGCCCAGCCCGAAGAACACGTCGGCATCGGAGCTTCCGAAGATATGGGGAACGTTGTGGGTGTTGCGGACGATCTCGACCGGGGCGGCCGCGCCGCGCACCGTCTCGGTCCGGTCGTAATCGGGCAGGCTGCGCGAGGCGAGCCACAGCGCCGCGACGACCGCCAGCCCCGCCAGCACCAGCGCCCCCGCGACGACGCGGAAGCTCCATCGGAACAGCCGCTCCATTTGCCCATCCTGTTGACCCGGTTCCCGGCGGGCGGTCTAACCCCCGGGAGCGGCACATGCAAAGGGAGGTGGTGATGGCGAAGCTGGCATTTCTGGGGATGGGCGTGATGGGTGCCCCGATGGCGGGACATCTGGCGAAGGCGGGCCACGACGTGACCGTCTTCAACCGCACCGCCGCCAAGGCCGAGGCCTGGGCAGCGCAGCATGGCGGCGGCCACGCGCCGACCCCGCGCGCGGCGGCCGAGGGCTGCGAGATCGTGGCGGCCTGCGTGGGCAATGACGACGACCTGCGTTCGGTCTGCCTGGGCGAGGACGGGGCCTTCGCGGGGATGGCGGCGGGGTCGGTGTTCCTGGACCACACGACCGTCAGCGCGGGCGTGACCCGCGAGCTGGCCGAGGCCGCGAAAGCCAAGGAAATCAGCTATGTGGACGCGCCGGTCTCAGGCGGTCAGGCGGGGGCGGAGAACGGGCAGCTGGTGATCATGTGCGGGGGAAAGGCCGAGGATTATCAGCGGGTTGAGCCGGTGATGGCGGCCTATGCCAAGCAGGCGCGGCGGATGGGCGAGGTGGGCGCGGGGCAGCTCACGAAGATGGTGAACCAGATCTGCATCGCGGGGCTGTTGCAGGGGCTGAGCGAAGGGCTTCTGTTCGCGCAGAAGGCGGGGCTGGACGGCGAGGCGGTGGTCGACGTGATCCAGGGCGGCGCGGCCGGGAGCTGGCAAATGGTCAACAGAAACAAGACGATGCTGGCCGGGGAGTACGAGCACGGCTTCGCGGTGGACTGGATGCGCAAGGACCTGGCGATCTGCCTGGCGGAGGCCGAGACGGTGGGCGCGCCCTTGCCCGGAACGGCGCTGGTGGACCAGTTCTACAAGGACGTGCAGGCCATGGGCGGGGGGCGCTGGGACACGTCGAGCCTGATGGCGCGGCTGCAGAAGCTGGCGGATTAAGGGGCCCCCGCAAGGCGGCCGAATTCGTGGGTGATCCACGGGTGATCTGCGGGTGATTTCCGTCGGACGTGATTTGACGCAAGCCCCCGTTAACCGTTCGGGCCGAGGCTGCCCCCTTCACCTGGTTGACGAAGGGGCAGACGCATGACCGCGAAGCTGAAGAGCCGCGCATTGTCGGAACTGGTCGGACTGATGGAGCGCTTCCAGTTCGACATGGCGTATACGCTCACCCGCGAGAGCTACGTGCCGTCGGAATGGGAGGACGTCTGGAAGGGGCGGACGGGGAAGCGCCGGAAGGTGAGCCTCTATGTCGACGAGGACGTCTACCGGCTGTTCAAGTCGATGGGCCCGGGCATGGGCCCGCGCATGAACATCGTGCTCGGCGCCTTCGTCCGCGCCCGGGTGGCGGGGCTGCTGGCGGGCGAGGACCTGGTCGAGGAATACCGCCGGAAATTCAAGGGCCGGGCGAAGCCCGAGGTCCGGGAGGTGGTGGACCGGTTGTGGGATCCGGGGGAGTGAGGGGTCTTGCTATGAATACGATTCCACAAACTCTTGAGCCGCGATTTTGCCCGACCCGAAAGTTCGTGATGCTTGCATAGACCCACGCGTTTCTTTCGCTAAGCCTGCTGCCGGAACCAATCTCTTAAAGACAAGTGAAGGCGGGTTTCTTCGTCTTCTGAGAGGGCCGTACAATGAGCAATTGACGCTCTCAGAGTGTTGAGGTTTGCGATGATTCTTTCGACGGCTCTCTTATCAATAAATATTGCCTGAAAGTGCTCCCAATTAACTTTTATAATCTCTCCGAGTTCGCCGAAGTTTGTGTAGTCGAGCATCCTATCCGAGCGAAGAGTTACGCCAGTCCCTTCCTCCTTCGTGCGATTGTTTGTTGCGTTTTCTCGGACCCTGTCCGGAACAATGCCAGCAGTGTCCCACCATCCCTCTCCTGCGGAGTCCGAAAGCACGTCATGAATGAGATCTCGCATTGCGTTCTCTAGACTGTAAAACAGCACGTAGTTCTGAGCCATTCGTTCAGCTTCAGCCCGTATTCGGCCAGAGAATTGAGGGTAGTAAATTGTATCTGAATCTAGGCTGTCTTTTTCCTGTGAATCCCTGTGGGATGGGCCCAGATCCATACCCAGTTTTCGCTGCGTGGTACGGATGGACGACTCAATCGAAAGATTATTAAGGCAGAAGTATCGTGCTCGATGGTCCATTTATTTGATGAGCTTCTTGTCTATTGCCTCAAAAATAGCATTGTAAACATCGACGTTCGTCGTTTCAGGAAGGTTGATATTGATGTTGTAGCCAAGACTGAGAGTTCGGTCACTGCGGTAGTGATTTTCCTGCCTCTCTCCTTCATAGACGCGCTCTATCTGCTTTGAGCCGTCGTCTTCAAGTGGCTTGGATCCTTCTTCGTCTTCGGATTCAAAGTCCGCGTAATCAAGAAGATTCATGAACGAGCTCACGATGCACTCGGAAGCAGAATTGCCCTTTTCAGCTCCAGTTATCGAATAGACAAGGTCCTTGAGGTTCTTTCGGTCCAGGTCATAAGCATATTCATTTCGCTCGAATATCTCAGAGAAGCCTGTTTGCATCGCCTCCGCCATGGCCTTGCCTCGTTCGCTTTCCATTCGGAATCGCGTGTAAATCTCAGTTGTTGATCCGTCATCTCTTAGAAAGCCGAGTCTTTTCAGAAATGGTATGATTGGTCTGGCGTTTCCGCCCTTGAAGCCTAATTTAGTTCCGAGAAAGTCCAGAGTGAAGCGATCAGGTACCCTGGCTTCTACGATTTTATCAAGTACCTTTGGAATTGTCCCCGGAGTTGGCAGGTACGGTAGCTTGGAGCCCATAGGTTCTCGCATCCTGTTCTAAAGAAAACGCCAAAATTGGCCTGTTATGATCCGATACAATGAATTGCCTTTCGAAACAAGAACATGGATGACTGAACGCGAGTTCTTTCTTGGGGAGCATGGATCTCTATCAACGCCTCTCCAAGATTTTTCGAGTCGATCCGATCCGATGCCGGCCCGATGCGCGCCGAAGGCGCCGGGCCAGCGCCGGCCCGTTCCGGCGGGGCGGCGTTCTGCCATCCTGCACGAAGCGGGGCGCGGGGCGGTGTTCTTCGCCATAAAGCGCGAATGCGGCGGGGGCCGGGCGCCTCCCCACGGGCCGGCGTTGGCCCGGCTTGGCGACGCGATGACAGGCGGCGGGAGATCCTCGGGTCAAGCCCGAGGATGACGGGCACGGGGGGATGCGGCGCGGAGGGCGCGGGGTGAGACGAAAAAGGGCGGCCCTGGGGCCGCCCTTCCCGTCTCGGAGGAACCCAACCCTCAGTTCAGCGCCTCGTCCGTGATGTCGGAGGTCCAGGCGCCCTCGGGGCTGCTGGGTGATGACCGGGGCGACGCGCCGCCGCGGTCCTGGCCGATCGTGCGGCCCGGGCTGCCGAGGCGCGCTGGAAACAGGCCAGCAAATTCGTTCGCGAAATCGAGGACCGTGCCGATGCGACAGATCCTGTTGACCCGGCCCTCGATGCCCTTCTTGGCCGCCTGCGCGAGAGAGGGGCCTCAGGTGGTGACGCGGACGAAACTGCTGGTTCCGCCGGTCCCCGCTGAATCGCGCCGTCCTGTGCCGCGCTCCGAACTCGAAGCGGAGAATATGGCCGACATCGCTCGGATCCTCTTGGCGCTCGACGCGTCGCTCGACCAGGCCAAGGGCCGTATTGCCGCAACCGACTGTGTACTTCGCACCGCGGAAGCGAGGGCCGGTCAGGACGTTGTGCTCTGCGAGCCGGTCCCGGGCTGAACTGCGCGTTTCAACAGGGCCATTAACAGCTCGTTAACCATTTGAACGTAGCTCTCGAGAATGGGAGAGCGCCGATGGAGTCGAACGACCTGAAAGTGCGTGTCGAGGCCCTCGAGGCTGCGCTGGCAGACTATGCCATGCGTTTCGGCAGGAGCGACCGGGCTCGTCGGCTTCTCACCGTGCAATGCGATCTACGAGCAAGAGATGTTTCTCGTATGTCGCGTTCCGCGTCGGAGCCTGGGGGCGAAGATCGCAAGGAACCAGTCCAATGAAGACCGTGAACATTCTGTCTATCGCTCTCAGCTTCGTAATGGCGGCGTTGTTGCTATTCGGTATGCAAGCCCTTCTGCTGGCATCCGCCTTGTCCGGACATCTGGCGCTCATCGATACGGCCGCGAAGCTGTTCGAAAGCGGCTGGACGACGATCGCCTACGCCGTCTGGTCGGTGAACGCCGCCCTCGTCATCTGCTTCGCTCTCCGCATCCAGTCCATTGCGCTTGCCACTGTCGGCTTCATTCTCGCCGCCGCTGCGCTTTTCGTGGTGCTGGGCGTGATCTCGACACCGACTGGCCTTGCCATCGTGATGGCCGTCTCGGCTCTGCTCATTCCGTCCGTCATCGATCACTGGCAAGCGAAGCAGGGGATCGTCCGGACCGTCGACATAGCCGAGGTCGAGCAGGCATTGACCGGCACGCGAGATCTTCAGAACGAGGCTCGGTCGAAGCGGCCGGAGGTCGGGGGTCAAGGGTGCCTAACATGACCGCTCAATCCGTCCTGACGATGGGGCGCTTGAACGGCTGGCACAAGGCTCTTGGTAACAACCTTGCCGGCGGCATCACCAGGATCCTGCGCAGAGCCCTCATGGGCCGCGCGGATCACCGGAGTCTCAGCGCCTCGCTCCGACGAAAGAGGCAAGGCGATTTTTTGGCCTGTAGGAGTTCGCAGCCCCGCTGTCCGGATGCGTCAGGCAACTGGCCACCGCGCAAGCCCATGATGGATCAAGCGGGAAGCTGCCGGACGTCGGCGTCGGCCCGTGCAGTCACCTTGACCATCAGACAGATCTGACGCGAGGTCACGCCACGGGTAGCAACACGCCCCCCAAAGGCAAATGAGCATTTGCTCTCGCCCGGCCGCTCGCGCGGTCGGGTGTCTTTTCCGTCGCTACGGAGCAGACTGGTTCCATTTGGGACGCGCCCGAACCGAGGCGCGCGTCGGCGCGTTCATGTAAGATGCATGTAAAACTCTGTAGATCTTTGCATTTTCGCAAGAGCGCCCTCAGGTGCTTATGTCCGGATTTGGGCACGTTTGCCCTCGTTTGGCCGGAGTCCCGGCGCGTGATGCATGCATCGGAGATCCAAAGAGGACCGTCATCATGCGACTGGAACAAGTAGTTCACTACGGATCGCGCCTTGCGCTTGCCGCGGCGATCCTCGCAGGGACACACTTCGCCATGGTCGGTGCGGAAGCCTACGGTTTCGACAGCATCGCCGATGTCTTCGGCTCCTATACCAATCCGGACGCTGTCGTGGTCGCCTACGCGATCTGGATCGTGAACGCCGCGTTGGTCATTCTCCTGGGCCTGCGCCTCCAATCCTTCTTCCTCACGGCCGTCGGAATGAGCATGAGCGCTTCGTCCGTCGCAACGCTGGTCGGCTGGAGCTCGGTCTTCGCGGCTGTGGCCATTGTCGCCGCCTGTATGCCGTTCGTCTTGAAGGCGACCGTTTCGTCCCGATCAACCGGAGCTGCTATGCCCTTCTCGCGTTTCGACACGGTCGTGGCGCGGCGCAATATCGCGGACGACCTCATCCGCATAGCTCGTCTGCGCCGGCTCGCCGGCCTTCGCCGGCGCGCCGGTATTGCGGGGAAGTTGCAGCGGCAGGCGCGACGCATGTCGTCACCGATTGATTGCATTCCTCAGCAGATCAGCTGCTGAGGGATACCCAATATCGCCAAACCTGCATCAGGTGGAACAGCTGCATCTATCTAGGGCGGTTTCCGATGTGCCGGATCGCCTATCTCATCTGGACCACCGATGCGGCGCTGGTCCTGCTTCTCGCCTGCGTTACTCGATCGGCTGCAATTGGCGTTATGAGCCTTGCGCTGGCGATGGCCACGATCCTCATCGCGCTCGGTTGGATCTCGACGCCGGAAGGGATTGTCGTTGTCACGATCATTGCAACGGCCGTCGCGAAGCCCGACCACGCGGCGGCGAAGGCCCAGTGGCAGCTTGGGGCCGGCCACTACCGACCGGCCCGATATCTCAGAGCTCCACCGCTTCCGCGATGGCGAGCGCATCTTCGAGCTCGACGCCGAGGTAGCGCACCGCGCTATCCATCTTCGTATAGCCGAGCAGGAGCTGCACCGCGCGGAGGTTGCCAGTCTTGCGATATATCTGCGCCACCTTGGTCCGACGCATCGAATGGGTGCCGTAGGCGCTTGGCTCGAGACCAATGGAGGTCACCCAGTCCTGCACGAGGCGGGCGTATTGCCTTGTCGAAATATGCCGGCGTTCGTGAAAGCGCCCCGGCCAGAGATGCTCCGACCCGACCATCAGCGGAGTTTCGAGCCAAGTCGCGATGGCTTTTCGCGTCCCCTCGGTGATTTCGAAGCTGACCGGCCTCTGGGTTTTGCTCTGGACGATCGAAGCGCGGTGTTTGACCTGTCCGGCCGCATACACGTCAATGACCTGCATTTTCACCAGGTCGCATCCTCGCAACTTGCTGTCGATCGCGAGATTGAAGAGAGCAAGCTCATGGGTCCGCTGAGCGATCTCGAGGCGGACCCGGATCGCCCATACATGCTTTGGCTCGAGCGGACGCTTCTGACCAACGATGCGGCCTTTGTTCCAAGCGGGACGGCAGGCGCGGATGGCTGGCAGGTTTGTAGTCGGCAAGACGGTTCCTCCGATCCACCACGCCCGCCACGTCTTCAGCATCATGCCGACGGCCGAACGTACCAGATCCGCCGCGCTGCGGTGGGATCACGGCGGGCCAAGCCTGCCGCACCGCCGCATTACGGCTTTGAGCCCAGAGCGGTCGCCGCGCCGTCGCATAGCATTCGGCATTGTGGGCGAGCCGCGATCTTTGGCTTCGGTAGCGAACGGGCTGCGCATCGCAATCCTGCTGGCTAAGGGCGCATCGGATCACCTACCAATCGGCTCCAGACCCTGCTGCGTCTCTGGCCTCGCGAGCCGAGGCTCCAGCGCGGCACGCCGCTCGCGTCAGAACCGCAATCCGAAG
Source organism: Jannaschia sp. GRR-S6-38 (assembly GCF_029853695.1). NCBI lineage: Bacteria > Pseudomonadati > Pseudomonadota > Alphaproteobacteria > Rhodobacterales > Roseobacteraceae > Jannaschia > Jannaschia ovalis. The sequence continues at coordinate 2,456,163 of NZ_CP122537.1, forward strand.
AGTACCATCGCCAGCGGCACCGGAGAGACGGCAAGCGCGATTGTCGCGACGGTCGCGAGCGGCGAAAAGATGCCGCTGAGGCCCGCCATGAGCATGATACCACCCCCGCCGCCGATGACCGAATTCCCGGGCGTGTTCACAGCCAGAGCAAGCGCGAGATAACGATAGCGGATCGCAAGCCGCAGCGCGCGCGCCGACTGCCCGTCCAGCAGCATCGCAAGACGATCGTCGCCCGACAGGGGCGCGGCCCGGGCGACGAGGTCCGCGGCCCGGTGCATCCGAATGGCCGACAGGACCCGCCGCAACAGGTCGATGGGCAGGAACCGCCCCGCCGTGTAGGCGAGGATCATGGACGCCACAGTGCAGATATATATCAGCGGAGCGATGGCCGCGCCGAAGGCCGCGAGCATGGCCAGCCCGATCTCGGCTCCCGGAACGAAGGGAAGCGCCAGCAGCCCGATATAGGCTGCCGAGCCGAGCATGATCATGCGGTGAACCTGCTGTTCGTTATCGGGTCGGATCTGCAGATTCAGCGCGTCGCGGACGATGTGTGCGCCCCAACTGGCCAGCACCAGTACGGCGACAAGGATGGCGACGCGAAAAACGATACCGCCCAGCGAAGGATCTGCCGGGCGCATGGCGCGGATCTCAGCCGGAAACGGCGATCGCGGCGTCGAAATCGGTGGCCGTGCCCGACGCCTCGAGCGCGATCTGGTTGGTCCAGTACCAGCGGCGGGTCGTCCATGTTCCTTCAAGCGTGATCGTATCGCCGACGACCTGGCCGTAGAACACCACCGTGTGCGGTGCATCAGGACAAATGGTGGTTGCCGTGAAATGGATCACGTCGTCGATGACCTTGGTCCGGTAATCAGACCAGCCGAAATCACAATAGTTCTGGCAGTCAACCGACTGGAAGGTCCCATCGCGGAACAACAGTTCGTCCTCGAGGACTGCACCGCTTTCAATGTCGGAGCCCAGAACCACGAAGGCCCGGCCGTCCAGCGCGCCGCTCGATGACCATGCGCCTTCGGGCACCTGCAGGTCGGGAATGTCCTCGTTCATCACCGACATCGTTGCGGCCCCCGTGCCGAGCGTCGCGAGCCCGATTGCGACCACTTGAAGGATCTGGGTCATGACGATCTCCATCGGATGTCTGAATTTGACGTCTGTCGAGGGCAGGTGACGTCCTCACGCTATTGCACGGTGTGGCCACAGACAAAACGAAAATTGCGCATTCAAGTTGCCAGCACCGGCTTCGAGCGAAGGATGAGCAGGTCGGATCATGCATGCCCGTTTTATCATTCCGGCGATGATCCGACCTGCCGCTTGGGCCCTGACCCGCCCTTGCACTTGCGCGCCTTGGGCGGCTGTCTGTCTCATTCGACCCCGAGGACTTCTGAGAACATGCCGGCATAGGCCGGACGCGCCAGGGTAACGCCCTCTTCAAGAGCGGGATGCGGCGAAAGCGTCGTCATGTAGCCCACATCGAGCATTGTCAGATATGACTGACCTTCCTCCTCGTAGAACGCGATATTGCCGCAGGGCATCATGGCCAGGTTGTGCAATCCTGCTTGAGCCACGTAGCCGCGCATGGCGTTGAAGCAGATCTTCATGCCGACGGCCGCGCCGCCCATCATTTCGAATTCGCCATTGAGCGACCAGTCGTCGCTCATCGCGATGAAATCTCGGATCAGCGTGGCAGCCTCCTGCGGCGTCTGCCTCAACTCGTGAATGATGAAGTGTTCGGAAACTTCGGCTGTTGCGGCATGCGCCGAGGCCAGGCCGGAAATGGCTGCAACGGACAGAGTCTTCAGGATCGTGTTCATGGGTCTGCTCCTTGTGGATGGACAAAGCGCCTGGGCCCGGGACGGCCTTCTTCGAACCGTCCCGGGGCGGTCTCAGCGGGCCTTTTCTGCCATGAGGATGCGGAAGGTCGCGCCGATGCGGTACCCTCCGTCCGGCTGGACAAAGGGCGCGAGCGCCGCTTCATGCGCTGCGTCGAGGGCCGCCTGTCCACTGGCTTCCGCTGCCTTGAACGCGACGCCCGACGAGCCGAGCCCCTTCTGCGCCGTGACGAGGTCCGGATAGGTCCAAGGGGAGTCGACGTCGAAAGCCTCGCGCGGAGTCAAGCCGGCGCGCGCGGCAAGCTCTTCGAGCTTGCCCGGTTCGGACAGCGCGAACGGACCGGAGGCATTCGCCGGCATCGGCGGCAGCAGAGGCTTCAGCGCGGCGACAAGCGCCGTGACCTCCATGCTGCCGGGCTCGCCCCAGGTCATGATGAACACCTTGCCGCCCGGCTTCGTGACGCGGCGCGCCTCCTGCAAGGCGGCGACGGGATCGGCGGCGAACTGGAAGGAATTGAAGCCGGTCACGACATCGAAGCTGTCATCCTCGAAAGGCATAGCCTCCAAGTCGCCCTGTTCCACGCGTGCGCCGGGAAGACGGTCGCGGGCGACTTCGAGCAGCCCGGCCGAAGCGTCGATCCCGGCAACCTCCGCGCCAAGATCCGCGGCCAGACGCATAGCCAAGCCGGCCCCGCAGCCCGCGTCGAGCAGCCGCGTTTCGGAGCCGACGGGCACCTTGTCGAAAACCGCATGGTAGCCGGCGGCGCATTGCTGTTCTTGGATAAGGGCCCAATCGGCTGCGCGTGCGCCCCAGATCCGGCCATTGGCGTCTCCGCTGAGCGCGTGTGCCGCGGCTCCCGGTCTCTCGATAACTGTCATCGATCTTTCTCCCTCAGGTGGCCCGGGCGGGGCAAACCTCTCCATTCGGCGCCGGTTGTGGGCTCCGCGGATCGGCCGCCGCCGGGAATGAAATTCAGGGCCTTGGTCTTTGACTGCCACATTGCCGCAGAGCAGCTCTGTCAGGCTCGTTTCTGTGAAAAGCGTATAAATTCAGTTTCTTGCCGGAGTATCGCAGGTCAGTCGATGCTTTCCATTGGACATGAACACAGCATCTGCCGCAGGCTCGATGCAGTCCAGCGAAACGATTTCAGGCCGGCATGAGCCAGATTCAGTTACACAAAATCGATCTCAATCTTCTCTCGACCTTCGAAGCGCTGATCGAGGAAGGCAGCGTCGCCGGCGCGGCGGACCGTCTGCATCTGACGCCATCCGCTGTCAGTCACGCCCTCGGCCGAATGCGATCGCAGTTCGACGATCCGCTCTTCGTGCGTGTCGGAGGAAAGATGCAGCCGACACCGCGGGCGCTGGTGCTGGCGGGTGAGATGGCGCCGATCCTACGCAGCCTGCGCCGCGCGCTGGAGCCGGCCGAGCCCTTCGATCCGGCGACCACCGATCGCGTGTTTCGGATCGGGCTGCACTCCATGCCCGCGTTCATCGCGCAGGTCACTGCGCAGATCGGGGACGCGGCGCCGGGCGCCATGGTGGAATGGGTCAGGATCAAACCGACCAACCAGAACGATCTTGTCGACGGGCTGATCGACCTGCTGCATGTGGGCGGCCCGGCACATCTGGTGGACGGGATCCAGTCGGTCGATCTTGCGCCGATCACCTTCTTCAGCTTCGTGCGGCGCGGTCACCCGGCCGCCCGGAGCTGGAGCGCCGAAATGGCCGGGCGGTACCGCTACCTTCAGGTCGCCGTGGAGGACACCGGCGGGACGCCGATCGAAAAGGAGCACCGGGTGATGAACCGACCGCGAACCCTGGGCGGCAAGGTGCATGATTTCCCGCTCGTCGGTCCGGTGCTCGCGCAAACTGATCTCATCACGACGCAGCCGAGCATCGCGATGCAGGAGATCTGGAAACGCTACGACCTGCAGCCGCTCGAGCCGGTCGCCGCGCCGAAGGATTTTCCGATGCGGTTCGCATGGTCGGCGCGCAGCGCGACCGATCCCGGCAATGTCTGGCTGCGGGAGACAGTGATCGCGGCCTATCGGGACCACGAGGCCGATGTTACCGCGCAGATGCAAGCGGTCGCCATTCCGCTCGGCGCATGAAAGCGCACCATGTAAGGAACCGCCATGACCGAACCGAACTGGAGCGATTTCCGCATCATCCTGGCCCTCGATAAGGGCGGGTCCGTGACTGGTGCGTCGCGGCTCCTCGGTGTCGACGCCTCGACCGTCAGCCGCCGTCTGGCCGCGGCAGAGGAGGTCTTCGACGCGGTCCTGATCGTTCGCGGCGGCGGCGCGTTCCGCTTCACGCCCGAGGGGCTGGCGGTCCTGAAGGCCGCCGAGGCCATGGAGACGACCGTCAGCACAACCACGCTGAATGTGCGGTCGATGCGGCAAGCCGCTGTGGGCACGGTCCGCATCGCCTGCGTGCCGACGGCCGCGCATGTCCTGCGCCCCCTTGTGGGCGAGGTAACGGAGGCCCATCCCGGCCTTCATGTCGACCTGATGAGTTCGATCTCTGGCGTCGATCTGTCGAAAGGCGACGCGGATATCGCGGTGCGGACGATCCCGCCAAAAGACCCGGGCCTTGTGATCGCGCATAGCTTTACCTGGGGCAGCTGTCTTTATGCTTCGGCCGACTACCTCGCGCGGGTCGGACGGCCCGGAGCACCGGAAGATCTGCGCGAGCACCCGCTCGTGCGCTACAACGCGCCGCTCCTGCATGCGCGCGCCTTCGGCTGGGTGGAACAATTCGCCGACCCCGACCGCCCGGCAACGCGGGTCGAGAATTCCGACTCCGCGCGGGTCATCATCGAACAGGGCGGCGGGATCGGCCCATTGTTCTGCGCGGTAGGCGATACCTGCCCGACCCTCGTGCGCGTGTTTGCCGAGCCGTTCGACCAGATGGACAGCTGGGTACTCTACCACGAGTCCGCCCGCGGTTCGGCCAAGGTCCGCGCGGTTCTAGATGCCCTCGTCACCTTCCTGAAGACACGCGGCCCGGCGCTCAGCGGGCTCGGGGCGGCGGCCTGACCAAGGGCGCGGCGGCCCCCACCCAAGGCCGCCGCAGGGTTCGATCAGGTCTCAGCCGACCGGCTCTTCCTCAAAATTGTCCCAGAACTCGTCGCGGCCGTTGCTGCGCGGAAACGGCTGGTCCGGCACCGGCACGTCAAGGAAGTCGCAAAGCGACGCCCAGCCGTCCGACGGCGTAAAGACGAGCAACCGCTCGTCGGGGACAAGCTCGCGCACCAGCCGGTTGTTTCGGCGATAGGCCGCAAGCGCCATTTCCTTGTCGGGAATTCCGCCGAAGGTGTCGTCGATATAGAAAGGCGTGAGCTTGACAAAGATGTCCTGAACGTGAGGCGGCATGTTCCGTGTCAGCCGCGCGTGGTTGGCCCAGACCTTCAGCACGGTCTTGCTGAAGCTCGCCCACCACTCCTCTTCGGGCCGTTCGTTGTGCAGAACCTTAGCCTCGGGGAAGACCTCGATCGTTTGCTGCCAGACGCGGCCGCCGGGAAAGTCGACCTGCGAGGTGTAGCCCGCGAAGACTGCCTCCCAGTCCACGGGCTCGCAGCGCGCGACCTCGGCCCAGATTTCGACTTGGGCAGGGTTGGCGAAGAGTTCCATCATGTGGTGGCAGGGGCCGAAGCCCAGCGTTTCGAGGGCTGTCTTCGTGGACAGGGTGCCGGTGCGGCTCATGCCGGTTCCGATGATCTTGAGGGACATTCTGATCTCCAATGCGTTTCTTGCGTTTCAAGATCGCCGGTCGGAGGCCGCAAGGGAGTGTGCGACTGGGGAACTTCCCCAGCCAACTCTTGCCCATCGTGCATGGCCGATCGTTTCAGCGATGCGATCAAGCTAAAGCAAGGGCACTCCGTCCGCGCCGCACAAGATCGCAAAAAGCGATTGCAGAATTCCTCGACCCCACCGCGCGCCGCAGGCCGTGACCGCGGCGGATCGAGTCCGCGACCCCGGAAGCGAACCAGGGGCTGAACCCAATCGAGAAGACGAGGGGCGTGACCCGTTCGATCAGGCCGGTCGTGCGGAGCGTTCGAGCAATTGTGCCTCGACCCGGGAATTGGCCTCTGCTTGGACTGTTTCGTATGTGTCCATCAGCAGGGATCGGAGCCATAGGCTGCCGGGATCGCGGCTCAGCCGTGACGACCATACGAAGCGCACCGGAAACCGTTCCGGCGTCACCACAGGGCGCATCGCGCGAAGGTTGTGCAGCTCCATCTGGCTCGCCATCAGCATGGAAGGCAGGGTCGTCAGCAAGTCGGTCTCGGAAAGCACCATTCCCACAGCCGCGAATTCCCCGATTTTCGCGCCGATGCGCCGAGTGGTCCCCGGATCGTCCTTGCGCGCATCGACGGGGCTCAGGGCGTTGGTGTCGATCTTGACCTGCAGATGCGGCCATCGCGCCCACGCCTCCGGCCCCCAATTATCCAGCGCCGGATGATCCGCGCGCGCGAAGCTGTACCAGGTGAACGGTTCCATCTCCCGCCCATCGAGTCCCTCCGGCAACCGCAGATCCCCGCCCACATGTGCAACGTCGATCAGCCCGTCGGCCACTGCATCGTAGACTTGCGCGCTCACGTTCAGCCATTCGATCGTCACTCCGGGCGCCTCCGTCCGGGCATGAGCCAAGACTGCGGCGACGAGCGATGGAAACGACGACATCATGATCCGGAACACCCGGTCGCTGGTCGCCGGATCGAACGGATTGCGCGGTGCAAGCATTCGACGCAGGCCACGCAGAACGGGGCGCACGTCCTCGATCAACTCGAGCGCATATGGGCTCGGCTGCATCCGCCCGCCGACCCGCACCAGAAGCGGGTCGTTTAGCTGTGTCCTCAGCCGCCCGAGCGCATGGCTCACCGCCGACGGCGTTATCGACAGCCGGTCGGCTGCTGCGGCCAGCGTGCTCTCCTCCATCAACGCCTCGAAGGTGACGAGCAGGTTCAAGTCGATCCGGTGGAGTTGAATCTCGCTCATGGGCGATGAAATCGTTTCGTTTCCCGAGAGGCGCTTTGCATGAGACAAGGAAGACGCTCCGGAGCGCAACACCAAACATCCGATCACAAGGAATGGTGCGATGACCCTCAAGGTAATCGGCTCCGGCTACGGCCGCACCGGCACGATGACGATGAAACAGGCCCTGGGGACGCTCGGCTTCGGCCCAACCCATCATATGACCGAAGTGATGTCCCATCCCGAACAGCTCGCCCACTGGAAGGCGATCTTCGCCGGTCAGAATGTCGATTGGGCCGAGGTCTATGCAGGCTATGGATCGCAGGTCGACTGGCCTGGCGCATCGGTCTGGCAGGAAGCCTCCATCGCCTTCCCCGAAGCGAAGGTGATCCACACCGAACGCCCCGAAGAAGACTGGTGGGCCAGCTTCAACGGCACCATCGGCAAATTCTTCGCCGTGATGGACACTCTCGCGCTGCCGCCCGAATTTGCAGAAATCTTCGGAACCATGAAGGTGGGCGTCCTGCCGCGCGCGTTCGGCGATTTCACGGACCGGGACAGCGCCATCGCCGGCTACCGCGCGAACAACGCCCGCGTGCGCGAGATCATCCCCGCCGACCGGCTCCTTGTCTTCAACGTCGCCGACGGCTGGGAACCCCTTTGCCGTTTCCTTGATGTGCCCGTCCCGGACATGCCGTTCCCGCGCACCCACGCCCGCGACGAGTTCTGGGCGCATTTCGGCGGCGAACCGGAGATGCCGAAACGTCAGGCCAAAGCCGCGACGAACTGACGGACTGGTCGGGTCGCAGGACCCGAACGCCAGCATAGCCCGGTTCGAGGGGCCGTTGCGCGCGGCTCCGGCCGACGCGGCCCCCAAAGAACGACGGTGCCCGACATGATCCGGCCTCGCCTCTGATCTTGGCCCTGTGGCCAACGCGCGCTTCCGCGTTCACGCGATGGATCGACTGAGCAACTCCGCCTGCACCCTGGACGCCGGCCGGAGTTGTCTGGCACCCGACGCGGCGAGGATAAACCGCCCGCGGAACGCGGCCCGAAGGTCCGAAGTGGACCAATGCAGGGCGTTTGCAACGCAAGTCACGGATGGCCGGTTTGGGCCGTTGGATGGTCGGGATGAACGCCGGCGCCAATAGTCTGCCGAGGGCAGGGCAAGCGTAGGTGGAAATCCCGACTTCCGTTCTGCTGATGGTCGATCTTCAGTTTGCCACGTTCCGAACAAAACCCCTTCGCCTTGCAGGCATCTGGTACCAGCCGGGCGATCGATGCCGACCTGTCTGGACCGATCCCTCCTGCCGCCGCCCCGCCGCAGGGTTGTTTCGTATCGCAGGTCTTTTCTGTTAACTTAGTAGCGGGCGACGCTGTGGCGCCAGGCATTACGGACGCGGACGGCTCGCCTCCGGCTGGAACTTTGCCTGGGCGTATCGATGAAACCAGCATTTGCCTTCCTGATCCTCATCCTCCCCGTTCTTGGATGTCGCGAGGACGCCCCCACACCGGAGACGCCGGTGCGCGGCATGAAAAGCTTTCTGGTGGAGGAGCCCGCGAGGGTCGCCACGCGGCGTTTTCCGGCGGTGCTGGAGCCGCCCGAACTCACAGTGCTGTCGTTCGAGACTGGAGGTCGGCTGGAAGAGATCGACCTGTCTATCGGACAGCGCGTGACGCGGGGCGAGGTGATCGCGCGCCTCGATCCGACGACCCTTGAATTGCAGGTCGCGTCCGCAGAGGCCGCGCTGAACGAGGCACGAGCGAACGCGACGAACGCGCGGGATACGCTCGCGCGGCAACTGGCACTTCTGGAAAGCGGGACGGTCACGCGGGTCGTTGTAGAAGAGGCGCAACTGCAGGCAGACGCCGCCGATGCGCAGCTTGTCCGGGCGGAAAAGTCGCTTGAAACCGCGCGGGAAGCTCTCACGGCCGCCGAGCTTGTGGCCCCGTTCGACGGGATCATCAATGCGGTCGAGGTCGCGTCTTTCGCGACGGTGGGTGTCGGCAGCCCGGTCGTCACGATCTATCCGGCGGACGGCTTCGAGGTCTCTTTCTCTGTGAGTTTCGACGTCGTCGGGCAACTGGTCGTCGGTACGCCTGCGAGGGTGCGGCTTGCTGATCGCCCCGGTCTGGTGCTTGGGGCCTTCGTGTCGGAGATCGGCTCCCGCGCGGACGCGGTGTCGAGCTTTCCCGTCGTTCTGGAATTGCGCGAAAGCGACCCGGTCCTCAAGGCCGGCATGGCCGTCGAGGCAGCCATCGACCTGCCCGCACCGGTGCGAGAGGGCTATCCGCTGCCGCTGAGCGCCGTCATCCGCGACGGGCATGCGGGGCCGGACGGGGGCCGGATGGGCGTTTATGTCTACGACCCAAACACTTCGACCGTGCAGCGGCGCGACGTGACTGTGAACGGCATCCGGGAGAACCGGGTTGTAGTGCTGGACGGACTGGTGCCGGGCGATCGCGTGGCCGCGGCGGGGGTTTCGTTTCTGAGGGACGGACAGGAGGTAAGGCTCCTCGGTCCGGGCGAGTGACGGCATGGACTGGCTCACTCGCTTCGGTGTCGAGAAGTCCCGGCTGACGCTGCTGGTCATGGTCGGGCTGCTCGTGATCGGGACGCTGGCCTATATCAGCCTTCCCAAGCGCGAAAACCCGGCCATCACCATCCGCACCGTCATCGTCTCGGCCCAGTTCGCTGGCATGGCGCCTGAGCGCGTCGAGGACCTGATTGCGATCCCGCTGGAACGCGCGGCCCGCGAGATCGGGGAGGTGGACGAGATCTCCACCCTGATCATGACCGGCTCTGCCCAATTGAACGTCGTCGTGGCCGACCGGGTGCCAGCGGGCGAGCTGGATCAGGTCTTCACCGATATCCGCACGCGCATCGAGCAGGCTGCGCGCGAGATGCCGGAGGGTACGCGCGGCCCCTTCGTGAACACCAATTACGGAGATGTAGCCGTGGCGACCGTGGCCGTCACGGGCGACGGGTTCTCGATGGCCGAGATCGCGAGGGCCGCCGAAGATCTGCAGGCCGGTCTCTACGCGGTCGATGGGGTGACGAAGGTGACGCTTTCGGGCCAGCAGGAGGAACGCATCTGGCTCGAAGTCGACGCCCGTCGCCTCGCCGCTGTGGGCGTGCAGATCCCCCGGCTTCTGCAGGACCTGCGCGACCAGAATGTCATCCTCCCGGCGGGCCAGATCGACGCCGACGGCACGACCATCGTCCTCGAAGCGAACGGCGATCTTGATGGGATCGCGGATGTGGGCGCGGTCCTGACCCAGCTTCCCTCGGGCGACGTGATCCGCCTGCGCGATGTGCTGACGCCCCGCCGGGGCCATGTCGACCCGGCCGTCCGGCCCGTCTATTTCAACGGCGATCCGGCGGTTCTGGTCAGTATCGAGATGGCCGATGACCGCGACATCCAGAAGCTGGGCCGAACCCTGCGCGCCGAGATCGCAAGGCTAGAGACGGCGCAACCCATCGGGATCAGCTTCAACATATCGACCTTCCAGGAAACCGCCGTTACCCAATCGATCAACGGCGCGCTGTCGAATGTCGCGCAGACTTTCGCGGTCGTGCTGGTGGTGATGCTTCTCTTCCTCGGCCTCCGCCCCGCCCTTGTGATCGCCAGCATCGTGCCTTTCACGGTCACCTTCGCGCTGCTCGGGATGGCACGGCTCGGCATCGATCTGCAGCAGATCTCCATCGCCGCAGTCATCATCTCGCTGGGCCTTCTGGTCGATAACGGCCTCGTAGTCGTCGAGGACATCAACAGCCGCATCCGCGCAGGGACGGAGCCCAAGGTCGCCGCCGTTGCCGCCGGGGGACAGTTCTTCGTCCCTTTGGCCGTCGCCTCCATCACCACCGTCTCGGCCTTCCTGCCGATGATGATCCTCGACGGAACGACGGGCGAGTTCGCGTTTTCGCTTGGCGCGGTCGTGGCGCTGATGTTGGTAGGCTCCTGGCTCTCGGCCCACTACATCCTGCCATTCATCGCCGCGTCGATCCTGCGGCCGAAGCCTGCAGAGGGCGCGGGCGAAAGCCGGCTGATCCGCGCCTATGGCGCGCTGATCCGGCGCATTCTGCCGCTGGGCCTGCCGATCTTGGCCGCAAGCTACGCGCTGGTCGCTCTGGGGATCACGCAGTTCGGCGCCCTCAGATCCGAGATGTTTCCGCTGTCCGAACGCGCCGAGTTTCTCGTCTATCTCGACCTACAGAAAGGCAGCGCGCTTTCGGCCACTCGTGATGAGAGCCTGGCCGTCGACGCGTGGCTGCGCGATTCGGACGCGAACCCCGAGGTCACCGACACGACCCTTTTCGTGGGCCATGGCGGCCCCCGCTTCTACCTCGCGCTTGCGCCCGCGGATGCCAGCCCCTCCAGCGCCTTCCTTCTGGTCGGCACGAGGGATTTCGACGGTGCCGTCGCTGCCGCTGACCGCACTCGCCGCTACCTGCGCGAGAGCGCCCCTGCCATCCGCGCCCGCGTTACAAGGCTCTCCATGGGCGGCAGCGAGTCGGGCATTGTCGAGATACAGATCACCGGCCCCGATGCCGACACATTGCTCGACGCGGCAAAACGGGTAGAGGCGGGCTTCGATGCCGTGCCTGGCCTCATCCTCAACCAGAACGATTGGGGCAACAAGACGATCACCATCAGCATCGATATCCAGCAGGATCGCGTGCGCCAACTGGGCGTCACCTCCTCGGATATCTCCAACGTGATGGCGGCGTACTTTTCGGGCACGTCCGTGTCAGTCCTGCGCGATGGCGACGATCAGATCCCCATCGTCGTGCGCGCCGAGGAGGTCTTTCGCGACAGCATCGAAGACCTTGCCAACCTTTCGATCCCCACCGAACGCGGCCTCGTTTCGCTCGACCAGGTGGCGCGGTTCGTCCCCCGGCTGGAGCTGTCGCAACTGCGCCGCCAGGACCAGGTCCGCCAGATCACTGTCAGCGCCAAGAGCGGCACACTTTCTGCTGCGGAAGTTGAGGCCATCATCGCGCCGACACTGACCGCGCTGGACCTTGGGCCCGGATACAGCGCCGAGATCGGCGGCGAAAGCGCGGATGCGGCCGAGGCGAACGCTGATCTAATCGCGGGGATGCCGCTGGCCTTGGTCGTGATGATCCTGGCGCTGACCTTCCAGTTCAACTCGTTCCGCCGCGTGGCGCTCACGTTCCTGACGATCCCGCTGATCCTGATCGGCGCGCCCATCGCGCTTGGCCTTACCGGCCAGCCGCTTTCGTTCTTCGCGATTCTGGGGCTGATCTCGCTGATGGGGATCATTATCAACAACGCCATCGTCCTTATCGATCAGATAGACATCGAACGCCGGACGCTCCCCCTAGACGACGCCGTTGTCGAGGCCGCCAGGAAGCGGATGAGCCCGGTTCTGCTGACCTCGGTCACCACAGTTCTGGGGCTTGTCCCCATGGCGCTGATGGGCGGCGCGCTGTTCGAGCCGATGGCCACGCTCATGATCGGCGGGCTCCTGCTGGCCTCGCCGCTGACGCTGATCTTCGTGCCGCCGGTCTACCGGCTTCTCTTCCGCAGCTCGGCATGACGCGTCCGATCCGGGCAACCTGATGGCGATCGTTCTCCAGATCGCGCTCGGCGGCGCGCTGCTGATCCTCTGTGCGCTAATGCATCTGGCCGTGGCCGCGCGGGCGCTAAGCTATCTCCGCCACGCCAGGCCGTTTGTGGCGCAACCGTCACCCCGCCGTTTCTTCAAGGTGACTGGCGGCCTCTTCGCCGTCTTCCTCGCGTCGCACACGGTGCAGATTTACCTCTGGGCCATCGCCGTCTGGCTCACTGGGGCCCTGACGGGCCGCGAACCGCCTATCTATTTCGCCCTCGTCACCTACACCACGCTTGGCTACGGCGACGTGACCCTGTCCGAAGGGTTCAGGGTCTTCGGCGCGATGGCCTCCGTCACGGGTATCCTGATGTTCGGCCTTACGACGGCATTTCTTGTCGGCGTGTTCAGCAACGCGTTGAATGCGGCGCGAAAGGAGTGACTGAAGCGCCTGCCGTACAGGGGCCTCCGCGATCGAAATCAGGCTCGTTCGGAAGCATCTCTCCCGTGAGAGGCGAGATATCAGCCCATCGTTGCCCTGGCATCTTGTGTCCAGACCCTTTCGTTCATCCGTACTCGCAGGCCGCCACGTTTGCTCGCTTTGTGAAGCATCGTCGGTCAAGAATGAGGAGCCGCAATGCAGCACCGCTGTCCCTCGGCGAAGGGCGGCTTCGGTGCAGGCTAAAATGCGGTGGCGCCAGACAACGTGAATGTCCGCTTCGGGTGGTAAGCGACCCAAGAGGCGGAACGGAAAAAGGGCGGCCCGGGGGCCGCCCTTCGCGTTCCGGAGGAACCCAACCCTCAGTTCAGCGCCTCGTCCGTAATGTCGGAGGTCCAGGCGCCCTCGGGCTGCTGGGTGATGACCGGGTCGGAGCCGCCGGCCAGCAGCGTGTCGACGGTGCGCTGGAAATCGGCCTCGTCGAGCGATCCGTCGGAGCCCGCGGTGAGCTTGGCGATCTCCTCCATCATGCGCTTCTGGTGGGCCTCGGTCTGGGCGCCGGTCTCGTCGTATTCGAGCACGATCTCCGCGGCCTCCTCGGGGTTCTCCTCGGCGTATTTCCAGCCGGCCATCGAGGCGCGCACGAACTTGACCATCTTGTCGCGGAAGGCCGGGTCCTCGAGGTTCTCCTCCAGCACGTAGATGCCGTCCTCGAGCGTGGCGACGCCCATATCCTCGTATTTGAAGGTCACGAGCTCGTCCTCGGTGACGCCCGCATCCAGCACCTGGCCGTATTCGTTATAGGTCATGGTCGAGATGCAGTCGGCCTGGCGCTGCAGGAGCGGGTCGACGTTGAAGCCCTGCTTGAGCACGGTCACCCCGTCCTCGCCGCCATCGGTGGGGATGCCCTCCTGGCTCATCCAGGAGAGGAAGGGGTATTCGTTGCCGAAGAACCAGACACCGATGGTCTTGCCGCGGAAATCCTGCGGGCCCTCGATGCCGGTGTCCTTCCAGCAGGTGAGCATGAGGCCCGAGGTCTTGAAGGGCTGGGCGATGTTGACGACCGGCAGGCCCTTTTCGCGGGCCGAGAGGGCCGAGGGCATCCAGTTGAGCATGGCGTCGGCGCCGCCACCGGCGAGCACCTGGGGCGGCGCGATGTCGGGGCCGCCGGGGAGGATGGTGACCTCGAGCCCCTCCTCCTCGTAGAAGCCCTTCTCGAGGGCGACGTAATAGCCCGCGAACTGGGCCTGGGTGACCCATTGCAGCTGGAGCGTGACGGAATTGTCGGCATGGGCGTCGGCGAGGGCCGGCCCGGCGAGGCCGAGCGCGATGGCGGCGGATGCGATGAGGTGTTTCATGGTGGTCTCCCTGTGGTTGGCGCGCTTACTGGCGGCGCGCTCTCTGTGATGGATGCCAGAAGGTCATCCGCTTTTCCAATGCCGCGATGAGCCCGTAGCTGAGCGAGCCCGCGACGGCGGCGACGACGATGGAGGCCCAGACCATGGGCAGGTTCAAGCGGCCGACCTCGGTGGAGATGCGGAAGCCCATGCCGAGGGTGGGGCTGCCGAAGAATTCCGCGACGATGGCGCCGATCAGGGCGAGGGTGGTCGCGATCTTGAGGCCGTTGAAGACGAAGGGCAGGGCCGACTGGATGCGCAGGTAGCGCAGCTCCTGGCCGGGAGTGGCGCCGTAGGTGCGCATCAGGTCGCGCTGCATGGGCTGGTTGTCCGCGAGGCCCGCCACGGTGTTCACGAGGACCGGGAAGAACACCATCACCACGACCACGGCGGCCTTCGATTCCCAGCCGAATCCGAACCACATCACGAGGATGGGCGCGGTGCCGACGATGGGCAGGGCGGCGACGAAATTTCCCACCGGCAGCAGGCCGCGGCGCAGGAAGTCGGAGCGCGCGACGAGGAGCGCCGTGGCGATGGCCGCGCCGCAGCCGATCAGCCAGCCGGTCAGCGCGCCCTTCAGCACGGTCTGCACGAAATCGGCCCAGAGAACGGGGCCGTTGGCGGCGATGGCGGTGGCGATCTGGCTGGGGGCGGGCAGGATGACGGTCGGCACGTCGAAGAGGCGGACGGTGAGCTCCCACAGGACGAGGAGGGTCAGGCCGAAGAGGACGGGCGCGGCCCAGCGCGCGGCGGAGCGCCCGGCCAGCCAGACGTTCAGACCCCAGAGCGCGGCCCAGGTGCCGAGGATCAGGACGCCGCTCATCGCGCGAGCCCCATGCGGCGCAGCGTGACCCGTTCGAGAAGCGCGATGGCCGCCACGAGCGCAGCGGCGACGATGGCCGCGCCGAAGAGCGCCGACCAGATCTGTACCGTCTGGCCGTAATAGCTGCCCGCGAGCAGCCGCGCGCCCAGGCCGCGGACGGCGCCGGTGGGAAGCTCCCCGATGATCGCGCCGACGAGGGCCGCGGCCACGGCGATCTTCAGCGAGGCGAAGAGATAGGGCAGCGAGGCGGGCAGGCGCAGCGAGACGAGGGTGCGCAGGCCGGAGGCGTTCCAGGTGCGCATCAGGTCGAGATCGGAGGGCGCGGGTGCGCGCAGGCCCTTCACCATGCCGACAGTAACCGGGAAGAAGGACAGGTAGGCCGAGATGATCGCCTTGGGCACGAGGCCCTGCACCCCGACCGAGTTCAGCACGACGATGATCATCGGCGCGATGGCGAGGATCGGGATGGTCTGCGAGGCGATGGCCCAGGGCATGACCGACAGGTCCATGACGCGGCTATGGACGATGCCGATGGCCAGGAGGATCCCCAGCGCGCTGCCGAAGGCGAAGCCCAGCAGCGTCGGGCCGAGCGTGATGCCCGCGTGGAAGACGAGGCTGCGCCGGGAGGTGATCTTCTGGCCCACCGTGGTGTCCCAGAGCTCGGCCACGACCTGATGGGGCGCGGGCAGGCGCGGGCGTTCCTGCGCGAAGGCGCGGGCCGCGGCTTCGCCCGGATTGGCGAGCGCGAGCGACAGCCCGCCGCTCTCGCGCCGCTCGGCGGCGGTGGCGGGGGTGACCGCGATGCCCGCGCGTTCGGCTTCCAGAAGCGATTGCCGGGCGTTCATCGGGATGCAGGCCAGGTACCAGAGCGCGATGAGCGCGGCGACCACCGTGGCCACGGGGACGGCCTTGGCGGCCAGCCCGCGAACGATCAGGCCCACGCGGCCCGACCGGCCGATCGCGGCGCCGGGGGCGGAGAGGGGCGCGTCGCTCATCGCGTCCTCCGTCGCGGATGGGGCGCGCGGGGCGCCACGCGTATTTGCCGATCCGTGATGCGGCGGGCGCGCGTTAAGGTTAATGGATGGCGCCCTGACATCACGGGTCCGGAAATACTCAGGCGCAAATCGCGGCGCGGCGCGGCGTTTACGCTTTTTTCACCCTGGGCGGGGCAGCTTGGACGCGCGGTACAGGCTGGAGAGCCGATGGCCGTGACCCGTGATGCGGGGGGGCGGCATGGCCTCCCCGTATCCTTCGCGGCGGGCTCGCGGGCGGGGCTCATCGGGTCCACTCCATCCGGATCTCGGGCCCGCCGTCATCCCCCTCAAGGTCGCGCGCGACGATGCGAAACCCCTCGCGCGCGTAGAAGCGATGGGCCGCGTGGTTCGGCGCGTGGCTGTTGAGTTGCAGCCGGTCGCGGCCGCGCTTGACGTGATCGAGCAGCGCGCGCCCCGCGCCGTGCCCGGGCGCGCGGGCATAGAGCCCGACGATATGCGCCGCCTCCAGGCGCATCGACAGGTAACCCGCAACCGCGTCCCCGGCCTCGGCGATCCAGGCTTCGCGCTTCGGGATGCCGTCGCGCATCGCGGTCTCCAGCGCGTCGCGCGCGGGCCCCGCTTCCATCCAGGCGGTCGCGGCGATCCAGTCCGCGACGATGGCGGCGCAGGCGGGCGCGTCTTCGGCGGTGGCGCGGCGGATCCTCATGGCCCGCGCTCCAGAAGGATGTCGGGCAGGCCTTCTTCGTTCGCGCCGTCGCTGCGGGCGATCTCGGCGAAACCCAGCCGGTAGTAGAAGCGCCGCGCGGGGGCGTTCGCGACGAAGGTCCAGAGGCGCTGCGACCCGTCGCGGACCGCGTCCAGCAACCCGGCGCCCAGCCCCCGGCCGCGCGCGTCGGGGGCGAGATAGAGCGCCGTCACCAGGGGCCCGTCGGCGGCCACGAAGCCGCAGACGGCATCCGTCCCGGCGACCATCACGGTGGCCTTCGGCAGGACCCGGTCGCGGTAATGGCGGATGACGTCGCCGTGCGAATGGATGCGCGGCATCCAGGGGGTCGCGTCGATCCAGTCGTTCAGGATGGCCGCGCAGGCGGGCGCGTCCGCGGCCGTGGCGCGGCGGATCGGGAGGGTCATGCGCCCCTCCGCTTCCAGATACGCCAGAGCGAGGACAGGATCACGAAGCCCGCCAGCGTGCCGGTCAGCGGGTTCACCATCGCGTCGAAGCGCGGCGCCAGCAGGAACCAGAGCGCCACGGCGATGGCCAGGATGTCGGCGAGGGTGGGCCAGGTCATGCGGCCTCCATCCCCTCGCGCAGGCCCTCGCGGACGCGGTGGGCGACGGCGAGGAATTCGGGCGTGTCGCGGATGTCGAGCGGGCGCTCGGCCGGCAGCGGGCTGTCGATCACGTCGGTGATGCGGCCCGGGCGGGGGGACATGACGACGATCTTGGTCGAGAGATAGACCGCTTCGGGGATCGAGTGGGTGACGAAGAGCGTGGTCTTGTTGGTCCGCCGCCAGAGCGAGAGGAGTTCCTCGTTGAGGCGGTCACGCACGATCTCGTCGAGCGCGCCGAAAGGCTCGTCCATCAGGAGGATCGGCGCGTCGAAGGCGAGCGCGCGGGCGATCGAGGCGCGCTGCTGCATGCCGCCCGAGAGCTGCCAGGGATATTTGCCGGCGAACTGGTCGAGCTCGACCAGTTCGAGGACGCGGGCCATGCGCGCCTCGCGCTCGGCCCGGGGGTAGCCCATGATCTCGAGCGGCAGGGAGACGTTGCGGCCGATGGTGCGCCAGGGATAGAGGCCCGCGGCCTGGAAGACGTATCCGTAAGCGCGCGCTTTCCGGGCGGCGTCGGGGGCCATGCCGTTCACGGTGAGCGTGCCGCCGGTGGGCCGTTCGAGGGCGGCGACGCAGCGCAGGAAGGTGGTCTTGCCGCAGCCCGAGGGGCCGATGAAGGAGACGAACTCGCCCTCGGTCACGTCGAGCGTCACGTCCTTGAGGGCATGGACCGGGCCGTCGCCGGTCTGGAAAGTGAGGTCGAGGGATCGGGCGGAGATGACGGTCATGCCGGTTCCTTGTCGGGTCTCGTGATCGCGGCGAGCGCCTGGGCGAGGCGCCCGGCCGCCGCCAGTGGCAGCGGCAGGAGCGGGCGGGGCAGGGGCGCCGGGCCGAGGCCCAGCCGGTCGACCGCCGCGTGGGCGAGGCGGATCATGCCATGGCGACGCGCGAGGTCCCAGAGGGGCGCGAGTCGGGCGTCCAGCGCCGCGCGGGCCGCGGCATCTTCGCGCGCGGCCCAGAGGGCGGCGGCGAGCTCGGGCAGGGTGCCGGCCAGGACGGAGTACCACGCATCCGTCCCGGCGGCGAGCGCGCGGGCGATGGTGGCGTCTCCGGAATAGCCCAGCGCGAAGCCGGGCGCGCAAGCGGCGCGGAGCCGCGCGAGCTGTCCCGCGACATCGCCATCCGCCGGGGCCGGGTTCTTGACGGCGGCGACGCCGGGGGTCCGGCTGAGCTCGGCGATGAGGCGCTCGGAGAAGGTGAAGCCGGTGGTCGTCGGATTGTTGTAGAGGCAGATCGGCCGCTCCGTCGCGGCGGCGGTGTCGGCGACGAGGGTCCCCACCTCGGCCTCGGTCAGCGGCAGATAGGCGACGGGGGCGAGCAGCAGGCCCGCGGCCCCCGCCCGGGCCGCGTCCTCGGCGTGGGCCAGCACCTCGCGGGTGGTCAGCGCGCCGATGCCGCAGAGGACGGGGATGCCGTTGGCGGCCGCGACGGCGGCGGCGGCGGCGCGGGCGCGTTCGGCGCGGTCGAGATAGACATAGCCGCCGGTGGAGCCGAGCACCCCGATCGAGTCCGGCTTCGTTTCGGCGATCCGCGCGACGAGGGCCTGCAGCCGGTCGGTCGCCACCCGGCCCGCGCCGTCGGTCGGCGTGACCGGGAAGGCCGAGAGGCCGGTGAAGGGCGCGGCGGGGTTAGGCATCGGCTTGGGTCTTCCAGTCGAGGAGGGCGGCGGCGGCGGCGGCGAGGCCCGCGCCGCAGGCGAGCTGGAGCGCGAGGCGCGGCCAGTTCCAGCCGTCGCGCAGCGCGAGCGCGGCCTCGGTCAGGAATGCGGCGGGCAGCAGGAAGGCCGCGATGGCGGCGGCCAGGGCCGGGATGCGGCCGCGCGGGCGCGCGGCGGCGAAGGCGCGGCGGGCGGGCGGCGCCAGCGCCAGCGCGAAGAGGATGGCGAGCGGCGTGGCGACGGGCAGGAGCCAGGGCAGCGAGTCGACGAGCTTGCCCAGCGCGGCGCCGAGCGTGGCGGACTCGCCCCGTGTGAGGGCGAAATAGGTGAGGACCGCGTTGGCATAGGTCAGCGCGGCAAGGGCCAGCGCGGTGGCGCGGCGGGAGGCGAGGAGGGCGTCGGGGGTCATTCGGGGTCCCAGAGCCTGGCCTCGGCGAATTCGACGCTGTTGCCTGCAGGATCGCGGACATAGAGCGAGCGGGCGCCGTTGGGCCAGGCGAAATCGGCCTCGATCGCGATGCCCGCGGCTTCGAAGCGGTCGCGCCAGGCGTCGAGCTCGGGCGCCTCGGCGCGGAAGCAGACATGGCCGGGGCCGGTGGCGCCATGCGGCGGGACGGGTGGCGCCTCGGGCTCCGGGGGGCGGGCGGTGGCGGCGGGGTCGAAGATCAGAAGCACGCCCCGGCCGCAGCGGAAGAAGACATGGCGGCCGGGCGCCTCGGCGGTCTGTTCGAGGCCGAGGGTCTCGCCGTAGAAGCGTTTGGCGGCGTCGAGGTCGCCTGCGTAGAGGGCGGTTTCGAGGATGCCCCTGACAAGAGATTTGCGACGGGAGATCGTAGCTTCCCGATATTGTTCTTGCTGAATGGTAAGCCGGGTGTAGGTCTTTTCCGTCGCCGGATCGTTTGCAAAGAATTCATGGAGGTCTTCTAAGTGCCGTGCGGCTTCGAAATTCTGACCACTCAAGAATTTTTTCAAATACGGATACCAGTAGCAAAATAATTCTACGAAGTATTTTGCTACAAGCGGCTTGTTGACCGCATCTTCTTCGATTGCTATCGCGAGATATTGATATTCCCTTATGATATCCCAGACGCAATCTGCGTAGGACTCATCTTCATATTCGGAGAGAATATCTTGATAGGACTTTCCGAAGGTTTCTTGCATGACGCTATTTGCGTCGCGCCGGGATTTCAGTACGGCAGGAGAGTTGAAGTGCCTATGAAGCTCGAGGGAATAGGAGCGTTGGGAGTCTTCTCTCGCTGCAGTCTTGTCGCGGAGGGCAAAATAGCGTCGCATCAAGAGGACAGCGGTTGCGCCAAGAACGCCCCCGAAAATCGAGCCCAGAGAAATTTCGCCTAGAATTACCACGGCGCCTTCTCCGCTCCATCCGACATCGCCAAGGCTGCTCTAAACCCCCGCCGGAATGTTCAGCGGATCGCGCTCGATCTTGCGCGGGGTGTTGAGCGCCTTCCATTTCGACAGCGCCTTCGCCGCCGAAGGATAGGCCGGGCGGCGCACGAACTTGCCGCGGCCGGGGCGGGGCTGGGAGTTCTGGCCGTGGGCCCAGACGACCTCGCCGCGGCTCAGCGTGTATCGGGGGGCGGCGCCGAGATGCATGCCGTCGAAGACGTTGTAGTCGATGATCGATTTCTGGGTGCTGACCGAGACGGTGCGCTGAATCGACGGGTCCCAGACCACCACGTCGGCATGGCCGCCGACGTTGAGGCCGCCCTTCATCGGGTAGATGTTCAGGATCTTGGCGATGTTGGTCGAGGTGACGGCGACGAATTCCTCGGGTGTCAGGCGGCCGGTCTCGACGCCCTTGGTCCAGAGCATGGCCATCCGCTCCTCCAGCCCGCCGGTGCCGTTGGGGATGCGGGTGAAATCGTCCACGCCCATGCGCTTCTGCTCGTCCGAGAAGGCGGCGTGGTCGGTGGCGACGACCTGCAGCGACCCGGAGGCGAGCCCGGCCCAGAGGCTGTCCTGGTGGGCCTTGTCGCGGAAGGGCGGGGACATGACTCGCCTGGCGGCATATTGCCAGTCCTTGTCGAAATACTCGGTCTCGTCGAGCGTCAGGTGCTGGATCAGCGGCTCGCCATAGACGCGCATCCCCTTCTGGCGGGCGCGGCGGATGGCTTCGTGGGCCTGCTCGCAGGAGACGTGGACGATGTAGAGCGGCGTGCCGGCGGCGTCGGCGATCATGATGGCGCGGTTGGCGGCCTCGCCCTCGACCTCCGGGGGGCGGGAATAGGCGTGGCCCTCGGGGCCGGTGATCCCCTCGGCCATGTATTTTTCCTGCAGGGCGGCCACGACATTGCCGTTCTCGGCATGGACCAGCGGCAGGGCGCCCAGCTCGGCGCAGCGCCGAAACGAGGCGAACATCTCGTCGTCCTCGATCATCAGCGCGCCCTTGTAGGCCATGAAATGCTTGAACGTATTGATGCCGCGCTCGCGCACGACCTTCTCCATCTCGTCGAAGATCGTCTCGGACCAGCCGGTGATCGCCATGTGGTAGGAGATGTCGGTGCAGATCTGGTCCTTCGACTTGCGGTCCCAGTCGTCGATGGCGCTCAGGAGCGATCCGTCCTCGCCCGGCAGGCAGAAATCGACCAGCATGGTGGTCCCGCCCGCGGCGGCGGCGAAGGTGCCGGATTCAAAGGTCTCGGCGGCGGTGGTGCCCATGAAGGGCATTTCCAGATGCGTGTGCGGGTCGATGCCGCCCGGGATGACGTAGGCGTCGGAGGCGTCGATGGTCTCGTCGCCAGAAAGGTTTTCGCCGATCTCGGCGATGGTCTCGCCCTCGATCAGGATGTCGGCCTTCCACTGGCGGTCGGCGGTGACGATGGTGCCGTTCTTGATGACCTTGGACATGAGAGCCTCCGTTCTAAGGCTGGGGGGTTGCGAGGCGGGCGCCGAAGCCCGGGGAGACACGGCCGGTCACGGCCCTGATCGCGCGCCGGGCGCGGCCGGCGCGGCGGGGACGACCGGCAGGGTGGCGATCGCGGCGAGGGTGAGACGGGTTTCCGGGGTCATCGGGCGCTCCGGTCAGATGCAGTATTGCGTGCCGCGAGGGATCAGGACGGGGTAGATCACGCCCTGGTAGGCGTAGCCGTAGCAATTGTCGGCGACGCGCACGTCGGCCACGCCCACGCCGCGCGGCAGGAGGCGCTGGACGGCGAAGGGGACCGGCGCGTCGGAGACGCGGTAGTCCTGCGGATCGGGCACCGGGCCGGAGGCGGCGGGCACGCAGGCCAGGAGCGGAAGGGGGAGGAGGAGGGCGGCGATCGGTTTCATGTCTTGACCCATGCGATGAGAGCTCGGATCGCAGCATAGACCGCCGATCCGATGGCCGCGACCGTGACCGCGCGGGTCAGGATGCGCGGCGTGACCCCGCCCGCCGCCCAGCCATCCACCGCCAGCACGGTGAAGAAGGCGACGGCGGCGAAGACAGCGCTGCGCAGGGCGATGCGGGCGATCATCGGCCCCGGTTCCGGAACCGGTCGATCAGCAGCGTGGCGAGCACGAAGAGGATCGTGAAGAGCACCGTGCTGATCGCGGTGGCGGCGAGCGACGGGCCGGTCAGGCCGTCGGCGCGCGACAGGTTCAGCAGCACGTTGAAGGCGAAGAAGGCCGCGGCGAAGATCAGGGCCCGTCGCGTCCATCGGGGCATCAGGCGACGACCTCGGCGGTCTCCACCACGGCGTGCAGCAGGACATCGGCGCCGGCGCGGGCCCAGTCCTTGGTGATCTCCTCGGCCTCGTTGTGGCTGAGGCCGTCGACGCAGGGGCACATGATCATTGCGGTGGGCGCCACGCGGTTGATCCAGCAGGCGTCGTGTCCGGCGCCCGAGATGATGTTCATGTGGGAATAGCCCAGCCGCTCGGCCGCGTCGC
Source organism: Jannaschia sp. GRR-S6-38 (assembly GCF_029853695.1). Classification (NCBI taxonomy): domain Bacteria; kingdom Pseudomonadati; phylum Pseudomonadota; class Alphaproteobacteria; order Rhodobacterales; family Roseobacteraceae; genus Jannaschia; species Jannaschia ovalis. Next base: position 2,479,098 of record NZ_CP122537.1, read on the forward strand.
GCACGGCGTTCACGCAATTCGCGTCGAAGGCGACCGGGTCGAAGCCGCCGACCTTCTCGAGTTCGACCTCCATCCCCATCGCGTCGCAGATCCGGCGGGCGGCCGCGGCGAGCTTGGCCTCCATGTCCTGGATCACCGCGAGATCGGGCGAGCGGAAATCGACGGTGAAGATGGCGCGGCCCGGGATCACGTTGCGGGAATTCGGATGCACCTCGATATGGCCCGCCGCGCCCACCGCGTGGGGAGCGTGCGACAGGGCGATGGTCTCGACCTCCTCGAGGATGCGGGCCATGGCGAGGCCTGCGTTCTTGCGCATCGGCATCGGGGTCGAGCCGGTGTGGCTTTCCTTGCCGGTCACCGTCACCTGCGTCCAGCTCAGGCCCTGGCCATGGGTGACGACACCGATGTCCCGGCCCTCGGTCTCGAGGATCGGGCCCTGCTCGATATGCAGCTCGAAGAAGGCGTGCATGTGATCCTTGCGCGCGCCCACCTCCTCGTCGCCGCGCCAGCCGATGCGGTCGAGCTCGTCGCCGAAGCGTTTGCCCTCCGCGTCGGTCTTGTCCTCGGCCCAGTCCTGGCTGTGCACGCCGGCGAAGACGCCCGAAGCCAGCATGGCGGGGGCGAAGCGGGTGCCCTCCTCGTTGGTCCAGTTGGTGACCACGATGGGGTGCTTCGTCTTGACGCCCAGGTCGTTGAGCGTGCGCACGAGCTCCAACCCGCCCAGCACGCCCAGGACGCCGTCGTATTTGCCGCCCGTAGGCTGGGTGTCGAGATGGGAGCCGACATAGACGGGGGCGGCGTCGGGATCGGTGCCGGGGCGGGTGGCGAACATGTTGCCGATCCGGTCGACGCCCATGCTGCAGCCGGCCTCTTCGCACCATTTCTGGAACAGGGCGCGGCCCTCGGCATCGGCATCGGTCAGGGTCTGGCGGTTGTTGCCGCCGGCCACGCCGGGGCCGATCTTGGCCATCTCCATCAGGCTGTCCCACAGCCGCTCGGCGTTGACCGCCATGTTCTGGCCGCTGGCTGCCGTCATCCCGTCCCCCTCGAAGATTTGACCGTCTGGTAAAACCGACGCTATCACGGAGAAGGGGTCAGTCAATGGCCGTGCCGGACGGGCGCGGCGGGCTGCCCGGCAAAGCGGCGATCGGGCCGGTGCAGGCACGCGAGGCGGGCGGATGGCGAACGATCAGGGACGGACCCGCATCCAGCGCGAGAACCGCGCCCGCATCCTGGAGGCGGGGCTGGAGGTCTTCTCCTCCGAGGGGTTCCGGGGCGCGACGCTGGACGGGTTGGCGCAGGCGGCGGGGCTGTCGAAGCCCAACATGCTGTATTATTTCGCCTCGAAGGAGGCGATCTACGTGGCGCTTCTGGACCGGCTGCTGGATGCCTGGCTGGACCCGCTGCGCGCGCTCGATCCGGCGGGCGAGCCGCTGGACGAGATGCTGGGCTATGTGCGCCGCAAGCTGCACCTGGCGCGCGACTACCCCCGCGAGAGCCGGCTGTTTGCGGGCGAGGTGCTGCGCGGGGCGGAGCATATCGGCCCGGCGCTGTCGGGCGGGCTGCGGTGGCTGGTCGACGACCGCGCCGCGGTGATCGGGGGCTGGATGGCGGCGGGGCGGCTCGCGCCGTCGGACCCGCATCACCTGATCGTCTCGATCTGGGCGCTGACGCAGCATTACGCGGATTTCGAGGTGCAGGTGCGCGCCGTGCTGGGCGAGGCGCGCGACCCCTGGGCCGAGGCCGAGCGCGAGCTGGAGCTGCATTTCCGCCGGGTGCTGGCGGTGGGGTGAGGGGCGGCCGGCGGGGCCCACCGGGGGCCCGACGTCGAGCATCGACGCGGACGGGCGGGTCGCGCGCCGATCCGCGGCGCGGCCGCGATCGAAATTCGCGAAGGCTTTCAGACGCATCGCCCCCGCCGCTCGGGAGCGCTGGGGCCGGAGGCGGTTCGCGTGTATGTTGACGTAGCGTCAACTTCTGCGTTGGCGGATTTGGGAGGACAGAGATATGTACATTCGGACCTGCTTTTTCGGCGCCTGTGGGCTTCTCGCGATGTCGGCGGCCTTTGCCGACGAGATGACCTTCTCGGGCACCGGCTACGGCATGACGGAGAACACCGTTCACATGGTTGCCGACGGGCACATGCTGATGGAACTGAAGACCGCTTATAGCGGCTTCGAGATCGACGATCCGGACAACCCGATGAACGGGATGACCGGTCCGTGCTTCGGCGCGATGGAGGTCAAGGGCGCGGCCGTGACCGGCGGCGGACGGTGCCTCTATACCGATGCCGATGGGGACATGGTGAGCATGCAGTGGACCCCGGAGGCCATGGCCGCCGACGGAGCTGTCACCGGCAGCTGGTCCGTGTCGGGCGGAACGGGCAAATGGATGGACGCGAGCGGCGAGGGCACCTTCTCGTCGCTGGCGAACCCCGACACGGGCGAGAGCGCCAACAGCGTAATCGGCAAGGTGATGTTGCCCTGAGGGTGGCGTTGGCCTGAGGATGGACCGGGACGGCCGTTTCGCGCGGCCGCCCCGGTTTCATGGTCAGTCGAGGGCGTGCCGCCCCCTCACTCCGCCGCCTGCGCCGCCGGGTTGTTGGGATGCGTCGTCCAGTTGGCGTATTCCTCCTCGACGACCTTGCCGGTGCGCGGGTCGGTGGTGCCGGGGGCGAGGCGTTCCATGGTGATGCAATCCTCGACCGGGCAGACATCGACGCAGAGGTTGCAGGCCACGCATTCGGCGTCGATCACCTCGAAGACCCGGCCGGGCTTCATGGCGATGGCTTGGTGCGAGGTGTCCTCGCAGGCGGCGTAGCAGCGGCCGCATTTGATGCAGAGATCGGGGTCGATCCGCGCCTTGGTGACGTAGTTGAGGTTGAGATACTTCCAGTCGGTCACGTTCGGGACGGCGCGGCCCACGAGGTCGTCCATCGTCATGCCCTTCTCGTCGAGATAGCGCGACAGGCCGGCAGTCATCTCCTTGATGATGCCGAAGCCGTAGGTCATGGCGGCGGTGCAGACCTGCACGTTGCCGGCGCCCAGCGCCATGAACTCGGCCGCGTCGCGCCAGGTGGTGACGCCGCCGATGCCCGAGATCGGCATGCCGGCGGTTTCCTCGTGGCGCGCGATCTCGGAGACCATCGACAGCGCGATGGGTTTGACCGCCGGGCCGCAATAGCCGCCATGGCTGCCCTTGCCGTCGATGGTGGGCTCGGGCGCGAAATCGTCGAGATCGACCGAGGTGATCGAGTTGATCGTGTTGATCAGGCTGACCGCGTCCGCGCCGCCGCGCTTGGCCGCCGCGGCGGGCTTGCGGATATCGGTGATGTTGGGCGTCAGCTTCACGATGACGGGCATGCGGGAGTATTGCTTGCACCAGCGCGCGACCATTTCGATATATTCGGGCACCTGGCCCACGGCGGAGCCCATGCCCCGCTCGCTCATCCCGTGGGGGCAGCCGAAATTCAGCTCGATCCCGTCGGCGCCGGTCTCCTCGACCCGGGGGAGGATGGCAGCCCAGGCCTCCTCCTCGCAGGGGACCATGATCGAGGCGATGAGCGCGCGGTCGGGATAGTCGCGCTTGACGACCTTCATCTCGCGCAGGTTCACCTCGAGCGGGCGGTCGGTGATGAGCTCGATATTGTTGAGGCCCAGCAGGCGGCGATCGGCGCCGTAGACCGCGCCGTAGCGGGGGCCGTTGACGTTGACGACGGGTGGACCCTCGGCGCCCAGCGTCTTCCAGACGACGCCGCCCCAGCCGGCCTCGAAGGCGCGGCGGACGTTGTATTCCTTGTCGGTCGGCGGCGCGGAGGCCAGCCAGAACGGGTTCGGGGACTTTATGCCCAGGAAGTCGGAGGTCAGGTCGGCCATTTGGGTCTCCTCGGTCGGTCGGTCGGGCGCCTCAGGCGGCGCGGTCCTGGTGGTCGGGACAGTGGTAGGACGTGCGTCCGCCCACCTTGATCTTGTCGATGGCGCCGTCGCAGCGCGTGCAGGCGCGGCCCGCTTCGCGGCGGTGAATGAGCCAGGCGTCGGGCAGTTCGGAATAGGTGGCGTCGGTGTCGCAGACCGATTGCAGCACGCGGATCGCGGTGCGGTGCAGGCGGGCGACGGCCTCCTCGGAGAGGTCCGCGGCGCGCGCCTCGGGATGGATGCCCGCCTGGTAGAGCGCCTCGTCGGCCCAGAGATTGCCGATGCCGGCCAGCTTGCCCTGGTCGAGAAGCGCCGATTTCACCGCGCCCCGGCAGGTGCCGACGCGGTCGGCGAAGCCCGCTTCGCCGATGCTCAGCGCGTCGGGGCCGAGGTCGTGGTCGGCGATCACGGCGTCGGGGTCGTCGATTACCCGAACCCAGCCGAATTTGCGCGGGTCGCGGAAGGTCAGCCGGCGGGGGCCCTCGAAATCGACGGTGAGGCGGATGAAATCGGCCTGCGGCTCGTCGGTGTCGAGCACGCGGATCGAGCCCGCCATGCCCATGTGCAGCATCATCCAAGGGCCCGAGGCGGAGCCCGCGAAGAGATATTTGCCGTGGCGCCGGGCCTCGGTGAACTGGTGGCCTTCGAGGCGGGCGCGCTCCTCGGCGGAGGGCAGCTCGATATGGGTCACGTCGTTGCCGGGCGTCACCGCGAGGATGGTGCGGTTGAGCGCGCGGACCTCGATGCGGCGGCGCAGGGCCTCGACCTCGGGCAGCTCAGGCATGGGCGGCGAACTCCGCCATGAGTTCGGGATAGAGATCCGCCGGCGGCAGGCCCCCGAAGCTGCGGATCGCGGGGGTCGCGACCCAGGGCAGCGCCTCGTCGCGGGCCGTCTCGAGGAAGGGCACGCACCAGTCGGGCGCGTCGAACATCGTCGCGCGCAGATTGACGAACTCGGGCATCCCCTCGATCCGGGTGAAGAGCCAGCTGCAGCAGTGGTCGCAATGGTGGTGGTGTTGCTCGGGGCCGTGCAGGCCGCCGATCCGGGTCGCGCCCGCGACCTCGAACGCGTCCGAGGGCAGGAGCGCGGACAGCAAGAAGGCGCTGGCAGTCATGCGCTGGCAGCCCCGGCAATGGCAGGCCGAGGTGATGAGCGGCGCCGCCGTGGCCCGCAGGCGCACGCGGCCGCAGCGGCATTCCCCGACGCGCGTCGGGGGCGGCGTCACGCGGCCCCCTTGCGGAAGATCATCTCGATCGGCGCGATCCGGTGGGCTTCGACATTGGCCACGTAATTCGCGATCTTCTCGCTCGCCGTGTCGCCCATCAGCAGGTGGATCCCGAGGGGCGGCGGGCCGGCGGCGGCGATCCGCTCGCGAAGCCGCGCGAAGAAATCGAGCGCGAAGGCGCGGCGCCGCGCCTCGTGCATCTCCTCGAAGCCGGCGGTCTGGGCGGCGCGCCGGTAGACCGACGGCGGCTCGACATGGCTGATCGCGGGCTCGCCCGACCAGGGCAGGGGGAAGACCAGCGGCTCGTCGCCCTCGTCGCGCATCACGTCGAAGAGCGCGAAGCGCCCGCCGGGGCGCAGGAGGCGGGCGGCCTGCGCGAAGATGGCGGGCTTGTCGGCCACGTTCATGCCGACATGCATCATCACGACGAGATCGGCGCTGGCATCGGCGAAGGGCGGATCGGTCGCGTCCCCGACCTCCAGCGTGATCCGCTCGCCCAGGCCCAGCCTGTCGTTGAGCACGCGGCCCACCTCGACGAAGGCGCGGGTCAGGTCGACGCCGTGCACGGTGGCGCCGTAGCGGTGGACGATGTGGCGGGCGGTGCCGCCCAGCCCGCAGCCCAGATCGACCACGATGCTGTCGGAGGAGATCTCGAGCTGGTCGATCAGGTGGGTCGTGGCCTCGATCCCGCCGGTGTGGAACTCGTCCACCGGGCTGAGGTCGTCGAAGGTGGGGTGGGCGGGGTCGGCCCCGGCCTGCTTGAGCGCGGCATCGATCCGGTCGAGCAGACCGGCTGTCGTGTAGTGCCGCGCGACTTCGTCCTGAAGTGTCATCGCAGCCTCCCAAATGGCGGAATAGGCCCCCATCCTAGCACATCACGCCGTCAGGGCGGCGTGGATGTCCTCGGCGGCGTCGCGGCCCTCGGCCACGGCGGTCACCGTCAGGTCCTCGCCGCCCGCCGCGCAATCGCCGCCGGCCCAGACCCCGTCGAGCGAGGTGCGGCCGGCGCCGGTCACGGCGATCTTGCCGCCGGCGAGCTCCAGCCCCTCGACCGCGACCAGTTTCTGGCCGATGGCGCGGAAGAGCTGGTCGGCCTGCAGGCGCGTCGTCTCGCCGGTGGGCGCCATGTCGTCGCCGACATAGGCCAACTCGACCTCGCGCAGGCGGCCGTCGCCATGCAGCGCGTGCGGGATCACCCCGAACATCAGCCGCACGCCGTGGCTGGCGGCGAGATCCTGTTCCCAGCGCGAGGCGGGCATGCGCTCGCGGCCGCGGCGATAGGCGATGGTGACGGTCTCGGCGCCCAGAAGCTTGGACTGGACGGCGGCGTCCACCGCGGTCATGCCGCCGCCGATCACCACCACGTGGCGGCCGACGGGAAGCTGGGTCAGGTCGTCCTGCTGGCGCAGGGCGGCGATGAAGTCGACGGCGTTCTCGGTGCCCTGCAGCTCCTCGCCCTCGAGGCCCAGCGCGCCGACGCCGCCCAGCCCGATCCCGAGGAAGACGGCGTCGAAATCGGCGCGCAGCGCCTGCAGGGTCAGGTCCTGGCCGATGGCGCGGCCGGTCTCGATGGTGATGCCGCCGATCTTCAGGAGCCAGTCCACCTCGGCCTGCGCGAAGCCGTTCGGGGTCTTGTACTGGGCGATGCCGTATTCGTTGAGCCCGCCGGGCTTGGTACGGGCTTCGAAGACCGTGACGGCATGGCCGTGCAGGGCGAGGCGGTGCGCGGCGGCGAGGCCCGCGGGGCCGGCGCCGACGACGGCGACGGTCCGGCCGGTTTCGGGCGCGCGCGTGAAGGGATGGGTGCCCGCCGCCATCATGCTGTCGGTGGCGTAGCGCTGCAGGCGGCCGATCTCGACCGGCTTGCCCTCGGCCTCCTCGCGCACGCAGGCCTCCTGGCAGAGCGTCTCGACTGGGCAGACCCGGGCGCACATGCCGCCCAGGATGTTCTGCTCGAAGATCGTCTGGGCCGCGCTTTCGGGCTGGTCGGCCTGGATCTGGCGGATGAAGAGCGGGATGTCGATGGCGGTGGGGCAGGCGGTCACGCAGGGCGCGTCATAGCAGAAATAGCAGCGGTCGGCGGCCACCCGCGCCTCGTGCGGGGCGAAGCGCGGATGCAGGTCGTCGAAATTGCGGGCCAGCTCCTCCGGGCCCAGCCGTCCCGCCCTGATCCCGTCCAGCCGCATCGCCTCGCCCATAATGTCTCTCCGCCGTCGCAAGCCCCGGTTGGGGCGATTTTCCTCGACAGAGTGCCACGGGTGGATTTTTTATCAACTGGTAAAATTTCAGCAGGAGAGAAACGATGCCCAAGGCCTACTGGATCGCCCATGTCACGGTGACGGACCCGGATCCCTACGCGCTCTATGCCAAGGGGGCGACGGAGGCCTTCGCGAAACATGGCGCGCGGGTGCTGGCGCGGGGCGGCCGCGTCGTCGGCTTGGAGGGCGAGAGCCGTCCGCGCAACGTGGTGATCGAGTTCGGCAGCCTGGAGGCGGCGCAGGCCTGCTACGACTCGCCCGAATACCAGGCAGCGCGCGAACATCGCGTCGGCGCGGGCGAGGCGCAGATTATGCTGCTGGAGGGCGTCTGAGGCGCATGCCCGTTCGATGGCGTCGCGCCGGGACGCGCCCGGCGCGGGGCCGGCTCAGTCCCGCCCGGCCTGGATCGGCGTGGTGGCGAAGCCGGGCACGGTCAGCTCCGGATAGGCGGCGAGCACCGCGCGGAACGCGTCCTGGCGGGCGCGGGCCGTGGCGTGGTGATTGACCGGCCCGTGGAAGGCGCGCCGCGCGAGGCTGCGACGATAGGCCTGCTGCCAGAGGTCGTACTGGTTGACCGTCAGCGCCGCGCGGGTGTCGGCGTCGAACGAGACCAGACGCACGCGCCCATTGCCCTGCCGGCTGATATTGGGCGCGTCGAGCCAGAAGATCGGCGGGTCGTAGGTCAGCCGCTGGCCGGGACGCTCATGCGCCAAGGCCGCTTGCGGCAGGGCCAGCGCGAGGGCGGCGGCGGCCAGGGCCGCGCGGGCGCTCATTGCTTCCGCCCCATCGGCGTGTCCGGCGTGTGGTCGTCGCCGAAGCGGCGGTCATCGGCCAGCGCGTCCTCGCCATCGGCGACGTAATCGCCGCTGTCGCGGGCGGCCATGTTGTCGCGCGTCGGGTCGGCATAGGCATCGGCGGGCATCGGGCCGCCCAGGAACTCGTGCAGGCGCTGCTGCGCGTCCTCGGGCGCGGTGCCCTGCTTTTCGGCGATGATCTTGGCCAGCCGGGCGGTGGAGCCGTCGGCCTCGGCCAGGTCGCCATCGGTCAGCTCGGGGTAGCGGGTCATCAGCCCGGCGGCGAAGGGACGCCAGTCGGTCTGGAACTGTTCGCGGCTCATCTGCGGTCTCCTCGGGTTGTGCGTCTCGTCCTGAAACTAGCACATCCGGGGGCGGGTTCCGCGTCTCAGCCGAACATCGCCGCGAGGTCGATCGTGGATTCGACGCCGACGCGGTCGAGATCGCGGTCGAGGAACCCTTCCGCCGCGCGGCGGCCGGCATCGCGCAGCTGGTGCAACACGGCCGCGTTGGGCCAGACCTTGGTGGCCACCGAGAGCTGCCGCATCAGCGCGTCATCGGCGATCATGTGGACCAGCACGTCCTTCATCGCGCCCTCGGGCAGGGTGCCGGTGCGGACCAGCCGCTGCACGAAGGCGATGGCGCGCAGCTCGCGCAGGAGCGAGGTGTTGAAGCTGATCTCGTTGATACGGTTCTGGATCTCGGCCGCGGTGCGCGGCACGCCCGGCCGCTCCAGCGGGTTGATGTTCACCACGAGGATGTCGCGGGGCAGGTGCCGCTCGAACAGCGGGTAGAGGGCGGGGTTGCCGGTATAGCCGCCGTCCCAATAGGCCTCGCCGTCGATCTCGACGGCCGGGAAGAGCGTGGGCAGGCAGGCCGAGGCCATGATCGCGTCGGTGGTGATGTCGGTGCCCCGGAAGAGGCGGATCTTGCCGGTGCGGACATTGGTGGCGCAGATGGTGAATTCGGGGCCGTCGGCGGCGCAGACCTCGTCGTAATGGAAGCGCGCGACGATGCGGCGCAGCGACAGGGCCGCGCTGTCGGGGCGCATGTAGGGCGAGATGGCGCGGCTGATCCCCTCGGAGATCTGGTAGCCGGGCGAGGCCTCGATCAGCGCGCTGACGGCCATCGGCGAGACGGCGTCGAACCACGGGGTCAGGCGGTCGTCGGTGACGGCGCCGACCTGGGTCCAGAGCCATTCGAGATTCTCGCGGGCCGCCGCGCGCGAGCCATGGACCAGCCCGGCCTTCACGGCGGCGCCGTTGAGCGCCCCGGCGGAGGTGCCCGAGATCGCGGCGATCTCGATCCGGTCATCGGCGAGCAGCGTGTCGAGCACGCCCCAGGTGAAGGCGCCATGCGCGCCGCCGCCCTGCAGCGCGAGGTTGATGGGCTTGGGCTCAGCCATCGCGCCATTTCGCCAGCAGATCGGCGACCGGGATGCCGTCGATCGTCATGCCCGCGAGGTTGCAGTCGCTGATGGCGAGACCGCTGAGATTGCAGTCCCGGACGCGGCCGCCCGAAAGATTCGCGTCGCGGATCGAGATGCCCGCCACGCTGGCGTTGCGCAGCTCGAGCGCCCCGATGCTGACATCGCTGAGGCTGAGCCCGCCGATGGCGCAATCGTCGAAGGAGACCTCGCCGAGGGCGGCGTTGCGGAAGCTCTGGTCGCTCATAGCGCGGTCCAGCCGCCATCGACGCTGATCGTGGTGCCGGTGATCTGCGCCGCGTGGTCCGAGCAGAGAAACAGCGCCGTGCCGCCGAGCTGGCCGGTGGTGGCGAATTCCTTCGAGGGCTGGCGCGCCAGCAGCACGTCGCGGATCGCCGTCTCGCGGTCGAGGTCGTATTTCTGCATCGTGTCGGGGATCTGCTTCTCGACCAGCGGCGTCATCACGTAGCCGGGGCAGATGGCGTTGGCGGTGATCGGGTCCTCGGCCGTCTCGAGCGCGACGACCTTGGTCAGGCCGACCACGCCGTGCTTGGCGGCGACATAGGCGGATTTGTAGGGCGAGGCGGTCAGGCCGTGGGCGGAGGCGAGGTTGATGACCCGGCCCCAGCCGGCCTTGCGCATCATCGGGACCGCCACCGCGGTCGTGTGGAAGGCCGAGGACATGTTGATCGCGATGATCGCGTCCCATTTCGCCTCGGGGAAGTCCTCGATCGCGGCGACATGCTGGATGCCCGCGTTGTTGACCAGCACGTCGCAGGCGCCGGCCTCGGTCACCAGCCGCCGCGCTTCGGCGCCCTTCGACAGGTCGGCGCCGATATAGCGGACCTCGGTGCCGAACTCCTTCGACAGGTCGGCGGCGAGGTCGTGATCCGCCGCATCGTCGGTGTAGGAGTTCAGGACGACCTTCATCCCGGCCTCGGCGAAACTCCGCGCAATGCCCAGGCCGATGCCGGAGTTCGAGCCGGTGACGATAGCGGTCTTGCCTTCGACGGACATGGGACTGCCTCCTGGGCCGTTGCGATCCGGCCAGCAGCATAGATGCTGCATGTGCGAAGGGAAGCCGGCTCGGCATAAACCCGCCGTAAACCCGCGAAAAAAAACGCCCGCACAAGGCGGGCGTCAAGTCATTGAGGCAGGTTTCATACAGGCAAGAAACCTATCGAGCAGTGCCCCTTTTATAGTCGCTGGGCCGGCAGAGTCCAAGAGAAAACTTTCAAGGGGAAAAGGGGCAGTCTAGGATCCGGGCCAAGCAGAACAGACATTCGGGGGCCAATCGAGACCATGCTGACCAATCGTTTCCATCGCGGCGCAGGTCGCCGGGGCCAGCCGAAGGCCGGAGGCGGGGCGCGAATCGCGGCCTTCATCATCGCATCCCTGGCCGCGCCGGCAATGGCCGACGGCCACGGAATCGCGCTCTACGGCGCGCCCGCGCTGCCGCCGGGCTTTTCGCACCTGCCGCATGTGAATCCCGACGCGCCCAAGGGCGGGCGCTTCGTGGACGGGCAGGTGGGCAGCTTCGACAGCCTCAACCCGCACATCCAGCAGGGCCGGGTGCCCTGGCAGCTGCGCTTCCTGGCCTACGAGTCGCTGATGGGCCGGTCCTATGGCGAGCCGTTCACGCTCTACGGGCTTTTGGCCGAGCGGGTCGAGGTGTCCGACGACGCGACGCAGGTCACCTATACGCTGCACCCCGAGGCACGCTTCGCCGATGGCAGCCCGGTGACCGCCGCGGACGTGATCTGGTCGCACGAGATCCTGGGCCGGGAGGGCGCGAACGGGCGCTATCGCGCGTCCTTCCTGAAGGTCACCGATGTGGAAGCGGTGGGCGAGCGCGGCGTGCGCTTCACCATCGACGCGCCCGATCGCGAGCTTCTGATGGTGCTGGGCATGCGCCCGATCCTGCAGAAGGCGCAGTTCGAGGGCGACGAGGACGCCTTCTTCCAGTCGGGGACGGACACGATCCCGATGACCTCGGCCCCCTACCAGATCACCGATTACGACCCCGGCCGCTTCGTCGAGCTGACCCGCGACCCCGATTACTGGGGCGCCGACCTGCCGTTCCGGCGCGGCACCAATAATGTCGACGTGATCCGGATGGAGTTCTTCGGCGACGCCACCGCGCATTTCGAGGCCTTCAAGGCGGGCGAGCTGTCGACCATGCGCGAGACCAATGCCGCGAAATGGGCGCGAGACTACGACTTCCCGGCGGTGCGCGAGGGGTCGGTGACGCTGTCCGAAGTCCCGCATCAGCGGCCCACCGGCATGGTCGGGTTGGTGATGAACACCCGCCGCGCGCCCTTCGACGACTGGCGCGTGCGCGAGGCGCTGATCCAGGCCTTCAACTTCGAATACGTCAACGGCGTCATCAATGGCGGCGCCCAGCCGCGGATCACGAGCTATTACGCCAACTCGCCGCTGGGTTTGCAGCCGGGGCCGGCCGAGGGGCGCGTGGCCGAGCTGCTGGCGCCGCATGCCGACGACCTGCTGCCCGGGACGCTGGAGGGCTACGAGCTGCCGGTGACGAATGGCGAGGTGGCCAACCGCCGCGGGCTGCGGACCGCGACGCGGCTTCTGCAGGAGGCGGGGCTGACGGTGGAGGACGGCGTGCTGACCGGGCCCGAGGGGCCGGTGGAGATCGAGATCCTGCTGGAGCAGGGCTCCTCGGAGGTGCAGTCGATCGTCGACATCTATGTCGAGGCGCTGAAGCGGCTGGGCATCGCGACCGCCGTCGCCACGGTGGACGGCGCGCAGTTCAAGGAGCGCCAGAACGCCTATGATTTCGACATGACCTGGTATCGCTGGGGCCTGTCGCTGAGCCCCGGCAACGAGCAGCTCGCCTATTGGGGCCCCGACGGGGTCGAGACGCCGGGCAGCCGCAACATGATGGGTGCCGACAACCCCGCCATCGTCGCGATGATCGAGGCGATGCTGGGCGCCGGGACGCAGGACGACTACGTCGCCGCGGTGCGCGCGCTGGACCGGGTGCTGACGGCGGGGCGCTACGTCGTGCCGATCTGGCACAACCCGGTGAGCTGGATCGCCCATGACGCGCGGCTGACCTATGCGGCCGACCGGCTGCCGATCTACGGCGACTGGATCGGGTTCCAGCCCGATCTGTGGTGGTTCGCGCCCGAATGATTAACGATTGGCCCGCCCCCGGGCGGGCCCGTCAGGTCCAATGCGGCAGGTTTCCGCCGGGCAGCGCCGCGCGGGCCGCGAGCAGCCCCTCATAGGGTAGCGACTGCGCGGTGCAGGCCTGTTCGACCCAGTCGTCGCGCATCAGCACGAAATCGAGCACGGCGCCAAGGAAATCAGGGTCTTGCGCCGCCGCGCGGATGCTGTCGCGGTCTGCCCCGGTGCTGCTCTGGAAGGCGTCGAGAAGCTCGGCCTCGGCCAGCCAGCCCAGCGCGCGCAACGCGACGATTTCCGCCTGATCCTGGGTCATGTCCGGGGCCCTCCTGCCGGTAGAAACGGTTTATTAACTTTCGATCTCCTTAATGAAGGTGACCGGACAAGTAATTATCGTGAGTGGCGGGCATGGCAGGGCGGATCCTCATCGTAGACGATGTCGCGACCAACCGCATCGTGATGAAGGTCAAGCTCTCCGCGGCGCGCTACGACGTGGTCTGCGCCTCCAGCGGGATCGAGGCGCTCGAGGTCGCGCGGGCCGGGGGCATCGACATTGTCATCATGGACATGGTGATGCCGGGCCTGAACGGGGCCGAGACCTGCCGCGCGCTGCGCGCCGACCCGGCGACCACGGCCATCCCGGTGATCCTGGTGACCGCGGTGGACGATGCCGAGGCGCGGATGGCGGGGCTGTCCTCGGGGGCCGACGATTTCCTGTCGAAGCCGGTGGACGAGATCGCGCTCCTGGCGCGGGTCCGCTCGCTGCTGCGCTCGCGCGACGAGGAGCGCGAATACGAGGCGCGCGGCGCACTGCTGGAGATGACGGGCGGCGGCTTCGGCGAGAGCGCGCAGGCGGGCTTCGCCACCCGGCCCGTCCCGGCCGAGGGCCGCATCGCGCTGATCGGCGGGCCCGATGCGGGCTGGCTCCTGCGGCAGCGCGACCGGCTGCGCCCGCTCTTCCGCGAGACGGTGGCCGTGATCGGCCGGGACGCGGCGCTGGCGCTCGACCGGGGCGACGCGCCGGACCTGTTCCTGATCGATGCCGACATGGGCGCGCGCAATGACGGGTTGCGACTGATGAGCGAGCTGCGCTCGCGCCACGCGACGCGGCACGCGGCCTTCATCGTGCTGCTGCCAGCGGGCGACAGCGAACGCGCGGCGACGGCGCTGGATCTCGGCGCGTCGGATGTGAGCTACCATCCGTTCTCGATCGACGAGATCGCCATGCGGGTGCGCACCCAGCTGGCCCGCAAGCGTCGTGCCGACCGGATGCGCGACACGCTGGACACCGGGCTGAAGCTGGCGGTGATCGACCCGCTGACCGGGCTCCACAATCGCCGCTACGGGCTGCACCATCTCGAGCGCGTTGCGCTGCGCTGCCAGGCGCAGGGCATCCGCGCGGGCGTGATCCTGATGGATATCGACCACTTCAAGCAGGTCAACGACACCCATGGCCATCCCGCGGGCGACCGGGTGCTGTCGCAGATCGCGCGCGTGCTGAGCGAGAGCCTGCGCGGCGAGGACCTGGTCTGCCGGATCGGCGGCGAGGAGTTCCTGGCCGTGCTGCCCGATGCCGGGGTCGAGCAGGTCCGCGCGGTGGCCGAGCGGCTGCGCCAGACCATCGCCGACACCCGCGTGCGCCTGCCCGACGGGCGCGAGCTGAGCGTGACCATGTCGCTGGGCGTCGCCATGCTCGCCGATCGCGAGAATGCCGGCACCGAGGTGATGGACCGCGTGGACCGCGCGCTCTACGCCGCCAAGAACGACGGCCGGAACCGGGTGATCGCGGCCGAGTAGCGCGGTCAGTCGCGCGGCGCGCCGCGCCGGGTCATGCGCGCGGCCAGCGCGGCGCGCGCTTCGGGCGACAGTTCCGCCACCGCGTTGGCGAAGGCCTCGGCCCCCCGCTCTCCCATCAGCGCCAGCGCCGTCTGCCGGTCGCGCATCGCGTCGCGCAGCGCTTCGCGGTCGAAGGGATCGGCGGTGAGCGCGGCGCGGGTCGCCGCGGCGGCCTCGCGCAGGCGCTGGCGGCCCTCGCGCACCTGCGGGTCGCGGCGCAGGGTGCGGGCCAGGTCGCGCCTGGCCGGGCCGTCGAGCCCGCGGGTCAGCGCCCCCATTTCGGTGCGCGGGCCGCCATCGCGGCCGGGCGGGCCGCCCGCGATCAGGGCGCCCGCCACGGCGCCCAGGACCAGCAGGTTGACCGCCAGCGACAGGGCCAGCGCGATCTTGAGCGCGCGCGGGCTCATGCGGCGTCCTCGGCCAGGAGCGCGGTGTCGAACACGTCCTCCAGCACCGCATCCGGGGCGGTCAGCCCGGGCAGGGCGTCCCAGACCAGCGC
Organism: Jannaschia sp. GRR-S6-38; assembly: GCF_029853695.1. Taxonomy (NCBI): domain Bacteria; kingdom Pseudomonadati; phylum Pseudomonadota; class Alphaproteobacteria; order Rhodobacterales; family Roseobacteraceae; genus Jannaschia; species Jannaschia ovalis. Next base: position 2,494,201 of record NZ_CP122537.1, read on the forward strand.
GGGTTGCGACAGGCCCAGCCAGAGCCCGGCCAGCGCCGCGGCGGGCAGGCCGGCGAGGCCCGACCAGAGACCCCAGCGCGGCCCGGGGGCCGCCGATGAGCCGGGCTTCGGGCGGCGCGCGGCCTCGGCCAGGATGCGCGCCCGCAATTCGCGGGGCATAGGGGCGGGGGCGTCGCGCAGGGCGGCCAGCCGTGTCTCGATATCGTCGCTCATCATCGGTCCTCCTCGCCCAGCATCTGCGCCAGCCGCCGCTTGCCGCGCGCGGTCAGGCTTTCCACGGCCTCGACCCCGCAGCCCATCATCGCGGCGATGTCGGGGTTGGAATAGCCCTCGACATGGCGCAGCACCACCGCCTGGCGCTGACGGTCGGGCAGCGCGGCCAGCGCCGCGTCGAGCGCCGCGGCCCGTTCGCGTGCCATCATCCCCGCGAGCGCGGAGGGCCCGGGGTCGGGCGGATCGTCCTCGGAGTCGAGCCCGGTCAGACGCGCGGCCTTGCGCTGGCGGTCGATGGCGAGGTTCGCGGCCACCCGTCCGAGCCAGGTCGAGACCCGCGCCGCGCCGCCCGCATCCCAGCCGGCCGCCTTCTGCCAGAGGCGCAGGAACGCCTCCTGCACGATGTCCTCGGCGGCGGCGGCATCGCCGCCGGTCATGCGCAGTGCGAAGCCCATCAGCCGCGGCCCCAGCCGGTCGAGCAACAGAGCGGCCGCGCGGTCGTCGCCCCGGGCGAGGCGGGCCAGCAACGCGGCATCTTCGTCGGTTCCATCCATCCGGCCCCCATGCGGTCCGATGCGGGCGGGCGCGCCGCCCGCATCGCGCGTCTCAGTTGCGCCCGCCGCCGTGCCGGCCGCCGCGACGCTCGGGCAGCGCGGCCCATTCCGCGGCGCTGATCCCGCCACTGCCATCAGCATCGGCGCGCTCGAACATGCGCGCGCCGCGATCCGCGCGGCGACCTTGGCGATCTTCCCGCGCGGCCGTCAACTCGGAGAGGCTGAGCGCGCCGTCGCCGTCGCTGTCGGCGCGCTCGATCATGCGCGCGATCCGCTCGGCGCGGCGGTCGTCGGCGCGGGCCTGCATCTCGGCGGGGCTGAGCGTGCCGTCGCCATCGGTATCGGCGGCGGCGAAGCGCGCGGCGGCGCGGGTCCGGGCGAAGGCCTGCAGCTCGGCCGGGGTCACGGCGCCGTCGCCATCGGCGTCGACCTCCGAGAAGGCGGGGCGGGGGCCGCCGTCCCGGGCCTGCGCGGCGGGGGCGAGGGTCAGGGCCGTGGCGGCGGCCAGCAGGGCGAGGGTGAGGGATCGGGTCATCGGGTGTCTCCGGGTTCGGTTGCAGTGGCGGCCGGTCATCTGCGGCGCGCTCCTGCCTTTCACGGGCGGGGCCGGGATTTCCGTCGCGGGGTTTTCGCCGGGCGCGCGCCGGGCGGTGACATTCGCGCGGGCGCGGCTAGATAGAGGGCCATGAGCGATATGATTTCCGGATCCCCCCAGCCCGACCGCGAGATGAAGCGCGCCGTCTGGCGCGGCTGGCGCCGCCGCTGCCCGAATTGCGGCGAGGGTGCGCTGATGGACGGCTACCTCAAGGTGCGGCGCGAATGCCCGCATTGCGGCGAGGCGCTTCATCACCACCGCGCCGATGACGGCCCGCCCTATCTGACGCTGTTGATCGTGGGCCACATCATCGGCCCCGCGATGCTCTGGGTCTTCGTGGCCTACGAGCCCGGGCCCTGGACCTTCATGGCGATCTTCGGCGTGGCCGCCGTGGTGCTGTCGCTGTGGTTCCTGCCGCGGCTGAAGGGGCTGATCGTGGGCGTGCAATGGGCGGCCCGGATGCATGGCTTCGGCCGCGACGCCGCCCCGCAGGACGAGGCCGCGTGACCGCGCCGATCCGCGACGCGGCGACCGTGATCGTGTTGCGAGAGATGGCGCAGGGGCCGTCGGTCCTGATGGGACAGCGGGGCGCGAAGGCGGCCTTCATGCCCTCGAAATACGTCTTTCCCGGCGGGGCCGTGGATGCGGGCGATGCGGATGTGGCCTTCGCCCGGCCGCTGGCCGACCCGGTGCGTGCCGCGCTCGCGCGGCGGGCGCGGACGGCGCCCGAGGCACTGGCCGGCGCCGCGCTGCGCGAGCTGGCGGAGGAGACGGGCCAGGTGATCGCGGGGCCCGGGCCGGGCTGCGCCTGGCCGGGCTTCGCCGATCGCGCGCCCGACGCCCATCCGCTGCGCTTCGTGTTCCGGGCGATCACGCCGCCGGGCCGGCCCCGCCGCTTCGACGCGCGGTTCTTCCTGGCCCCCGCCGCGGCGCTGGCCTCCGATCCGGACGATTTCGAGGCCGCCGAGGACGAGTTGAGCCACCTGCACTGGGTGCCGCTGGCCGAGGCGCGCAGCCTCGACATGCCCTTCATCACCGAGGTGGTTCTGGCCGAGGTGGCCGCCATCGCCGAGGGAGCGGAGGCCGCGGGCGTGCCGTTCTTCGACAATTCGGGCGAGACGAGCGTGTTCCACCGGCTGTGACACCGGCGGGCCGGGCAGGTGGGCTCAGGCGGTGAGCAGGATCAGCCCCACGACGCTGACCCCGACCAGAAGGATGCCGGCGCTTTCGCGCACGGTCTGCCGCTCGCCCAGCACGAACCAGGAGATCAGCACCGACAGCACCAGCTCGACCTGGCCCACGGCATTCACATAAGCCGCGGTCTGCAGCGTGTAGGCGGTGAACCAGCCCAGCGAGCCCGCCACCGAGGTCGCGCCCACCAGCATCGTCACCCGCCAGCGCGTGAACACCGCGCGCAGCATCGCCCGCTCGCGCCAGGCCATCCAGGCGGCCAGCATCGCGGTCTGGAGCACGGTGACCAGCGTCAGCGTCACCGCCGCGCGCAGGATCGGCAGGTCGGAGGCCACGGCGAGCGAGGCGCCCCGATAGCCGATGGCCGAGACGGTGAAGAAGGCGCCCGAGGCGAGGCCCAGCAGGCTGGCCGTGTTGGCGAGCCGCCAGCCGCCATCGGCGGGCACTGACAAGAGCAGCACACCCACGAAGCCCAGCGCCATGGCGCCAAAGGCGGCCCAGGTGACCGCCTCGCCCAGCACGAGATAACCCGCGGCGACGGTCATCAGAACGGTCGTCTTCGAGAAGGCGATGCCGACCGCGAAATTGCGATGCGCGAACAGCGCCACGACGCACATGGTTGCGAGGATCTGCGAGGCGGCGCCGGCGATGGCGAAGCTCCAGAACCCTTCGGTGATCGCGGGCAGCGCCGTCCCCGTGCCCCGCGACCAGGCCCAGAGCGCCAGCGCCAGGACCGGCGGGGCCCAGACGAAGCGGGCCAGGGTCGAGCCCGCGGCCGACAGGCCGGCCTGCGCCAGCCGCTTCTGCAGAAGGAAGCGGAGGGCCTGCACGGCGGAGGCGAAAAGCGTGGCGGCGAGCCAGAGGGACATGGCACGCATCTGGCACGGGGCGATTCACGCTGGCCAGCGCGAAAGCGCGCCGATCGGCGCGGGGGCGTCGACAATCGCCACCGGCCCCGCCGATACGCCGCGGCCGGGAAACCAAGCTGGGCAAGGCTGCCACATTTGCGCCACAAATCCGTGCGAAGTTCGACGCAATTCGACCGGAGTTCCGCCGCAATGCCATTGACCCGAGCCGCCCTCCGCCTCCGCGACCTGCTGCGCGGGCGGCCGCTCGGGATGGGCGGCGTGGCGCGGCTGGAAAGCGCCAGCCTGATGGTCGGGCTGGGGGGCATGGCGACGGCCCTGGGCGTGACCATGGCGCAGGCGACGCTGCCGCCGATCATCGACACCGAGGCCGCCTTGCGCCGCGCGGTGATCGCGGCAGAGTTCGACGAGGCGGTCTGTCCCGACGGCTGGGCCGCCGATCACGCGCTGCTGCTGGACCTGACCGAGCCCCAGATCTTCGCCTGGTACCTGCGGGAGAGCTTTGCCCTCACGGATCGCGAGGTCATCTCGGGCGTCGGGCTCTACCTGGCCAATGCCCGAGATTTCCGGATGATCGCGGGGCCGGCCTTCACCCGCAACCAGATCCTTCTGTGCATCGCCGAGAGCCGGCGCCTGACCATGCCCGAAGAGGAACTGGTCCCGCCCGCCCTGCGAAACACCTGACGACCGGCCTTCGGGCGATCGCCAAGCTCGGCATGGCCTGCGGCACGCTGCCCGATCCCGGCTGGCGGCCTGCGACCCGCGGGTGCTAGAGCTTGCCGCGAGGAGAGGCGGAGGACCCCATGAGCGATCGCACCGACGACGCGCAGGCCGCGCTGCGGCAGGCGGCGCTGGACTATCACCAGTATCCGAAGCCCGGAAAGCTGGAGATCCGGGCGACGAAGCCGCTGGCCAATGGCCGCGACCTGGCCCGCGCCTATTCGCCGGGCGTGGCCGAGGCCTCCTCGGCCATCCATGCCGACCCGGAAACCGCCGCCGATTACACCGCCCGCGGCAACCTGGTGGCGGTCGTCACCAACGGCTCGGCCGTGTTGGGGCTGGGCAATATCGGCGCGCTGGCCTCCAAGCCGGTGATGGAGGGCAAGGCGGTCCTGTTCAAGAAATTCGCCAATATCGACTGCTTCGACATCGAGCTCGACGAGAGCGACCCCGAGAAGCTGGCCGAGATCGTCTGCGCGATGGAGCCGACCTTCGGGGCGATCAACCTCGAGGACATCAAGGCGCCCGACTGCTTCACGGTCGAGCGCATCTGCCGCGAGCGCATGAACATCCCCGTCTTCCACGACGACCAGCACGGCACCGCCATCGTCGTCGGGGCGGCGGCGCTCAACGCGCTCAAGCTGACGAACCGCGACTGGGCGGACATCAAGGTCGTCTCCACCGGCGGCGGCGCGGCGGGGATCGCCTGTCTCAACATGCTCCTGACGCTGGGGGTGAAGCGCGAGAACGTGTTCCTGTGCGACCTCGCGGGTCTCGTCCACGAGGGCCGGACCGAGGACATGACCGAGCAGAAGGCCGCCTTCGCCCAGCCCGGCGGCCCGCGCAGCCTCGATGACGTGATCGCGGGGGCGGATCTGTTCCTCGGCCTCTCCGGGCCGGGCGTCCTGAAGCCCGAGATGGTCGCGAAGATGGCCGAGACGCCCATCATCTTCGCGCTGGCCAATCCCAATCCCGAGATCGCCTTCGACCTGGCCAAGGCAACCGCGCCCGACGCGATCATCGCCACGGGGCGGTCGGACCACCCCAACCAGGTCAACAACGTGCTGTGCTTTCCCTTCATCTTCCGGGGCGCGCTGGACGTGGGCGCGACCGAGATCAACGAGGCGATGAAGATCGGCTGCGTCGAGGGCATCGCCGCGCTGGCGCGGGCCACGACCAGCGCCGAGGCCGCCGCCGCCTATCGCGAGGAGCAGCTGACCTTCGGGCCCGACTACCTGATCCCAAAGCCCTTCGACCCGCGGCTGATGGGCGTGGTGGCGAGCGCCGTGGCCAAGGCCGCCATGGAATCGGGCGTGGCGCGCCGGCCGATCGCGGATCTGAAGGCCTACAAGGCGCGGCTCGACGCGTCGGTCTTCCGCTCGGCGCTGATCATGCGGCCGGTCTTCGCCGCCGCGGCGCAGGCCGAGCGGCGGATCGTCTTCGCCGAGGGCGAGGACGAGCGCGTACTGCGCGCCGCGCAGGCCATTATGGAGGAGACGACCGACATCCCGATCCTGATCGGGCGCCCGGAGGTGATCCACACCCGCGTGCTGCGCGCCGGGCTGACCATCGAGCCGGGGCGCAACGTCGAGATCGTGAACCCAGAGAGCGATCCGCGCTACCGCGACTATTGGGAGACCTACCACCGGCTGATGGCGCGGCAGGGCGTGCCGCCCGACCTGGCCCGCGCGATCATGCGCACCAACACGACCGCCATCGCCGCCGTGATGGTGAACCGCGACGAGGCCGACAGCCTGATCTGCGGCACCTTTGGACAGTTCCTCTGGCACCTGCGCTACGTGACCGAGATCCTGGGGCATAATGGCCTGCACCCGGTGGGCGCGCTCAGCCTGATGATCCTCGAGGACGGGCCGCTCTTCATCGCCGACACCCATGTCCACGCGCGGCCCACGCCGGAGCAGGTGACCGAGACGGTGCTGGCCTGCGCGCGCCACGTGCGGCGCTTCGGGGTGCAGCCGAAGATCGCGCTCTGCTCGGCCTCGCAATTCGGCAATCTCGACAGCGAGAGCGGGCGGACCATGCGCGAGGCACTGGCGCGGCTCGACGGCATGGCGCTGGATTTCGAATACGAGGGCGAGATGAACGCCGATGCCGCGCTCGACCCCGAACTGCGTGCGCGCTTCATGCCCCACGGCCGGATGGAGGGCGCCGCCAACGTGCTGGTCTTCGCCTCGACCGACGCGGCGGGCGCCACGCGCAACATCCTCAAGGCGCGCGCGAACGGGCTGGAGGTCGGCCCGCTGCTGATGGGCATGGGCAACAAGGCCCATATCGTGACCCCTTCGATCACCGCCCGCGGGCTGCTGAACGTCTCGGCCCTCGCGGGCACGCCGGTGACGCATTACGGGTGACGGACGCGCCCGCCGGTGCGCCGAGCGGGGGAGTTTGGCGCCGCGACGCGCGGGGAGGCGTTGACCCCCGTCAATGCAGCGGCCCCGCTTCCGTGGCAGATATTTGGGGTCAGGCGATCCGGGGAGACGCGCGATGGAGAGGTCAGAAGCCTATCGCTCTGCCAGGGCGCGCGTCGAAGCCAGGATGGGCTTCTACGCGCATCTGACGGTCTATGCCGGGATCATCGTCCTCCTGATGGCGATCAACTTCCTCACCTTCTCCGGTGTGCTGTGGTTTCACTGGCCGATGCTGGGATGGGGGATCGCCGTCGCGCTGCATGCGCTGGGTGTCTTCGTGTTTCCACGTCGCTTCGCTGTCAGCGAGGAGATGATCGAGAAGGAAATGGGCAAGCCCGGCACGCGGTCCTGAGGGCGGCGGCCCCGCGCCCGCCTCTTGCGTCGCGGCCAGATGGGGGGGGGGCGCGGACGTTCTGGTTTTCATCTCGACCGATGCGGCGGGTCCCACGCGGATTTTATGGAACGCGCGGGCAAACGGGATTTGAGCCCGGCGCGCCGCGGGCGCATCAGCGGTGAGGCGGCGGCGCGCCGTATTCGGCCGTGTCGGCGCGCGCGGGCGTGGCCGCGGGCGTTTCCGGTTCGGCATCGGTCCAGGCGGTGCCGCTGGCCATCACGCAGGCGGTGCCGTCGGGCCGCAGCATCAGGATCGTCCAGCTGCCGCTCTCGGCCGAGCGCCAGACCTCGTAGAGGCGGGTCTCATTCTGAAGCCCACGTCCGATCACGGTTTCCGCGTAGATGGAGGTGAGTTTGCCGGCGATGGTGTCGTGCCGCCCGCAGGCGGCTTGCGCCAGCGCGGGCGGGGCCACCGCGGCCAGGCCGAATGTCAGGCTGAGGCTGATGAGTCGTTTCCACATGATCTTCTCCTTCCCGGTTGCGGGGTCGGAGATGGCGAGGCCTGCGACCCCGGCGACATGATGGTCGATATACACCAGATATAGGGGCGGAGGCGCCGGGCGCATCTAGGGGTGCCAAAACCGTGAGAATCGGGTCGGCGGGTCGTGAGGCGCCGCGGCGGGGGCGTTCGCTACCGCAGGCCCCGCGCCTTCATCTCGGCCCGGTAGACGGTGCGCAGATGCACCGCGTCGGGGCCGTCCACCAGGCGCAGGGTGCGGATATGGCCGTAGAGGCGCGCCAATTCGGTGTCCTGGCTGACCCCCATCCCGCCATGGAGCTGGATCGCCATGTCGCAGACCTCCTGCGCGACGCGGGGGACCAGCACCTTGGCCTGGCTGATGGCGGGGGCGGCGCGCTTCATGTCGCCGGTCTCATGATGGGCGGCGTCCATCTCGGCGGCGGCGCGCAGGGTCGAAAGCCGCGCGGCGTCGATCATCATGCGCGCCTCGGCCACGCGCTCGGCATTGCCGCCGAGCTCCAGGAGCTCCCGGCCGAAGGCCTGGCGGGCATGGCCCCGCTCGACGGCCAGCGTCAGTGCCTTTTCCGCCATGCCGATGGCGCGCATGCAGTGATGGATGCGGCCGGGTCCCAGCCGGCCCTGTGCGATCTCGAAGCCGCGGCCCTCGCCCAGCAGCATCGCGTCGGCGGGCACGCGGACATCGGTGTAGCGGATATGCATGTGGCCATGCGGCGCCTCATAGTCCCCGAAGACCTGCATGCCGCGCAGGATCTCGATGCCCGGCGCGGCGGTGGGCACGACCAGCATGGAATGCGACTGGTGGCGCGGGCCGTCGGGATCGGTGCGCGCCAGCACGATATGCACGGCGCAGCGCGGATCGCCCGCCCCGGTGGCCCACCATTTCTCACCGTTGAGGATCCAGTGATCACCGTCGCGGCGGCATTCGAGCCGGATATTCGTCGCGTCCGACGACGCCACCGACGGTTCGGTCATCAGGTAGGCGGAGCGGATCTCGCCCGCCATCAGCGGCTTCAGCCAGCGGTCCTGCATCTCGGGCGTGCCGTAGCGGGCGAAGACCTCCATGTTGCCGGTGTCGGGCGCGTTGCAGTTGAAGACCTCGGGGGCGAGCCAGGACTTGCCCATCTCCTCGGCGATCCAGGCGTAATCGACGGTGTTGATGCCGGGGCCCCCGTCCAGGTGCGTCTGCCAGAGATTCCACAGGCCGCGGTCGCGGGCCTCGGCCTTCAGCGTCTCGAGGATCTCGGATTGGCGGGGGCCGTGCCGCCAGCGGTCGCCGCCCGTGCCGGTCTCGGCGTGGTACTCGGCATCCAGCGGCGCAATGCGGTCGCGCACCATCGCCGCCACCGCGTCGCGCAATTCGCGGCCGCGCTCGCTTGCCTGCAGGTCCATCGGCGATCCTCCTCGCGGGCACACTTGCGGAGGGGGCGGGCATCCGCAACCCTGCGCGGATGGATGACCTGTCCCCCGAGCTGTTCGACTTCATCGCCGCGCGCTGCCCCGACCTGCCGCGCATCACCGGCGGCCGCCGCTTCGGGACGGGGCAGAGCAACCCGACCTGGGCCCTGACGACCGAGGGCGCGCCGCTGGTGCTGCGCGCCAAGCCGCCGGGCAAGCTGCTGCCCAAGGCGCATATGATCGAGCGGGAATACCGCGTGATGGCGGCGCTGGCCGACACGCCCGTGCCGGTCCCGCGGATGCACGCGCTGATCGAGGAGGCGAACCCGCTGGGCCGCCCCTTCTACCTGATGGCGCATGTGGAGGGGCGGATCTTCTGGGACCCGACCCTGCCCGAGGTCGCGGACCGGGCCGCGATCTACGACGCGATGAACGCGGTGCTGGCGACGCTTGGGGGGCTCGACCCGGCGGCGCTGGGCCTGGACGATTACGGGCGGGCCGAGGGCTATTTCCACCGCCAGCTCGCGGTCTGGACGCGCGCCTATGCCGCCTCGGTCGAGGATCCGGACCCGGAGCTGGTCGACCTGGGCGACTGGCTGGCCGATTGCGACCCCGCGGATGCGGCGCCCGCGCTGGTCCATGGCGATTTCCGCCTCGACAACATGATCTTCCATCCGACCGAGCCCCGGGTGATCGGGCTTCTGGACTGGGAGCTCTCGACGCTGGGCCATCCGACCGCCGATCTGGCCTATCAGGTGATGCAGTGGCACCTGCCGCATGACGGGCCGCTGAAGGGGCTGGGCGGGGTGGACCGCGCGGCGCTGGGGCTGCCCTCCGATGCCGGTTACGTCGCCCGCTACTGCGCGCGGCGGGGGATCGACGGAGTGTCGGACTGGAACGCGTGGCTGGCGCTCTCGGCCTATCGGCTGGCGGCGATCCTCGCGGGCGTGGGCGCGCGGGCCGAGGCGGGCAACGCGTCGAACCCGGAGAGCGGGCGCGCCTATGGGCGGCTCGTGCCCGAGCTGGTCGAACTGGGCCAGCGGTTCCGGCGGCGGCGCTAGAGCGTCAGTCGCGGCTGACCGGTCAGGTGGCGCATCCGCGCCATCACGTCGACGCCCATCTGCGCCATCAGCCCGATCGTGTCGTTGGGCAGCCAGTTCTCGGCGATCAGCCCGTCCGACCCGAAGCGGTAGAAATCCATCACCCGGAAGCGCATCGCCCGGCCCGTCGCCGGCAGTCCCATGTAATCGGCGCCGTCATGGGTGACGGCCACGTCGCCCCCGGTCATCGCGAAGGGGCCGTCCGAGAGGCGCGCGAAATGGCCCGCGCCCTGCGCCTTCCGGAAGGCGCGGCGATAGGGGACCTGGTGATGGGCGCGGAAGCCCGCCACGCCGCGACAGGCGCCGATATTGCCGCCCGCCCAATAGGTGAAGTCGGGATGCCAGTGGCGCATGTCGATTGTCGCGATATCGCCGCCGTCGAAGGCGTTCATCACCGCATGCATCTCGAGCACGCTCGCCAGCGCGCCGGTCTCGGGCGAAGGCGCCAGCCGCACGCCGCCGCCGCCGCGCGGGCCGGGCCAGTGGCCGGGGGCGCCCAGGGGCGGCGACATCGGCCAGCACCCGGCCTGCCGCATCAGCGCGGGCAGATCCCAGATCAGCCAGGAGGCCCGGATGCGGCCGTCCTCGATCGCATGCGCCTCGCCGAAGGGCAGGGTGACGACGCCGCCGGTGGGCGGGATGCCCGCGAAGGGCTCGCGGAAGGTGCCGAGATAGCTGCCGAGGCAGGCCACGACGCGCGGCGGGCGCGGGGCCTGCCAGCGGTCGTCGGGATGGTTCGCGCCCGCGAGGAAGATGTCGTCACGGCGCTCGAGATCGGGCAGGGCGCGGCGCAGCTCGGCCGTCAGCCGGCCGAGGCCCGCCGCGTCCAGCCTCCCGAAAGGCGCCGCCGCCTCGGCGGCCAGGTCGGCGGCCAGCACGTCCTCTCCGGCCGTCCAGCGCGCCAGCACCTGCCACGCGCTGCGGCGGAAGCCTTCGTCGGCATCGGTCATGGCGGGGCCCCTGCATACGATTGCAAATGGCTTGCCGCAGGCCGCGCCGGCTGTCTAGGGTGGCTGAAATCACGGAGGCGACATGGCCGGCATCCAGCTCAAGCAGGTGACCAAGCGCTGGGGCGATTTCGTCGGCGTCGAGGCCTTCGACCTCGATATCGCGGATCGCGAGTTCCTGGTGCTGCTGGGCCCCTCGGGCTGCGGCAAGACCACGACGATGCGGATGATCGCGGGGCTGGAAGATCCGACCTCGGGCGACATCGTGATCGACGGGCGGCGGGTCAACGATCTCGACCCGAAGGACCGCGACGTGGCGATGGTGTTCCAGTCCTACGGGCTCTACCCCAACATGAACGTCTGGGAGAACATCCGCTTCCCGCTGAAGGTCCGGAAGGTGCCCGAGGCCGAGCACGAGGCGCGCGTGCAGCGCGCCGCCGAGATGGTCGAGCTGGTGCCCTTCCTCGACCGTAAGCCCGCCGCGCTCTCGGGCGGACAGCGCCAGCGCGTGGCCCTGGCCCGCGCCATCGTGCGCACGCCCAAGGTCTTCCTGATGGACGAGCCCCTGTCGAACCTGGACGCCAAGCTGCGCGTCTCGACACGGGCGCAGATCAAGAACCTGAGCCACGAGCTGCAGGTGACGACGATCTACGTCACCCATGACCAGATCGAGGCGATGACGCTGGCCGACCGGGTGGTGGTGATGAAGCAGGGCGTCGTCCAGCAGGTCGGCACGCCCACCGACATCTACGACAACCCCGCCAACACCTTCGTCGCGGGCTTCATCGGCAGCCCGGCGATGAACCTGATGGAGGGCGAGGTGGTGGACGGCACCTTCCACGCGGCCGGGGTCGAGATCCCGGGCTTCGAGGGCGTGAAGGGCCCGGTCGTCTGCGGCTTTCGCGCCGAGGATGCCGGGCTGGCCGAGGACGGGGCGGGCGAGGTGCAGGCGCCGGTCTATTCGATGGAGCTGCTGGGCGATTCGACCATGGTCACGATGCGCGCGGGCGGCGCGCTGCTCGCGGTGAAGGCCCCGAAGGAGTTCCGCACCCACATCCGCGCGCCCTTCTCCGCGCATGTGCCCGCCGCGATCTGCCACCTGTTCGACGCGAAATCCGGCGAGCGGCTCGCGCGCTGAGCCCCGCCCGGCCGCGCCGCGCGCCGCTCGATCCACACCGGCAACCGGAGGTCCCCATGAAAGGCAGCCGCCCCGAACAGGCCGCGCTTACCCGCGATACGGACCTGTCGAAGACCGAGGCCACACGGGCCGTGATCGAGGGCATGGTGGACGGTCTGAACGACCACCGCATCGCCGATATCGGCGAGTTCTTCTCGGAGAGCTTCCGCTGGATGGGCAACCGGGGCTGCGGCACCAAGCGCGGCCTGCGAGAGTTCCAGCGGAACTGGCAGCAGCCCTTCCAGGCGGCCTTCGGCGACAAGGTCTGCATCGACGAGGCGCGGCTCTACATGGGCGAATGGGCCGCGGCCTTCGGGCGGCAGGAGGCAACGCATCGCGGGCCGTTCATGGGGATCGCGCCGACCGGCAAGCGGGTCGAGATCCGCTACATGGATTTCTGGAAGGTCGTGGACGGCAAGATCGTCGACAATTGGGTGATGGTCGACTTCCCGCATGTGCTGGCGCAGCTGGGCGTGGACGTGTTCGACGGCGAGGGCTGGGAGGCCTTCGACCGGGGCGAGAAGACGCCGCCGGAGGTGCCGGAGGGGTAGGACGCGGCGAGCGCCGGCGTGGCCGCGCCCGGCCGGCGCGGGGTCGCGGCCGCCGGGCCCTCAGCCGAGGAACAGCCCCGCCACGACCATCATTAGCCCGATGCCCGAGAGCGCCAGCGCGCCGAGGTTCCACGCGACGAGCTTGCGCAGCCGCGCCTCCATCGCCGCGCCTTCCAGCCCCTCGCGCCGGGCGCGCGCGGCCACCACGATGCAGGCCAGAAGCGCCGCCAGCCCCGCGACCGTCAGCGCCGCGCCGATCCAGACCAGTGCCGCCATGTCGCAAAACCCTCTCGTTGCATCGCCCTGCGCCCGGCGCTACCGAAGTGCTTCCAACAGGACAAGAGGAGCAGCGACGATGGCCGATCTCAAGGTCGTGGACGACGGCGACACGGGCCCCGCCGACACCTACCGCGTGACCGCGGACGAACTGCGCCAGTTCGTCGAGCGCGTGGAGCGGCTGGAACAGGAAAAGAAGGACATCGCCGAGCAGGTGAAGGAGGTCTATGCCGAGGCCAAGGGCCGCGGCTACGACACCAAGGTGATGCGCAAGGTCATCGCGCTGCGCAAGCGCGAGCCCGACGACATCGCCGAGGAGGAGGCCATCCTCGAGATGTACAAGGAAGCGCTGGGCATGAGCTGACGGCCCGTCCGCGCGCCCGCCCGGCGGGCGCGTCTCAGGGCTGGAGAAAGGTGACGTCGGCGCGGCCGCGAATGCGGTCGAGATCCTGCTCGTAGAGCGCGGTCAGCCCGGCGATCATCTCCTCCGACCAGCCGGGCAGGGCGATCTCCTCGTCGATCTTGGTCTCGTCGACATATTTGCGCAGGAAGGCCGTGGCCACCTTGCGCCGGGTCGCGAGATCGCGCGTCGGGTTGTCGCGCAGATAGACCTCCAGCCGGGCGAAGCCCGCGGGCGTCATGATCTGCCGCAGGATCGCGTCCTCGCCCTTCAGCTCGCCCGACACCCCCGCGACGGCGCGCAGCAGGTCGGGCCAGATCAGCGGCAGGTCCTCGTTGCACCAGACCGTCAGCGGCACGTCCGGGCAGGCCGCGCGGATCGCCTCGATCGGCTCGGACCAGCACAGCGCGGCGAGATCCTGCCCGGCGATGAAGCTCTCGAAATCCTCGACCGAGGAGGCACGGAAGAGCGCGGGGATGAAGGTCGCCGGGTTCCGCATCGCGAGGTAGAACCGGACGTCCTGGCCCGGGAAGAGGTCGCGCAGCCCCTCGGCCCGCGTGCCCGCATCACCGTAAAGCGCGTCGCCGCCCAGCACCTTGGCATAGACGCCGAGAAACCCCTCGTAGCTCAGAACGATCCGGTTCGGGGCGGGGTCGGGCATCCCGCCCAGCATCTCGCCAATCAGCCCATCGGCGGCGCCGGGCACGAGGCTGCCGCCGCGGGCCTGCAGCGCCTTGCGGATGGCCGGCCGCATCCGTCCCGACGGCGCGACGACGACGCCGGCCTTCGCCAGCGCGGCGGCGTTGCGGCCCAGCGTCTTCGCGATCAGATCCTCGTCGGTGCAATGCGCCCCGAGATGAATGGCGATGTCCAAAGCGTGCCGTCCCTTCCGTCCCCGCGGCGGACCCTAGCGGCGGGCCGCTGGACAGGCAAACGGCAATGGACTAGGCGCGTTGCCATGTCCGACGGAAACGCTCAGGTTCGCGGCCTGTCGCTGCGCCGCCCCGACCTCTGGTCGGTGGGCGCGGCGGTGATCGCGGCGCTGGTGCTGGTGCCGATCCTGGCCGTCGGCTGGCTGGCGGTGAACCCGACCGAGAACATCTGGCCGCACCTGATGGCCACGGTCCTGCCGCGCTACCTGACGACGACGCTGATCCTGATGGCGGGCACCGGGGCGCTGGCCGCGGTGGTGGGCACGGGCACGGCCTGGCTGGTGGCGATGCACGACTTTCCCGGCCGCCGCGTGCTGGCCTGGGCGCTGCTGATGCCGCTCGCCATCCCGGCCTATGTGGGGGCTTACGCGTTGGTCGATTTCCTCGACTACGCGGGGCCCGTGCAGACCGCGCTGCGCGCCGCCTTCGGCTGGCGGAGCGCGGCGGATTACGCCTTTCCCGACATCCGCTCGCTGCCCGCGGCGATCCTGGTGATCGGGCTGTCGCTTTACCCCTATGTCTACCTGCTGGCCCGCGCCGCCTTCTCCGAGCAGTCGGGCGCGGGATTCGAGGTCGCCCGTGCGCTGGGCGCGGGGCCCTGGGCGCGCTTCGCCCGCGTGGGGCTGCCGCTCGCGCGCCCAGCTATCGCGGCGGGCACGGCGGTGGTGATGATGGAGGCGGTCAACGATTTCGGCGTGGTCGATTTCTTCGGTGTGCAGACGCTGACGACGGGCATCTTCTCGGTCTGGCTGTCGGGCGGCAATGCCGGCGGCGCGGCGCAGATCGCCTGCGTGATCCTGTTGCTGGTCGCGGCCCTGATCGCGCTGGAGCGCGCCTCGCGCCGGCGCCGCCGGTTCTGGCAGGCGCCGCGCGCGCAGCGGCCCGTGACCCGGACCCGCCTGCGCGGGCGGACGGCGGTGGCGGCGGCGGCGGCCTGCGCGGCGCCGGTGCTTCTGGGCTTCGTCTTCCCGGTCTCGGTCATGGGCTGGCACGCGGTGGTGGCCGCAGACGGATGGCTGGCCCCCGGGCTGGCGGCGGCGGTGTGGAACACGGTGGCCGTCGCGGGCGTCGCGGCGCTGGTGACCGTGGGGCTCGCGCTCTTCATGGTCTACGGCGTGCGCATGACCGGCCGGACCCTGCCGCGGCTGCTGCTGCCGGTGACGACCGTGGGCTATGCCGCGCCGGGGGCGGTGCTGGGGCTGGGCGTGCTGATCCCGCTGGCGGCGCTGGACAACCGCGTGGCCGACGGGATCCTGGCGCTGACCGGGCGCGACCCGGGCCTTCTGCTGACGGGCAGCATGGCCGCGCTGGTCTATGCCTACACGGTGCGGTTCTTCGCGATCGGGCAGGGCGCCGCCGATGCCGCGCTGGGCCGCATCCCGCCGGCGCTGCCGATGGCGGCGCGCTCGCTGGGGCGGGGGCCGCTGGGAACGTTGCGGGCCGTGCACCTGCCGCTGATGCGCGGCTCGGTGGCGATGGCGCTGCTCCTGGTCTTCGTTGATGCCGTGAAGGAGCTGCCCGCGACGTTGCTCTTGCGGCCCTTCGGCTTCGACACGCTGGCCACGCGGGTCCACGACCAGGCGTCCCTGGAGCGGCTGGCCCAGGCGGCGCCGGCGGCGCTGGTGATCACCGCGGTGGGCCTCGTCGCCGTCCTCTTGCTGGCCCGCGCCGACGCGGCTAGGTGAAGAGCGGCGCCCCTATAGCTCAGCTGGTAGAGCAACTGATTTGTAATCAGTAGGTCCGCGGTTCGAGTCCGTGTGGGGGCACCATTCTCATCCAGATGGCCGCGGTCTGTGCGGAATTTCACGTATGATCCACGGGTGATCTGCGGGTGATCCGTGTCGGACGGGGTTCGGCACGCGCATAGGAGCGCGCGCCGGGTGTCGTCACTCCGCGGCGACCGGTTCTGTCGCCGGCTCGATATTGTGGTTCACGAGGAAGCGGTTCTCGGGGTCGTAGCGCGCCTTGACGAGGCGCAGGCGCTCCATGTTGCCGCCATAGGCCTCGGCCAGGCGGCCGGGATCGTCGCCGGGGACGAAATTGACGTAAACGCTGGCCGCCGCGAAGGGTCCGACGCGCTCGTAGAGGTCACGGGCCCAGCTGATGCAGCTGTCGTCGAGCCCCGGATCGGTCCAGCGCGTGTGGACGTTCATCGTGAAATGCGCGTCGCGCTGCGGGAAGGCGGTGGCGTCGTGAGCGACCCGGGCCATGGCGCCGCCGACATGGGCGATGAAGATCTCGCAGGCCGGGTCGGGCAGGTCCGCCACCGCGTCGAGGATGGCGTCGATCGCCGCGTCGTCCAGCTCCCTGAAGTCGTGGCTCTTCCAGTAGTTGCGCGCGCCGGGCGCGAGCAGCGGGTCGAAAGCCGCCTGCCAGCCGGTGAACGGATGGGGCGAGATCACGTCGGCGATGGGCGAGCCCAGGCCGCGGAGTTCGGCCATCGCGTTCTCGCCCTCGGCCATGTCGCCGGCGTAGCGGGCGGCGAAGATCAGGACTTCGGGACGGAAGCTGGCAGTCCCGATCCTTAAAGGAAAAGCAGCGGCTCCGCATCGCGAAGCCGCTGCTCAAGGACGCTGTTGACTCCGTGTCAGAAGCGGTAATTCAGCCCCGCCCGGAACAGATGACCGCTCGTGCGGAAATTGGCGAACTGATCGTCGTCGTAAGCCTCGGTGAAATCGTCACCATCGAGATACAGATATTCGCCTTGCAGCGAGATCTTCGAGGAAAGTTGCGTCTCGACGCCGAAGCCCGCGGTATAGCCAGTGACGGTTTTATCGAAGGCGAGATCTTCGTCGCCGTCGGTAATGCAGCTTCCGTCAGCACCGCAGAAATCGGCGTTGATCGCGGCAATACCCGCCGTTCCGTAGAGAAGCGACTTTCCGAACTTGCGTCCGGCGCGTCCCCGGACGGTGGCAATCCAGTTCCAGGCGCCGGACGCCAAGTGGTCTTCGTCGATACCGCTAGACTCGCCATAGGAGAAGCCCTGAATGTCCGCGACGATACCGAGGACGTAATCGCCGCGATCGAAATCGTAGCCGCCGCCGATGCCGAAGCCGAGGCCATTTCCGAAGACATTCATTTCGGCTTCGTCTTTGCCGGAGCCATCGAACATGTCGCCGTCAAGGTCAATCACGCCGGTGCCTGCTCCTCCGAAGGATCCAAACGCACTCACGTAGCCGCCTTGGAAGGATACCGAAGACGCCGCAAGGCTCGTGCTTGGTTGACCGAAATGATAGTTCAGGCCGAGGCGGAAGAGATGCGCCTGCGTCGCGAAAGAGGCGACTTCGTCGTCGTCGTACGGCTTCTGGAACTCGGGTACGTCGATGTAGAGGTATTCGGCCTTCATCGAAAGGTTTCCGGAAAGCTTGGTCTCGACCCCCGCGCCGACCGCGTAACCGAGGCGACCGTCGGTGAAAGCGAGCTGGTCGTCTCCGTCGGTCGTGCAATCGCCATCCGAACCGCAATAGTCTGCGTCGACATAGGCCAAACCACCGGTCACGTAGAGCAGGCTGTTATCGACGCTGACACCCGCACGACCGCGGAGGGTCGCGAACCAGTTCCAGGATGCGGCCGCGCGATGATCGTCGCCGTCCATGAATCCGGTTTCGTCGAAACCGGTCCCTTGGATATCGACTTCCACGCCATAAACCAGACGCCCGGACGACATGTTGAAACCGGCCTGCACGCCGCCGAAGAAGTCATCGCCGAACAAGTTCATTTCGGCACCCTCGCCGTCGAACATGTCATCCGCGAGGTCTGTAACGCCGGTGCCAAAACCGCCAAAGCCCAGGTTGGCACCTGCGTAGGGGCCAGACCAGGATACGGGAGCCGCCGAGATGACCATCGTATCGGCTGGCAGCTCGGAAGGTATCCCGGCTGCGCCGCTGGCACCCGCGAATCCGATGGCGCCGATCGCGGCGCCTGCCATAGTCTTGAGATACTGCATACCATTCCCCAACAGTTCAGTCCTTACACTGGGTAAGGCGGGGGCTCGTCAGCGGGAACGCATTTTTATTAACGCCATGCCTGCAACGGTGCCGGCGTTGCATTTAAGTAACTTGACCGGCGGCCGGTCACCGGGTGCCAGTCCACAAGCGAACTTTGGAAGCCCGATGGACCCTGGCCGGACCGCGCGACCGGATCGCGTTCGACGGCGACCCGGGCCTCGCGGCCAGCATGCAGGACTGGCTGGGTCTGAGCCCCTTCGCCGCGGCGGCCCGCGTCGCGTCCTGAGCGCTAATAGGTCGCCCGTCCGCCCGAGAGGTCGAAGACGGCGCCGGTGGTGAAGCTGTTGGCCGGCGAGACGGACCAGGCGATCATCTCGGCGGCCTCCTCGACCTCGAGGAAGCGGTTCCGGGGGATCTTGGAGAGCATGTAGTCGATATGCTCCTGGCTCATCTGGTCGAAGATCGGGGTGCGGGCGGCGGCGGGGGTGACGCAGTTCACGGCGATGTCGTGGCCGGCCAGTTCCTTGCCGAGCGACTTGGTGAAGCCGATCACGCCGGCCTTGGAGGCGGAATAGGCGCAGGCATTCGGGTTGCCCTCCTTCCCGGCGATGGAGGCGATGTTGAGGATGCGGCCGTAGCCCGCCGCGACCATGCCGGGCACGACGGCGCGGTTGGTGTGGAAGGTGCCGTTCAGGTTGATCGCGACGATCCGGGCGAAGGTGGCCGGGTCGTATTCGGCCACGGGCATGTTGGGCCCGGCGATCCCGGCCGAGTTCACGAGGATCGCGGGCGGGCCCAGCGCCTCGGTCGTGCGGGCGAGCGCGGCCTCGACGGCCGCGTAATCCGCGATGTCGCAATCGACGGCCAGCACGCCCTCGGCGGCGGCCATCTTGGTGTTCTCGGCCGGGTTCGCGTCCCAGCTGGCCAGCCGCGCGCCCGCCGCCTTGAGCCGGCGCAGCACCGCCAGCCCGATGCCCTGCGCGCCGCCGGTGACCACCGCGACCTGCCCCTCGATGCCTGCGACCATGGCGTCCTCCCCTTTGGCGCGACGCTAGGCCGGGGGGGGGCCGGGGGCAATGGGCGGGCGGGGCCACGTGGATGGGCGCGCGCGGGCGGGGCTGTTGGAACGGGGCCGGGCCGATGGGCCGGAACCCTGCGACACCCCGCCGCGTAGGGTTGGCATGGAAAGCTCCCGAACCGCCGCCCCCGCGCGCCCCGCCCCGCCGCCCGCCGACCATGCCGCGCGCCTCGCCCGGCTGGAGCGGCTGGCCGTCCAGCTCGACAGCCGGTTCCGCCTGCCGGGCACGCGGATCCGCTTCGGCTGGGATTCGATCATCGGGCTGGTGCCGGGCGTGGGCGACGTCGCCACGCTGGTCCCCGCCGCCTGGATCTGGCTGGAGGCGCACCGGATGGGCGCGCCGGCGGGGCTGAAGGCGCGGATGGCGCTGAACACCGGGGTGGACTGGATCTTGGGCTCGATCCCGGTCGTGGGCGACCTGTTCGACGTGGGCATCAAGGCCAATCGGCGCAACGTGGCGCTTCTGCGGGCGCATTTCGGGCTGCCCGCGGATGCGGAGGTGGCCCGATGATCGGCGTCGCTTTGCGCCTGCTGATCGGCGCCTTCGCCCTGGCCCTCATGGCGGTGACGCTCCTGCCGCTCTGGGAGGCGACCTTCTGGTGGGTGCGCGCCTGGGAATTCCCTCGGGTCCATATCCTGGTGCTCGCCGCGCTGACCCTGCCGCTGGCCTTCGCGCTGCGCGGCGCGGGCCGCTGGATCGTGGCCGTGGGGATGATCGGCGTGGTCATGTGGCAGGGGGCGTGGCTGCGGCCCTACGCGGCCGGGGCGGGCGAGGCGGTGGCGATGCGGGAGGCGGATGACGGGGTGACGGTGCTGTCGTTCAACGTGCTGCAATCGAACCGCGACTTCGCCGCCACGCGCGAGCTGATCGCGGCGGTCGATCCGGACGTGCTGGTGCTGATGGAGACGAATGCGGACTGGGCCGCGGCGCTGGAGGGGACGCTGGCGGGCTATCCGACGCAGGCCCGCTCGATCACCGAGGACCGCTACGGCCTGATCCTCGCCACCCGGCTGCCCGCCACCGGGGTCGAGACGGTCACGCTGGAAGGCCAGGAGGCGCCCTTCGCCATCGCCACGGTCGAGACCGGCTCCGGCCCGCTGGAGATCACCGCGATCCACCCGCGCCCGCCGGTGCCGCGGACCGACGGCCAGCAGCGAGACCGCCAGATCGAGCGCGCGGCCGAGCTGGCCCGGCGCGGCGACGCGGCGGCGCTGGCGGTGGGAGATTTCAACGACGTCCCCTGGTCGCGGGCCGCGCAGCGCTTCCGCGATCTGGGCGGGCTTCTGGATCCGCGCGAGGGGCGCGGCCTGCTCAACAGCTTCGACCCGGACAGCCTGATGCTGAGTTTCCCGCTGGACCAGGCGCTGGTGACCGAGGACGTCGTGCTGGAGGAATTCCGGCTGGGGCCGGATGTCGGCTCGGACCACCTGCCGCTGATCCTGCGTCTCGCGCCCGACGGCTGAGGAACCGCCATCGCCCGCCTTGCGTTGTTTGGTCGCACGATCCCGAGATCCGGAGAATTCCCGCACATGGCCGAGCCGCCGCGCCACGCTACCGCCGCCGAGATCGCCGAGGCCCAGCCGGGCCGCGGCCGCGACGCGACCCATCCGCAAGGCATCCCGGCGCGGGGCTGGAAGGATATTGCCCTCCGCGTCGCGGGACAAGTGAGCAAGGACCACGTGCTGCTGATCGCCGCCGGGGTGGCCTTCTACGGGCTGCTGGCGGTCTTTCCGGCGATCACCGCGCTGATGTCGATCACCGGGCTTCTCTACGAGCCGCAGGAGCTGGTCTCGGCGCTGGAAGGCGTCACGGCGGTCGTGCCCTCGGATGTGAGCGAGATCCTGATGGCGCAGGCGACCGAGGTCGCGGGCAGCCAGCAGGGCGGGCTGACGCTGGGCCTGGTGCTGGGCCTGGGCATCGCGCTCTGGTCGGCCTCAGCCGGGGTGGGCAGCCTGATCGAGGGCATCAACTTCGCCTATGACGAGAAGGAGACGCGCAGCTTCGTGAAGCTGAAAGCGCTGACGATCCTGATGACGGTGCTGATCATCCTGGGCGTCCTGGTCGCGGCGGTTCTGATCGTCGTGGTGCCGATTGTGCTGTCCTTCGTGGCCTTCGCCCCGTGGGTCGAGCGCCTGATCCAATGGGTGAAATACATCCCGCTCGCGCTCCTCGTGATCTTCGGGCTGGGCGTGCTCTACCGCTACGGGCCCGATCGGGAGACCGCCAAGATCCGCTGGCTCGCGCCGGGCACGCTGATCGCCGCGCTGCTGTGGCTGATCGCGTCGATCGGCTTCTCGGTCTACGTGTCGAATTTCGGCTCCTACAACGAAACTTTCGGCTCGATCGCGGGGGTCGTGGTGATGCTGCTGTGGATGTGGATCTCGGCTGTCGTCATCCTTCTGGGCGCGGAGCTGAATTCCGAGATCGAGGCGCAGACCGCGCGCGACACGACGACCGGGATCCGCGAGCCGATGGGCCATCGCGGCGCCGTGAAAGCCGACAATGTCGGCCCCGCGCAATAACCCCGCCACCCTGGCCGAGCCGCATGGCTCGCAGGCCCAAGCGGAGGGGTTGGTCGCGCGGGGCACGGACCCGGGGGCGCCCGATATGGCCGCCGCGGAGGCCGTCCCGGCCCCGACGGGCGCCACCGCGCATGACCGGGCCGTGGCCGCCGAGGCGGCGCGCGCGCAGCGCCACCCGCTCGCGGTGCCGATCACCGGCATCTTCGTCCTTCTGCTGATCCAGGGCCTGATTTTCGCCTCGGATTTCCTGATCCCGGTGACCAGCGCGATCCTGGGCTATTTCATCCTCAACGCGCCGCGCCGCGGGTTGGCGCGCGTGGGTCTGCCGGCGCCCGTCGCGGCGGCGATCTTCACCATCGTGATCGCGGGGGTTCTGGTCTTCGGCGGCATGATGCTGGCGACCCCGATCCAGGAATTCGTGACCGACATTCCCGGCTTGCTGACGCGGCTGATGGGGCAGCTGACGGGCCCGGGCGGCCCGTTCGAGGCCTTCTCGGCCGCCGCGGAGGCCACCGAGGAGGCGCTTAGCGAGGCGGGCGCCACCCGGCCGATGCAGGTCGAGGTCGTCTCGGATGCGGGGATCGCCACCACCGTCTTCACCGTCGCGCCCGGCCTGCTGAGCCAGGTCGTCTTCGCGATCTGCCTTCTGTTCTTCCTGACCGCCTCGGGCGACCTGTTCATCCAGAAGGCCGTGCGCGTGGCCGACCGGTTCGAGGACAAGAAGAAGACCGTGCAGACCGTGCGCACCATCGAGGCGCGGCTGGGCAACTACCTGGGCGCGATCACGCTGATCAACATCGGCCTCGGCGTCTGCATCGGCATCGCGATGTGGTGGTGGGGCGTCCCGAGCCCGTGGCTGATCGGGCTGATGG
Source organism: Jannaschia sp. GRR-S6-38 (assembly GCF_029853695.1). NCBI lineage: Bacteria > Pseudomonadati > Pseudomonadota > Alphaproteobacteria > Rhodobacterales > Roseobacteraceae > Jannaschia > Jannaschia ovalis. The sequence goes on from NZ_CP122537.1 coordinate 2,516,841, forward strand.
CCACGCTGCTCAACTTCATCCCCTTCGTGGGGGCGGTGATCGGCTCGCTGATCGCGGGGGTGATCGCCTATGTCGCCTTCGCCGACCCCTGGGCGGGCCTGGGCGTCTTCGCCACCTATTACGGGCTGACGGCCTTCGAGGGGCAGCTTGTGACGCCGTCGCTGGTGGGCCAGCGGCTGCGGCTGAACGTGGTCATGGTGTTCCTGTCAGTCGCGTTCTTCGCCTGGACCTGGTCGGTCATGGGCATGGTGGTGGCGGTGCCGCTTCTGATCGTGATCAAGGTGATCTGCGACGCGATCCCGAAATTCCGCAAGATCGGCCTGTTCCTCGGCGACGCGGAAGGGTTCATCCCTGGCGAGGCGCGCGGTCAGGCCAGGGCGGACTGACCCAGCAGCAGCGCGAGGCCGGCCCCGCCGAGGACCAGCCGCAGCGCGGGATGGCCGCGGCCGACCACGGCGCGGCTGACCAGCGCGAGGCCCAGCGCCATCACCGCGAAGGCCAGAAGCGCCGCGCCCGGCCGCGCGGCCAGCCCGATCACCTGCGGGTTGGCGATCATGCCCAGCGGGATCAGGTAGAGCCCGAGGCCCAGCGCCATCGCGGTCAGCGCGACGCGCAGCCAGTTCTCGCCCACCATCCCCGCGGCGATGAAGACCGCGCCGCAGACCGGCGGGGTGATCGTCGACAGGAGCGCGAACCAGAAGACGAAGAGATGCGCCTGCAGCGGCGCAAGGCCAAGCTCGATCAGGGCGGGGCCCGCGACCGAGACGCAGATCACGTAGGCGGCGGTGGTCGGCACCTCCATCCCCAGCAGAAGGCAGGCCAGCGCGGTCAGGATCAGCGCGCCCCAGAGCGTGCCGCCCCCGCCCGCGAGGATGGCCGAGGTCAGCTTGACGCCGAGACCGGTGATGCCGAGCACGCCGATCACGATCGAGGCGCAGAGGATGATCGCCGCGATCATCGCCACCTGCCGCCCGGCGGTGACGCAGGCCTCGGCCAGGCGCGCGGGCAGGCGGGGCAGGGCCGGGCCCTCGGCGTCGAAGGCCAGGAGCCCGAACCCCGCGGCGATGGCGGCGACGGCGGCGTATTGCGGGGTGAAGCCTGCGGCGAACATCATCGTCAGCAGGATCGTGAAGGGGATCAGGAAGAAGCCCGAGGTGACGATCACGTCGCGGCGGGCGGGCCGTTCCTCGGGCGCGAGGCCGCGCAGGGCGAAACGCGCGGCGTAGCCGTCGATGCCGACCCAGACGGCCCAGAAATAGAGGATCGCGGGCAGGAAGGCCGCGGCCATGATGCCGGTGTAGGGCACGCCCGTCAGCTCGACCATGACGAAGGCGCCCGCGCCCATCAGGGGCGGCATGATCTGCCCGCCCGAGGAGGCCACCGCCTCGACCGCGCCGGCCAGCCTGCGCGGGTAGCCCAGCCGCGTCATCGTAGGCAGCGTGACCGCGCCGGTGGAGGCCACGTTGGCCGAGGCCGAGCCCGAGATCGAGCCGAAGAGCGCCGAGGACAGGACCGAGACCTTCGCCGCGCCGCCCTTCAGGCGGCCCGCGGCGGCGGCGGCGAGGTTCATGAACCCCGCGCCCGCCTCGCCCGCGTTGAGCACCGCGCCGAAGATCACGAAGACCGCGACCACGCCCACCGAGACCCCGGTGAGCGAGCCCCAGAGCCCGCCCTCGGCGATGGTGAGCGTGCCGAGGAAGCTGGCCAGGGGCGTGCCGGAATGGCCGAAACTGCCGGGGATGTGCTGGCCCAGCAGCCCGTAGGCCAGCGTCGCGGCCGCCACGAGCGGCAGGGGCCAGCCGATCATGCGCCGCGCGCCCTCAAGCGCGAGCAGCAGCAGGAAGGCCGCCAGCGCGATCTGGCCCGGGCCTTCGAGGAAGCCGTACTGGTCGCGCAGGGCGGCATGGTTCCAGGCGATCCAGAGGCAGGCGGCGATGCCCGCGCCCGCCAGCGCCCAGCCGCGCGCGCGGGCCCCGGCGGTGGCGGCGGGCAGGGCGAAGACCCAGGGCAGGATCAGCGCCATGTGCAGCGGGCGCGCCACGAGGTTCGGGACGAGCCCGTAGAGGATGAGCCCCAGATGCGCAGCGATCGTCAGCGCGCCCAGCGCCACCCAGAGCGGGCGCGCGGCGATCCCGGGGGCGGGCGCGACGGGGACGACGAGGGTCATGGGCGGGCCGCGGCCGGGGGCGCGCGCCGGGCCGGGCGCGCCCCGCAGCGCTCAGCTCTCGGGGAGGGCGACGCCGATTTCGCGGTAGTAGCGCGCGGCCCCCGGGTGGATCTGCGTGGTGACGGCGCCGATCATCTCGGGCGCGACGCCGTTCCACCAGGCGGCGGCCCCGCCCAGCGCGTCCTTGTTCTCCCAATAGGCGCGGGTCAGGGCGTAGGCCGTGTCTTCGGACATCGCCGCGGTCGCGTAGGCCACGACCGGCAGCGAGGTGGTCACGACATCGGCGTCCTGCCCCGCATAGGTCCCGGCGGGGATCACGAGGCGGGTGCGGCCGGTCTGTTCGACCTGCTCGTCCGACAGCGACAGCACGCGCACGCCGGTCGAGGCGGCGGCTTCGATCACGTTGGGCGCGGGGTAGGAGCCCGCGGTCACGAAGCCGTCGATCTGGCCGTTCTTGAGCGCGGCGACGGCGTTCGACAGTTCCGCGTCGGCGATGTCCACCGCGTCGGCCACGCCGAAGAGACCGAGATATTTCTCGCCCTCGCGGGCGCCGAAGCTGCCGGAGCCGAGCAGGATCGTCTTGCCCGCCATATCCGCGAAACTGTTGATCCCGCTCTCTTCGGAGACGACGAAATGCATCGTCAGTGAGGGGATCGGGAAGAGCGCGCGGATGCCGTCGAAGGCCGGGTCGCCCTTGCCGTCGAAGGGGCCGGCGGCGTTCTGCGCGGCGGCGATCAGGCCCGGCGGCGACGTGAAGACGTAATCGGCGCCGCGGGCGCGGACCTCCATCACGTTCTGGACCGAGCCCTGGCTCTCCTCGATGGTCATGTCGGCGGCGCCGTCCAGCGCCTCGGAGAGCTGCACGCCCATCTGGTAGTAGCTGGAACCGGCCTTGGCCGACTTGTAGGTCACCCGCTCCTGCGCGGCGGCGGGCAGGGCCAGGGCCGCCAGGGTCAGCGCGGCCAGCGTGGTCCGGAACGTCATCATCTCTCATCCTCCCATGGTCTCGGGCGCGAGGGTGACGGACGCGCCGCGCGTGTCAAGCCGGGTGAAAGCGGTTGCGCGACGGGGCCCGCTTGCTACCGTGGGGGCGGCGGCCCCGCGGGAGACGGGGCCGGACATGGGAGGACAACATGACCTATCGCTTCAAGGCGCTGATCGTCGGCGCCGGAATCCTCGTGGGCGGCGCGGCCTCAGCGGCCGAATGCATCGCGCCCGCAAACCCCGGCGGCGGCTGGGACTTCACCTGCCGCCAGATCGGCAAGATCATGTACGATATCGGCGCGGTCGATCAGCCGGTGCAGGTCACCAACATGGCCGGCGGCGGCGGCGGCCTGGCCTTCCAGTCGGTCGTCAACGAGCGTGGCGACGATGCCGACCTGATCATCGCGGCGAGCCAGGCCACCGCGACGCGGCTGGCGCAGGACGCCTATGGCGGCGCGACGGCCGACCAGGTCCGCTTCGTGGGCGCCATCGGCGCCGATCCGGGCGTGATCGTCGTGGGCGCGGACAGTGAATTCGCCGATCTGGGCGCGATGCTAGACGCGATGAAGGCGGATCCGGGATCGGTCGCCTTCGCCGGCGGCTCGGCCGCGGGCGGCTTCGACCACCTGAAGGTGCTGCAGCTCGCGCAGGAGGCGGGCGTCGAGGACGTGCGCCAGATCAAGTATATCGGCGTCGATGGCGGCGCGGATGCGATCACTCAGACGGTGGGCGGCTTCACCCAGGGCATGACCGGCGACATGTCCGAGGTCGTGGGCTTCATCGAGTCGGGCGACGTGCGCGTGCTGGCCGTGCTGACGGAGGAGCGCGTGCCGGGCTTCGAGGACATCCCGACCGCCAAGGAGCAGGGCTACGACGTGGTCGCGGTGAACTGGCGCGGGCTCTATGTCCCGAAGGACATCTCGGATGCGCGCTTCCAGGAATGGGCCGACAAGCTGCAGGCGGTGGCCGACAGCGCCGAATGGCAGGAAGCGATGGAGGCCAACGGCCTCGCGCCCTTCACCGTCGTGGGCGACGACTTCCAGGCTTTCATCGACCAGAACATCGCCGATGTTCAGGCGCTGAGCCGCGAGATCGGCATCATCGAGTGACGTGATGGGACGGGCCGGCCTGCGACGGCCGGCCCGTCCGCTTTCCGGGGGAGGGACGCGCATGGATTTGGGCCACGGCAAGGGCGACCGCATCTTCGGAGTCGCCGTCCTTCTGGGGGCGGTGGCCTATGCGGCGGCGGCGATGCAGCTGCGCACGGGCTTCATGTCGGACCCGGTGGGGTCGAAGACCTTCCCGCTGCTGGTGGCCGGAGTCTGCGCGATCTGCGGTGCGGTGATGGTGCTGAAGCCCGATGCCGACCCGGACTGGCCGCGCGCCCGGACCTGGGGGGCGCTGGCCGTCGCGGTGGGGGTGCTGGTGGGCTATGCCTATGCGCTCAAGCCGCTGGGCTTCCTGATCCCGACCGCGATCGCGGCGGGGGTGCTGAGCTACCAGATCGACGCGCGCCCACGCTACGCCCTGCTGGCGGGGCTGGGCCTGTCGCTGGGGCTGTTCGCGCTGTTCCGCTTCGTGCTGGGCTTGGGGCTGTCGGCGCTTCCGGCGGGGCTGTCCTGAGATGGATATCCTGTCGAACCTGGCGCTGGGCTTCTCGGTCGCGCTGAGCCCCTGGACGCTGATGCTGGCGATCCTGGGCTGCTTCATCGGGACCATCGTGGGCGCGCTGCCGGGGCTCGGCCCGTCGAACGGCGTGGCGCTCCTGATCCCGATCACCTTCTCGATGGGGCTCGACGCCACCGCTGCGCTGGTCCTGCTGACGGCGGTCTATTACGGCGCGATGTATGGCGGGCGGATCAGCTCGATCCTGCTCAACATCCCGGGCGACGAGCCCGCGATGATGACCTGCCTCGACGGCTATCCCATGGCGCGCAACGGGCGGGCCGGGGACGCGCTGGTGATTTCGGGCGTGGCGAGCTTCGTGGGCGCGCTGCTGGCGACGATCGCGCTGCTGCTGATCGCTCCGATGCTGGCGCGGGTGGCCTATCTCTTCGGTCCGGCGGAGTATTTCGCGCTCTACCTGCTGGCCTTCTCGACGCTGGGGGGCATCGCGTCGAAGAACCAGGCCAAGGCGGCGCTGGCCTCGGCCATCGGGCTGGGGATCGCAATGATCGGGCTGGACAACCAGACCGGCCTGCCGCGCTTCACCGGCGGCAATCTGCACCTGTTCGACGGCGTCGACTTCCTGGTCGCGATCGTCGGCCTCTTCGCGGTGTCCGAGGTCTTCGTTTTCATCGAGAGCCACGGCAAGAACACCGCGCTGGGCGTGAAGCTGGACAAGGTCACCGTCCCCTGGCGCGAGATCTGGGCGGTGCGCTGGACGATGCTGCGCTCGTCGGCGCTGGGCTTCGTGGCGGGCGTCCTGCCGGGGGCGGGCGCGTCGCTGGGCAGCTTCCTGACCTACATGATGGAGAAATCCATCGCCGGCGACAAAGGCGGCTTCGGGACCGGGGTCGCGAAGGGCGTGGCGGCGCCCGAGGCGGGCAACAACTCGGCCGCGGGCGGGGCGCTGGTGCCGATGCTGACGCTGGGGGTGCCTGGATCGGGGACGACGGCGGTGCTGTTGGCGGTGCTGATGACGCTGAACATCACGCCGGGCCCGACGCTCTTCGCCGACCGGCCTGAGGTCGTCTGGGGCCTGATCGCCTCGCTGCTGATCGCCAATTTCGTGCTGCTCGCGATGAACGTGCCGCTGGTGAAGGTCTTCGTGAAGGTGCTGACCGTGCCGCCGCAGCTTCTGCTGCCGGGGGTGATGATGGTCAGCTTCGTGGGGATCTATTCGCTGACGGGCAGCTATTTCGACCTGCTCCTGATGATCGGCTTCGGGGCGATGGGCTGGCTGTTCCGCAAGCTCGACATCCCGACCGTGCCGGTGATCCTGGGGATCCTTCTGGGCAACGCGATGGAGGACAACCTGCGCCGCGCGATGATCCTGTCGGACGGGGATGTGACCTTCCTGTTCTCCTCGGGGATCTCGATCGGGCTCTGGACGGCGGCGGTGCTAGGCTTCGTGGCGCCGCTCTTCCTGCGGCGGATCATCCGCAAGCCCGAGGTGCCGGACCATGCGCTGCCGCGGGATTGAGGCGCGAGGGCTGCGCCCGGACCGCCGGGGCTTTGCCGCGACCCGCGCCGGTCGTCACAGGCGCGAGCGTCATGCGACGTGAACCCGTTGAAGAGCGCCCGCCCCGGGGGGGCGGTGCGGGCGCTGCCCGACGGTTCCCGTCGGGCGAGGCGAGATGACCCCCGTCCGCATCCTCGTGCCCGCCGGTGCGTTGGGGCTGGGCTGGGATGCCGATGCGCTGGAGGCGGGGCTGGCGCGGGGCCCGGACCTGATCGCCATCGACGGCGGCTCGACCGATAGCGGGCCGTCCTATCTGGGGCGCGGCGTCAGCAAATACGCCCGCGCGCAGATCGCGGGCGAGTGGGGTACGCTGATCGACGCGGCGCATCGCGCGGGCTGCCCGCTGGTGATCGGCACGGCGGGCACATGCGGCGCGGGGGCGGCGGTGGACTGGATGCTGGAGATCACGCGCGACCACCTCGCGCGCGCCGGACGGCAGGCGAAGATCGCACTGCTCTACTCCGACCAGGACGCGGCCGGGCTGGCCGCCGCCTGGGACCGCGTGACGCCGCTGCCCGGCGCGCCGGAGGTGGGGCCGGAGATGCTGGCCGACTGCACCAATATCGTCGCGCTGGCCGGGGCCGAGCAGGTGCAGGCCGCGCTGGCGACCGGGGCCGATATCGTGATCTGCGGGCGGGCGACGGACACGGCGATCCTGGCGGCGCTACCGCTGGCGCGGGGCTGCCATGCGGGCGCGGCCTGGCACGGGGCGAAGGTCGGCGAATGCGGCGCGCTCTGCTGCACGCATCCCGATACGGGGGTGATCGAGCTTCTGTTCGACGCTACCGGCTTCACTGTCACGCCCATGGCCGAAGCCAGCCGGGCCACGCCGCGCACGGTCGCGGCGCACCTTCTCTACGAAAACGCCGATCCCGTCGTGCTGCATGAGCCGGGCGGCCGGCTAGACACCTCCGCCGCCACCTACGGCCCGCAGGGCCGCGCGGTGCGGGTCGAGGGAAGCGAATGGATCCCGGGTCCCTATACCGTTAAGCTGGAGGCCGCGCGGATGGCGGGGCACGGCGTGATGAGCCTCGTGCTGATCCGCGACCCGCGCTACGTGGCCGGGATCGACGCATGGTGCGCCTCGCTGGAGGCCCGCGCGCGGGCCCGGATCGCGGCGCGGATGCCCGGGCAGGGCTACGACCTGGAGCTGCGGCGGATCGGGCGCGACGCGACGCTGGGCGCGGCGGAGCCCGGGCGGGCCGTGCCCGACGAGATCGGCGTGATGGCGCAGATCGTGGCCGACACGCCCGAGGCCGCGCGCGAGGTGGCGAAGCTGGTCAATCCGCTTCTGCTGCACCACCCGCTGACCCCCGAGGAGCCGATGCCGACCTTCGCCTTCCCGTTCTCGCCGCCCGAATGCGACCTGGGCCCGCAATACGCCTTCGTGCTTCATCACGTGCTGGCGCTGGACGACCCGATGGCGGCCTTCCGGCTGGAGGTGGTCGATGGCTGAACTGGGCGACCTGGCGCGCATCCGCTCGAAGAACGCGGGACCGTTCTGGCTGACGATCGACCTGTTCTGCGAGCCTGGCAGCTATGCGCGGGTGGCGGCGATCCCGACCGCGGCCTTCGCGGCCCGGCTGGGATCGGCGGGGGTGAAGCGCTTCGATTTGCCGGATCTGCAGGTCGTCAAGCTGAGCCTGCCGCGTCCCGAGGTGCAGGGCAGCCTGCGCGACCGCGACATGCACGGCGCGGGTTTCGCCCATCTGCTGACCGGGATGGTGGTCGAGTGACGCCCAGCCGGTCCGCGGCCTAGTTGAACGTCTCGAGCCGCAGCTGCGCGTCGCAATAGGCGCCGTCATGCGTGCCGACCCAGATGTCGAGAATGCCCGACGAGGGCGAGGTGAGCGAGATCATCGCGTCGAGATTGCCGTTGTCGTCATCGTCGTAATACCAGTTGCCCGCCGGCGTGTTGACGAGCAGCGCGCTGTCGCAGTCGCTGACCACCGCGATCTCGAGCCGGTAGCCCTTCATGCCGGGCGTCTCGATGGTGAAGTCGGGGGCCTGCGGGAAGAACCCCTCGCCCTTGTCCGAGCGCAGCTGCCGGTAGATCTGCGGGCAGTTGCGCGTGAGGCTGAAATCGCCGCCGGCGACGATCTCGAAATAGCGCGGCTGGTACAGGTCGGCGCCCGAGTAGCGCCCGGTCTGGCCGTTGAGCTGCCAATCCGGGCAGGCGGCGGCCGCGGAGGCCCCGCCGAGCGCCAGAAGCGTGGCTGCGAAGATATGTCGGATCATGGTTCCTCTCCCCTGGTTCCCAGGGGGACCCTAGCGCCGAGGGCAGGCACAACCCAAGCGCGAAACGCGCGGATTTGAACCTTTCCGGGAGGAGAGTGGTGGGCGACCCTGGAATCGAACCAGGCGTGCGTCTCCGCGAGGGAGTTACAGTCCCCTGCCACACCTTGCGGCCTGTCGCCCAACGGGGGCCCGGATAAACGCCCGCCCGGATGGGGTCAAGCGGTGTTGTGACGCCGTCCGACGCGGGCCATAAGCGCAGCTTCAGCCGGGAGAAAACGCATGGCGCAGAAGCCGAAATGGGTCGTCGAGAAGGAGCGGGACCGCCGCGCGGCGGCGCAGGCGACGATCTGGCTGTTCGGCCTGCACGCGGTGCGCGACGCGCTGTCGAACCCGATGCGCGAGCGGTTGCGGCTGGTGCTGACGAAGAACGCCGCCGACCGGCTGGGCGAGGCGGTGCCGGCCTCGGGGATGACGCCCGAGATCGTGGATCCGCGCAAGTTCGACGTGCCGATCGATCCCGGCAGCGTGCACCAGGGGGCCGCGCTGGAGGTGCGCGCGCTCGACTGGGGACGGCTGGAGGACGTGGCGCGGCCCGGACAGGGCGCGCCGCTGGTCGTGGCGCTGGATCGGGTGACGGACCCGCATAACGTGGGCGCGATCCTGCGCTCGGCCGAGGTGTTCGGCGCCCGCGCGGTCATCGCGCCGGCGCGCCATTCCCCGCCCGAGACCGGGGCGCTGGCCAAGACCGCCTCGGGGGCGCTGGAACGGCAACCCTATCTGCGGCTCGGCAACCTGGGCGACGCGCTGGAGCGGCTGAAGGCGCTGGGCTATCTCTGCATCGGCATGGATGGCGACGCGCCCGAGACGCTGGGCGCGGCCGCGGCCGATCTGCGCGACCGGCCCGCGGCGATCGTGCTGGGCGCCGAGGGACCCGGCCTGCGCGAGCGGACGCGGAGCCTGTGCGACCGGATGGTGCGCATCGACCCTGCGGGCGGGTTCGGGTCGCTCAACGTGTCGAACGCGGCGGCGGTGGCGCTCTATGCGTTGCGGGAGGGACGGGATGGCTGAACCGAAGATCGCGACCTGCTGCTATTGCAGCCGCCGGACCGTGTTGCGGAATACCGCGCATGGCGGTCACGAATTGGCCTGCGGCTCTTGCGGGGCGCCGCTGCACGTGATGAAGCCCCTCAAGACACCGCGCCCGCGGCCCGTCGTCAACACGGCGCCGGCCCGCCCGCGCAAGGCGAAGAAAAAGAAGCCGAAACGGCCGCTCTGGCAGAAGATCGCCGCCGAAATCTGGGACGAGGTCGAGGACATCTTTGACTGATCCCTCCGGCCGCGAAAAAACGATTTCGTGATCGGAACTTTCCGGGGCGAGGGCAGTTTCCTACGTGTCTGTGGAGGGTGGCTCCGGAACCGCCGCCTTCTGTTCACTGTCCCTCGTTCCGTACCTCGGCCCGCGTCTTCATTGCCGCGGGCCTTTTTTTCGCGTCTCCTGCGCGCCATGACCGATGGCCCCTCCGACGCGCTCCTGCGCGAGATCCTGACGCCGCCGCGGCCCTTCGCCTGCGTGGGCGTGTCGCCCAACCCGGTGCGGCCCAGCCATTACGTGGCGCGTTACCTGTCGCTGCGGGGCTTCCGGGTGGTGCCGGTCAATCCCGGCCATGCGGGCACGGAGCTGTTCGGGGCGACCGTGCGGGCGGACCTGTCCGAGATCGACGAGCCGGTGGAGGTGCTGGACATCTTCCGCCGCCCCGAGGCCGTGCCCGCGATCGTCGCGGAGGGGCTGCGCGTCCTGCCGCAGCTGCGTTGCGTCTGGTTGCAGATCGGGGTGATCAGCGCCGAGGCGCGGGCGATGTGCGCGGAGGCCGGCGTCACCTTCATCGAGAACCGCTGCCCGAAGATCGAATACCAGCGGCTGCACAGCGAATTGCGGATGGGCGGCTTCGCGACGGGGCGGATCAGCTCCAAGCTCGACTGAACGCGAAACGGCGCGCCGGTCGGCGCGCCGTTCATAGGGCCGTCGGGGCCGTCTCAGCCCTCGTATTCGGGCAGCGTCTCCAGCTCCTCGCGGGTCGCGTCGACATAGGCGACAATCCCGTCCGGCCCGTCGACGAAGGTCATCGACTCGGCCCGCATGGCGACCTCGTGATCGCCGATCCCGAGGAACCCGCCGATCGAGACGACGACGACCGCCTGCTCGCTGTCGCGGGTGCCGGGGACGAAGGCATAGCTGATATCGCCGATCGCGGTGTCGTTGGTGTCGAAGACCGGCACGCCCGCCAGTTCGGGCAGGCGCAGCGTGTTCTGCATCAGGGGGCTGTAGCCCTCACGCTCGATCATCGGGGCGGTCTTCGCGAATTCGAGGCCCGGGATGAAGGTCTGCGGGCCGCTTGCGTCATCTTGCGCCGCGTTACCGTCGGAGCCAGCCGCATCGCCGCCGCTGTCGATCATGTCGGTCGAGGGCGCTTCCGCCTCGACCTCGCCATCCGCGATCACCGCGGTTGCGGGTGTCTGCGGGTTGTTGACGACGGTTCCGTCGTCGAGCGGCCGGGTGTCGGTGCCGACGCCTTCCGCCAAGCCGTCGGACAGCCGCTCGGTCGAGCCGCCGGCGGTCACCGTCTCGATATTGGGCGAGTCCATCGTCGTCATGCCCGAGCCTTCGTTGCCGATCGCGCGGACCGCGGCGGTGCGGCCCGAGGGAAAGTCGTCGTCGAAAGCGGGTGCGTTCTCGATTTCGGAGCGAGTGCCCTGGAGGACGAGGACGAAGCCGCCGGCGGCCTCGGGGCTGGGGACGAGGGTCACCTGATCCAGGTCCAGCGCCACCTCGCGCTCGCCCAGTCCCAGGAAGCCGCCGATCTCGGTGACGATCATGTCGATGCCGCCCGCGTCGCCGAGGATCACGTCCTCGACCGCGCCGATGTCGTTCCAGTCGTCGGAGAGACCTGCGCTCGGGTCGATCTCCGTCCCGCTGGCGTAAATGCGCTTGCCCATCAGGTCGGAGGCGCGGAGGGCCTGCGTCTCGACCCGCTCGACGAAGAGTTGCCCCGCCATTTCGTGCGAAGCCGCGTGGGACATGCCGACACAGCCCAGCGCGATCGCGGTGGACGCAAGAAGGGTTTTCATCTTAGTCTCCTGAGCGTTGACGTGGCGGCCTGTTTGCAGGTTGGCCGTCACGGAAACATGCAAGGCGGCGCAATGGTTCCGCACCCGGAGCGCCGTCTTGCACCTAACCCGGAACCGCCGTCCAAGTTCCGGTTTTCCCGCTCGAAATCGTGATCCGTCTTCCGGCCCGCCCGCGGCGCATTGTTCGGGGCGGGGCGTCGGGGGACGCCGTCGCTCAGTCCGCGCGGCTCGCTTTCTCGGTGATTCCGGAGCGGCCGGTTCGCGCTTCGAGACGCGCCATCACCTCGGCCAGATCGACATCCGCGGCGGCCAGCATGACGCAAAAATGATACAGTAGATCGGCGCCTTCCTCGGCTAGCCGCGCGCGGTCGCCGCGCACGGCCTCGATCACCGTCTCGATGGCCTCCTCGCCGAATTTCTCGGCGCATTTCTCGGGGCCGCGGGCGATCAGCTTGGCGGTCCAGCTCTCGTCGGGATCGGCGTCGCGGCGGGCCTGGATGGTCTGCCACAGGGCGTCGAGCGTGTGCATCGTCAATCCTCCAGGCGGACGGGAATGCCGGCGGCGGCCATGTGGGCCTTGGCCTCGGCGATGGTGAAATGGCCGAAATGGAAGATCGAGGCGGCGAGCACGGCGCTGGCGCCACCCTCGGTCACGCCCTCGACCAAGTGGTCCAGCGTGCCGACCCCGCCGCTCGCGATCACCGGCACCGGGACCGCGTCGCTGATCGCGCGGGTCAGCGGCAGGTTGAAGCCCGCGCGCGTGCCATCGCGGTCCATCGAGGTCAGCAGGATCTCGCCCGCGCCCTTTTCGGCCACCAGAGCCGCGAACTCGACCGCGTCGATGCCGGCGGGCTTGCGGCCGCCATGGGTGAAGATCTCCCACCGGCCGCCGGCCACGGTCTTCGCGTCGATGGCGCAGACGATGCACTGGCTGCCGAAGCGGTCGGCGGCGCGGCTGAGCACGTCCGGGTCGGCCACGGCGGCGGAGTTGAAGCTGACCTTGTCGGCACCCGCGAGCAGCAGGTTGCGCACATCCTCGACTGTACGCACGCCGCCGCCGATGGTGAGCGGCATGAAGCAGGCCTCGGCCGTGCGGGTGGCGAGGTCATACATGGTGCCGCGGTTTTCATGCGTGGCGTGGATGTCTAGAAAACACAGCTCGTCCGCGCCCGCCGCGTCATAGGCGCGGGCCGCGTCGACGGGGTCGCCCGCGTCGCGCAGATCGACGAAATTGACGCCCTTCACCACGCGCCCGTCGGCCACGTCGAGGCAAGGGATGATGCGGGTCTTCAGCATGGGCGGGGTTTGGCCCGTCCGGGGCCCGCTTGCAAGGCCACGGAACGCGCGGGGGTGCGGGGACGTTTCCTTCGAGCGCAACCCATCGGAGAACGCCCCATGTTCCGTGCCGCCTGTCTCGCCCTGACCCTCGCCGCCGCGCCCGCCGCGGCACGATCGATCGAAGACGACTACAATAGCATGCTCTCGCCCCGGCCGGTGGCCGAGACGATGGACCGGCTGGAGGCCGCGGTCCGCGACGCCGGCGCGACGGTCTTCGCCCGCGTCGACCATTCGGGCGGCGCCGCCTCGGTCGAGATGGAGCTGCCGGAGGCGCAGCTTCTGATCTTCGGCAACCCGCGGCTTGGGACGCCGGTGATGCAGCAGGATCTGCGCGCGGGGCTGCATCTGCCGCTGCGCGTTCTGGTCCATGCCAGCGACGGCGGGTCGGTCATCGTCTGGGAGGATCTGGACGCGATGCTCGGCGGGCTGGAGATCACGCCCGAGCTGGAGGCGCGGGGCCGGATCGCCGGCGCCCTGGAGCGCTTCGCCACCGAGGCCGCCGCGCGCGAGTGAGCGGCCCGCGTAACGCCGCGGATGAAATCCGGGCCTTAAACCTCCCTTAAGCTCCGCCGCCTAGAGGCCGCCCCACTAGGGCGGGCGAGGGCGCGATGCCGAGTTTTCCGGTTCCAAGCAACGAAGCGGCGCGGCAGGCCGCGCTCGACCAGACTTGCGGGCTGGTCGAAGGCGGCGATCCGCGGCTCGACGCGCTCGCGGCGGAGGTGCGCCGGGTGACCGGCTGCCCCACGGGTCTCGTCAGCCTCGTGGATACCGACCGGCAGGTCTTCTCCGGGCGCAGCGGCTTTCCCCAGCGGCAGACGGCGCGGGACTATTTGATCTGTGCCCATGTGATCCTGAGCGACCGCGACCTCGTCATCCCGGACACGCATGAGACGCCGCGCTTTCGCACCCATCCCGTCGTCGTCAATCCGCCCCATGTCCGCTTCTACGCCGGCACGCCGATCGTGCTGCGCTCGGGCTTCCGGGTGGGCAGCCTCTGCGCCCTCGATTACGCGCCCCGCGACGCCCCCTCGCCGGCGGTGATGGACCGGATGCGCGCGCTGGCCCGGCAGGCGGCCGAGATCCTGGAGGGCGGGGATCCGCCACCGCCCGCGGCGCATCTCGACGGCGCGGATGAGGTGCCGGGGGAGAGGACTGGCGCTTGCGCGGTGCCATCGCGGGCAGTGACGCCGCGCGAGGTGACGCCGCGCCGCCAGCCCGACGCGCCGGGCCCCGCCGATGCCTCGCCCGGGCGCATTCCGACTTCCTCACGCTGATCAATCACGAGCTGCGGACCCCGCTCACGGTCATCCTAGGCTATGCGCGCATCCTGCAGAGCCGGATCGACGCCGATCCGGAGGCGGCGATCCTCGCCTCGGTCACGCGGGCGGGCGAGTCGCTGCGCGATATTCTCGAGAGCATCCTCAACTACAGCGACCTCGCGACGGGCGAGCGGCAGCTCAACGAGGCGGATTTCGACGCCGGTGCACTGATGCGCGACCTCGCGGCCTCGGCGCGCGCGGCGGCGGTGGAGGGTGGCAAGACGGTCGTGGCCGCGCTGCCGGAGGCGGCCGTCCCGCTCTGCGCCGACCGGCCGATGCTGGAGGTGGCGCTGACCGGGCTCGTCATGAACGCGATCGGCCACGGGGGCCACGAGCTGCGCCTCGACCTCACGCGCGAGGCGGATGGCGTGACGCGCTTCGCGATCCGCGACGACGGCGTTCTGGAGGAGGGCGAGATCGCGGCGCTTCTGGAGGCGTTCCGGGTTGGGGGCGATCTGGCGAACCGGGGCACGCAGGGCGGGCTGGGTCTGGGGCTCACGACGAGCCGGCGCATCGTGGAGCTTCACGGTGGCGAGCTGACGCTCGCGCGCGAAGCGGATGGACGGTGGCCGAGATCGTCCTGCCGGCCTGGCGGGCGGCCGACCCGTCCTGACCCCCGGGGGGGTCGGGCGCGCTCAGCCCTTCAGCGCGGCCAACGCCTCGGCCAGATCGATCGCGTCGTCATAGAGCGCCCGGCCCGAGATCGCGCCCGCGATCACGCCGGTGGCCGCCAGCGCCTGCAGATCCGCCAGCGAAGACACGCCGCCCGAGGCGATGACGGGGATGTCCACGGCGCGGGCCAGCGCCGCGGTCGCGTCCACATTGGGCCCGCCCATCGCGCCGTCGCGATCGATATCGGTATAGACGATGGCCGCCACGCCCGCGTCCTCGAAGCGGCGGGCGAGGTCGGGAGCCGTCACGCCGGTCTCCTCCGCCCAGCCCTTGGTGGCCACGCGCCCGCCGCGCGCGTCGATCCCGACGGCGACCTGGCCGGGGAAGGCGCGGGCCGCGTCGCGGACCAGATCCGGGTCCTCGACGGCGACGGTGCCCAGGATCACCCGGGCCAGGCCCTTGCGCAGCCAGGCCTCGATCGTGGCCATGTCGCGGATGCCGCCGCCCAGCTGGGCCGGGCGGTCGATCGCGGCGAGGATCGCCTCGACCGCGGCGGCGTTGACGGGCCGGCCCGCGAAGGCGCCGTTCAGATCGACGAGGTGAATCCATTCGCAGCCCGCATCCGCGAAGGCGCGGGCCTGCGCCGCCGGGTCGTCATTGAAGACCGTGGCGCTGTCCATCTCGCCATGGACCAGCCGCACGGCCTGTCCGTCCTTCAGGTCGATCGCGGGGTAGAGGATCATGGTCGGCGCTCCCTGCCGGGCCTCGGGTCGCGCCCGCCATGCCGCAATCGGGCGGCGAACGGAAGTCCGTGCCGAAACGTCACGCTTGCCAGTTTCGCTGTCGCCACGTCAGGGTCCGGCCCAGTTTCCTAGGGAGGGACCTGACATGAAACGCTTCTTTCTGACCCTGATCGCCGCCGCGGGCCTCGCCGGCGCCGCCCATGCCGCCGACCCGATCGAGGGCGTCTGGCAGACCGAGCCCGATGACGGCAGCTTCGCCTATGTGACCATCGCGCCCTGCGGCGGCAATTACTGCGGCACGATCAGCCGGACCTTCAACGCCTCGGGCGAGTACGAGAGCCCCAACAAGGGCAAGCAGATCGTCCGCAACATGGCCGCGCAGGGCGACGGCGCCTATGAGGGCCGCGTCTGGCGCCCGTCGAACGACAAGGTCTATCTCGGCAAGATCCAGCTGAACGGCAACCAGATGGCGCTGCGCGGCTGCGTCGCCGGCGGCCTGTTCTGCGCCCGCCAGAACTGGGTGAAGGTTCAGTAAATCTGACCCTCGATCTTCGAGGAACGGCCCGCCCCGCGCGGGCCGTTTTCGCGACCGGACTTCCGGCGGCCGCAACGAGCCCGTGGGTCTGGCGTCGGCGCCCCCGGCGGATCGGACCGCACCGGCGGTCCGAAACCCTCAGGGTCTCCAGCGCAGGAAGTTGGCGATGAGCCGCAGGCCGGTGCGCTGGCTTTTCTCGGGGTGGAACTGCGTGCCGGCCACGTTGCCGCGCGCGACGATGGCGGTGACCGGGCCGCCGTAATCGACATGGGCCAGCCGGTCGGCGGCGTCGGCCACCCGCATCTGGTAGGAATGGACGAAATAGGCGTGATCGCCCGTGGCGATGCCGTCGAGGATCGGATGCGATCCGGTCAGCACGAGGTCGTTCCAGCCCATATGCGGGATCTTGAGCGCGGGATCCGACGGCGCGATGCGCTCGACCGTGCCGGGCACCCAGCCGAAGCCCGCGACCTCCTCGTATTCGAGGCCTTTCGTGGCCAGCATCTGCATGCCGACGCAAATGCCGAGGAAGGGCACGGCGCGGGTCTCGACGGCCTCGATCAGCGCGTCTTCCAGCCCCGCGAAGCCCTGCAGTCCGCGGCGGCAGGCGGGGAAGGCGCCGTCGCCGGGCAGGACCACGCGGTCGGCGCGGGCGACATCCTCGGGGCGCGAGGAGACGAGGACCGGACCGGCATCCGTCTCGCGCGCCATGCGTTCGAAGGCCTTCTGCGCGGAATGCAGGTTGCCGCTGTCGTAATCGACGAGGACGGTGGTCACGTCACAGCGTTCCCTTGGTCGAGGGAATGGCATCGGCCTTGCGCGGATCGGTCTCGAGCGCGTCGCGCAGCGCGCGGGCGACCGATTTGAAGGCCGCCTCAGCGATGTGATGCGCGTTGATGCCGCGCAGCCCGTCGACATGCAGCGTGATGCCGCCATGGGTGGCGAAAGCCTGGAAGAATTCGCGCACCAGCTCGGTGTCGAAGCCCTTGATCGCGGGGGCCGTCATCGGGACGTTCCAGCACAGATAGGGCCGCCCCGACAGGTCCAGCGCGGCGCGCACCAGCGCGTCGTCCATCGGCAGAAGGCACGCGCCGTAGCGCCGGATGCCGCGCTTGTCGCCCATGGCCCGGGTCAGCGCCTGGCCCAGCGCGATGCCCACGTCCTCGACCGTGTGGTGGTCGTCGATATGGGTGTCGCCGTGGCAGCGCACCGTCAGGTCGATCAGCGCATGCCGCGCGAGCTGGTCCAGCATGTGGTCGAAGAACCCGACGCCGGTCGCGTTGTCGTAGCGCCCGGTCCCGTCGAGATCGAGCGTCACCGAGATGTCGGTCTCGGCCGTCTTGCGGGTGATGGTGGCCTGCCGCATGGGCTGCGCTCCCGAATTGTGCCCCGGTCTCTTAGGCCGCGGGGGCGCGGTACGAAAGGGGCAGCGCGGGACGCGCTAGCGACGCGCGTGGCATTCTCGCCCCGGTTGTGGATCGGACGTGACGAAACGAACAGTTTGTCACAATCTTGACAGAATTCGGCGGAAGTTCGGCTATAGAACCGCATCCGCGCAAGAACGGAAAAGCGGACTGAGCAGTGTAGTTAACCAATGCCGACGTATGTCCTAGGTCTTTACGACGCGAATCCCGACGCGATCCTTTCGCGAAACGCGGGCGATTTCGTCACGTGGACCGGCGGGGGTGCGACGGACGGATCGGTCACGGTGTTCGACAATGGCACCGGCGGCGAGGAGCTCGCGCTCACCGACGGCAACCGGTCCGAGACGGCGCGAGCCGATTTCGACATGCCGGGCTTCAACGGGACCGACGTCACGATTCAGGCGGAACGGTTCTGGGAACTCCGCGACACGATCACGGGCGAGTCGATCCGCGTCGTGCAGGTCAATCCCGGCGGCACGGGGGCCTTCTACACATTGTCGTCGCAACCCTTGGTCGAAGGCCGCGAATACGAAGTCGTCCAGTTCGACGGTAGTCCTCAGACCAGCCAGAATACCCAGTTCGACTACGCCGATTATAATGACGGGACGGTGCTGGGCACCTCGGGCGACGACGTCATCGATCGCGACTACGAGGGCGACCCGAATGGCGACAAGGTCGACAACAACGACCTGATGACCTCGCCCACCGAGCAGGGCACGTTCAACTGGTCGGATTACGGAAACAATCAGAACCTCGCGGCGGGGGCCACCCAGACGGTCGCAGGCGTGGACGTCACGATCACCTCGAGCCTGCCCGCGGGCTCGACCTTCCTCGCCAATTACGACGGCAATGGCGACGGCAACCCCGATCCGATCTATTCGCCGCCGGGCACCGGGTTTCCGACGGGATCGTCGGCGCGTTTTTTCGCCAACGGCAACGCGACGAACACCACGCTGACGATCGATTTTGACGCGGTCGCGGGCGGCGGCAAGTCGACCGAGGTCCATAACGTCCAGTTCGTCGTGACCGATATCGACTCGGTCGTGAACGGTGCGAACAACTTCCAGGACATCCTGACGATCGACGCCTTCGACGCGCAGGGAAACCCCGTCGCTGTCGATATCCAGATTCTGGGCAACGATTCCGTCTCGGGCAACACGGTCACCGCGCTGCTCAACGACAGCGACCAGCCCAACCAGGCGGCGGGCGCGATCCTGGTGACGATCTCCGGCCCGGTCGAGCGCGTCGTCGTCGACTACGACAACGGCGGGAACACGCAGCAAGCGGTCTTCTTCTCGGATATCAATTTCGACGTCGTCACGAGCCAGGGCAATGCCGACCTGATCGACGCGGGCGCGGGCAATGACAGCGTTTTCGCCGGCTCCGACGACGACACGGTGCTGGGCGGCACGGGCAACGACACGATCGATGGCGATGGCGGCGACGACAGCCTGCAGGGCCAGGAGGGCGACGACAGCATCCTGGGCGGCGACGGCGCAGACACACTGGAAGGCGGGATCGGCGCCGACACGCTTGAGGGTGAGGCCGGCAATGACAGCCTCGACGGCGGCGACGGCCCCGACAGCCTGTCGGGCGGGCTGGGCCAGGACACGCTGCTGGGCGGCGCTGGGGCGGATACTCTGGACGGGGGCGCTGAGGCCGACACGCTGTCCGGCGGGGCCGGCGACGACCTGCTGCAGGGCGGCGACGGTGCCGACAGCCTGGATGGCGGGGACGACAATGACAGCCTGGAAGGCGGCGCCGGTGCGGACACGCTGAACGGCGGTGCGGGTTCGGACACGCTGCTGGGCGGCGGGGGCGGTGACAGCCTGTCGGGCGGCGATGGCGATGACAGCCTCGACGGGGGCAACGGCGCGGACACGCTGGCAGGCGGCGCGGGCAACGACACGCTGATCGTCGGCGATGCGGATACCGCGACGGGGGGCGATGGCGACGATCTGTTTCTGATCGACCCGACCCGGACCGGCGGCGGCAACCTGACCGTCACCGGCGGCGAGACGGGCGAGACGGGCGGCGACACGCTGGACCTGAACGGCCTCTGGGTCAGCGGCGGGATCACCTATACCAACACCGACGACGCCAATGGCGGGCTGTCGGGCACCGCGCTTCTGAGCGACGGGACGACCGTCACCTTCAACGAGATCGAAAGCGTGATCTGCTTCGCGCGGGGCACGCTGATCGACACGCCGCGCGGCGCGCGCGCGATCGAGACGCTGCGCGAGGGCGACCTCGTCCTGACGCGCGATGCAGGGCCGCAGCCGCTCGACTGGGTCGGCGCGCGCAACATCCTGGCCGATCGCACGCAGGCGCCGGTGCGCTTCGCGCCTGGCACGATCGGCAACGCGCGGGCGCTGCGCGTCTCTCCGCAGCATCGCATCCTCGTCAGCGGCTGGCGGGCGCAGCTTCTCTTCGGCGAGGAGGAGGTCCTGGTCCCGGCCAAGGCGTTGGTCGACGGCGCGGGCGTCGTGCAGGAGGGCACGGGGCCGGTGAACTATTTCCATTTGCTGACCCCCCATCACGCGGTGATCTTCGCCGAGGGCGCGGAGGCCGAGACCTTCCTGCCGGCGGCTTGGGGCCTGGAATACGTCGCGGATGGGGACCGTGCGCGCCTGTTCGAGAACCGTCCCGAGCTGCGCGCCGACCTGGCCGCCTATGGCCCGACCGCGCGCCCGGTGATCAAACCCGGCCTGTCGCGCCTGCTGGCCGCCTGACTCCTGACGCCTTCGAAAACGCGAAAGCCCCCGGCCATCGCTGGCCGGGGGCTTTCGCATTGTCCGAATTGGAGCGGGCGATGAGATTCGAACTCACGACCCTTACCTTGGCAAGGTAATGCTCTACCCCTGAGCTACGCCCGCCCGCTTCGGTGATGGTCAGATAGGAAATGGCCGGGTCCGGTGCAAGCGGAAAAACGCGGCCTGCGGCCCGGTTCTGGGCCCGGATGGCGGAATGCGCGGCACACCCGCCCCGCGCGATTCGGGGCCGGGCCGGCGCGGTTCGCCGATCAGCCGTTGGTGCCGGTTTGGCCGTTATCCACGGGCACTTGCGCGACGGTCGCGGCGTCGGGGTCCAGGAGGCCGGTCACGCGGAAATTGTCCAGCGCGAAGCTGCCGGTATTGACGTCGCCGGCCGCATCCGAGCCGAAGCCGAAGACCAGCTCCGCGCCCGGGTCGGCGACGCGGATCTGCAGGCTGGAGCGGCTGTCGAGCGAGTCCTCGCGGTTGATCGAGGCGCCGCCCAGTTCGACCGCGTTGTCGATCACCGCGCCCGTCAGCTGAATACCCGCGGTCTCGATCGGGGTGATGACTGTCTCGCCCAGAAGGCTGGTCACGTAGCCGACCGCCTGACCGTTCACGTAGACATAGCCGCTTTCGCCCTGCAGCCCGTCGAAGGCCAGGAGATCGAAGCTGAGCTCGGCATATTCGGCACTCGGGTCGATGGCGAAGCTGCGCGAGACGGAGATTTCGCCATTGCTGCCGGGGATCGGCCCCAGGACCTTACCCACGCCGAAGACCTCGGTCGCCTCGGCCCCCAGCCAGTCGCCCGCGCCATTGTCGAAGCCATCGCGGTAGGACAGCATGGTTCCGGAATCGACCTCGGAGCCCGAAAGCTCGGAATCGACGGTCGCGGCGAGGAAGCCCATGCCGCTCATGATCTCCTCGCTCGCGGCGACCGCCACGCCCATCGCGAGCGCGGTGATGACGACGTAGTCGACGGAGATCGCGCCGCGCTGATCCGCGCGGAAGCGGCGAAGATGGGGCGTGAATACAGACATGTGAACCACTCGGACAGACAGGAATTCCAAGCAATTTAGCGGGCATCCCTGACGGAACCGTGGTCATTCGCGGGCGAGATCTGGGCGTTGGGCCCCCGGTTCGCGCAACATGCGGCCGATCCGGGGGAGACTGTTCCCGGGGGCGAAACGGAGCGGGCCTCAGCCCAGCTCCACCAAGAGGTCCTTCGCGTCGATCTGGGCACCCGGTGCGACATGGACGGCCGCGACCGTGGCGTCGCGGTCGGCATGCAGGCCGGTTTCCATCTTCATCGCCTCGATGGTCAGCAGAAGGTCGCCCTTGCGCACCTTGGCGCCGACCTGCGCCGCCACCGAGGCGACGACGCCCGGCATCGGTGCGCCGACATGGTCGGCATTGCCCGGCTCGGCCTTGGGGCGCTTGGCGGCGGCCCCGGTGACCTTGCGATCGGGCACGCGTATGACGCGGGGCTGGCCGTTCAGCTCGAAGAAGACGCGCGCGTCGCCGTCCTCATGGGTCTCGCCGAAGGCCACGCAGCGGATCTCCAGCGTCTTGCCGGGGTCGATCTCGGCCTCGATCTCGTCGCCTTGGTTCATGCCGTAGAAGAAGACGGGCGTCGGCAGGGCGCGGACGGGGCCGTAGATCTGGTGGCGCTCGGCGTAGTCGGTGAAGACCTTGGGATACATCAGGTAGCCGTTGAGATCCTCGTCGTCGATCTCCTGGTCGAGCTTGGCGGCGATCTCGGCGCGCACCCCCTCGAGATCGACGGGCTTCAGGTGCTTGCCCGGGCGGTCGGTCAGGGGCTTGTCGCCCTTGAGGACCTTCTTCTGCAGGTCCTTCGGCCAGCCGCCTGGGGGCTGGCCCAGGTTGCCCTTCAGCATGTCGATCACCGAGTCCGGGAAGCTGACATCGGATTTCGGCGCGAGCACCTGATCGACGGTCAGGCCCTGCGCGACCATCATCAGCGCCATGTCGCCCACCACCTTCGAGGAAGGCGTGACCTTCACGATATCGCCGAACATGACGTTCACATCAGCGTACATCTGCGCCACCTCGTGCCAGCGCTCCTCGAGGCCCATGGAGCGGGCCTGTGCCTTGAGGTTGGTGAACTGGCCGCCCGGCATCTCGTGCAGATAGACCTCGGAGGAGGGGGCCTGCATGCCGCTCTCGAAGGCGAGATACTGGGCGCGGACGGCGTCCCAGTATTCGTCGATGCGGCGCAGCGCGGTCATGTCGATGCCGGTGTCGCGCTCGGAGCCCTTGAGCGCCTCGACGATGGTGCCGAAGGTGGCCTGGCTGGTATTGCCCGACAGGCTGTCCATCGCGACATCGGCCGCGTCGACGCCCGCCTCGGCGGCGGCGAGGATCGTGGCCGAGGCGATGCCCGCGGTGTCATGGGTGTGGAAATGCACGGGCAGGCCCGTCTCCTCCTTCAGGGCCTTTATGAGGACGCGCGCCGCGGCGGGCTTCAGAAGGCCCGCCATGTCCTTGAGGCCCAGCACATGCGCGCCCGCATCCTCCAGCTGCCGGGCCATGCCGACATAGTATTTCAGGTCGTACTTGGCCCGGTCGGGATCGAGGATGTCGCCGGTATAGCAGACCGTGCCCTCGCAGATCCGCCCGGTCTCGAGCACGGCGTCCATCGCGACGCGCATGTTCTCGACCCAGTTCAGGCTGTCGAAAACGCGGAACACGTCGATGCCGGTCTCGGCGGCCTGGGCCACGAAGCTCTGGACCACGTTGTCGGGATAGTTGGTGTAGCCCACGCCATTCGAGGCGCGGAGCAGCATCTGAGTGAGCAGGTTGGGCATCGCCGCGCGCAGGTCGCGCAGGCGTTGCCACGGGCATTCCTGCAGGAAGCGGTACGCCACGTCGAAGGTCGCCCCGCCCCAGCATTCCATCGAGAAGAGCTGCGGCATGTTGGCGGCATAGGCGGGTGCGACGCGGACCATGTCGATCGAGCGCATCCGCGTCGCCAGCAGCGACTGGTGCCCGTCGCGCATGGTCGTGTCGGTCAGGAGCAGGCGCTTCTCGCCCAGCATCCATTCGGCGACGGCCTTGGGGCCCTTCTCCTCGAGAAGCGTCTTCGAGCCCGGCGGCGGCGTCTCGGCCATCAGCGCGGGCACGACCGGGGCGCGGGTGTCGGCGGGCGGGCGGGGGCGGCCCTCGGTCTCGGGATGCCCGTTGACCGAGATGTCGGCGATGTAGGTCAGGATCTTCGTGGCGCGGTCGCGGCGCGGCTTGAAGTCGAACAGCTCCGGCGTCTCGTCGATGAACTTGGTGGTGTATTCGTTCGACAGGAAGGTCGGGTGCTTCAGCAGGTTCTCGACGAAGGCGATGTTGGTCGACACGCCGCGGATGCGGAATTCGCGCAGGGCCCGGTCCATGCGGCGGATCGCGGCCTCGGGCGTGGGCGCCCAGGCGGTCACCTTGGTCAGAAGGCTGTCGTAATAGCGGGTGATGACCGCGCCCGAATAGGCGGTGCCGCCGTCGAGCCGGATACCCATGCCCGTGGCCGAGCGGTAGGTGGTGATGCGGCCGTAATCGGGGATGAAGTTGTTGGCCGGGTCCTCGGTCGTCACGCGGGTCTGCAGCGCGTGGCCGTCCAGCTTGACGTCATACTGGCTGGCGACGCCCGTGGCCTCGGTCAGCGACTTGCCCTCGGCGATCTTGATCTGGGCCTGCACGATGTCGATGCCGGTCACCTCCTCGGTGACGGTGTGCTCGACCTGGACGCGGGGATTGACCTCGATGAAGTAGAATTCGCCTGAATCCATATCCATCAGGAACTCGACCGTGCCCGCGCATTCGTAGTTCACGTGCTCGCAGATCTTCTTGCCCAGCGCGCAGATATGTTCGCGCTGGGTGTCGGAGAGGTAGGGGGCGGGGGCGCGTTCGACGACCTTCTGGTTGCGGCGCTGGACCGAGCAGTCGCGCTCGTAGAGGTGGTAGATGTTGCCATGCGTGTCGCCGAGGATCTGCACCTCGACGTGGCGGGCGCGCTGGATCATCTTCTCCAGATAGCCCTCGCCGTTGCCGAAGGCGGCCTCGGCCTCGCGGCGGCCTTCCAGCACCTTCTCCTCAAGCTCGTCTTCGCTCTCGATCGGGCGCATGCCGCGCCCGCCGCCGCCCCAGCTGGCCTTCAGCATCAGCGGGTAGCCGATCTCGGCGGCCTCCTTGCGGATGGCGTCCATGTCGTCGCCCAGCACCTCGGTGGCGGGGATGACGGGCACGCCGGCCTCGATCGCGACCTTGCGTGCGCTGGCCTTGTCGCCCAGCTTTCGCATCGTCTCGGCCCGGGGGCCGATGAAGGTGATACCGGCCTCGGTGCAGGCATCGACGAATTCGGGATTCTCGGAGAGCAGACCGTATCCCGGATGGATCGCGTCGGCGCCGCATTCCTTGGCGACGCGGATGATCTCGGGGATCGACAGATAGGCGGCGACCGGGCCCAGACCCTCGCCGATCTTGTAGGCCTCGTCCGCCTTGAAGCGGTGCAGGCCCAGCTTGTCCTCCTCGGCATAGACGGCGACGGTGCGTTTGCCCATCTCGTTGGCGGCGCGCATCACCCGGATGGCGATCTCGCCGCGATTGGCGATCAGGATCTTCTGGAACTCGGCCATGGCATCTCTCCGTCTGTGACGGTTTCGTAACGCCCGCGCTGCGCCGCGGCAATGGCGGCGACTGGGTATGTGGCCGGGCTGCGGGTCGGAACGATCGGGTCGGCTGTCACGTTTGTCGGGCGCAACTCGAAAGGAAATTCAGATGACCAAGCTCACGACGACGATTGCCGCCCTTCTGATGACGACCGCTCCCGCCTTCGCGGAGATGGGCGACTATGACGGGGATGGCGACGGGATGCTGAGCGATGTCGAATTCGGCGAAGCCGAGGGCGGGCTGCGCTTTCGCGATTACGATACTGATGGCAGCGGCGACGTCTCGGATGAGGAATTCCGCGCCGGTGAGTTCCGCCGCTACGACCGCGACCGCGACGGTGCGATGAATGACGAGGAATATTCCGGCTACGAGGCGGATCGCGCCGACATGGACGACGGCTCGGACGACGGCTGATTATCCGACGACGAAGGCGGGCCGGCCACGCGCCGGTCCGCCGCCCTTCCGACATACGCGCCCGATCGCCGCGTTCCGCTTTTGGCTGGAACGCAAGGCGAACACGGACTTCCCAACATCCCCGCCAGCGTCTATCTGTCGGCCATGACGCATTTCGACGATTCCGACGCGATGCAGGCCGCCAGCCTGTCGGCGCGCGCCATGGCGGCGCGGCCCATGCCCTATCTCGAGGGGCTGAACCCGGCGCAGATGCAGGCGGTGCAGACGCTGGACGGACCGGTCCTGATGCTGGCGGGGGCGGGCACCGGCAAGACCCGGGCCCTGACCGCGCGGATCGCGCATCTGCTGGCGCAAGGAAAGGCGCGGCCGAACGAGATCCTGGCGGTGACCTTTACCAACAAGGCCGCGCGCGAGATGCGCGAGCGGCTGGGCCGGATGATGGGCGAGGCGGTCGAGGGCATGCCCTGGCTGGGCACGTTCCACGCGATCTGCGTCAAGCTGCTGCGCCGCCATGCCGAACTGATCGCGCGGCAGGTTCCGCAGGGCGGCGAGTTGCGCGAGATCCACCTGAAGTCGAACTTTACGATCCTCGATACCGATGACCAGCTGCGCCTGCTCAAACAGCTGATCCAGGCCGCCGGCATCGATGAGAAGCGCTGGCCGCCGCGGCAGCTGGCGGGGATCATCGACCACTGGAAGAACCGCGCCTGGACGCCCGACAAGATCCCCGCCCACGAAGCGCAGGCCTTCGACGGCAAAGGCGTCGCGCTCTACCGCGAATACCAGGACCGCCTGCTGGTGCTGAACGCCTGCGATTTCGGCGATCTGCTGCTGCACGTGATCGACATCCTGCAGGCGAATGACGACGTGCTCGCCCAGTATCGCCGCTGGTTCCGCTACATCCTGGTCGACGAATACCAGGACACCAATGTCGCGCAGTACCTGTGGCTGCGGCTGCTGGCGGGCGGGCACAAGAATATCTGCTGCGTGGGCGACGACGACCAGTCGATCTATGGCTGGCGCGGGGCCGAGGTCGGCAACATCCTGCGCTTCGAGACCGATTTCGAAGGGGCCGAAGTGATCCGGCTGGAGCAGAACTACCGCTCCACGCCCCATATCCTCGGCGCCGCCTCGGGCGTGATCGCCGGCAACAAGGGGCGGCTGGGGAAGACGCTCTGGACCGAGGCCGAGGAGGGCGAGAAGGTCCGCCTGATCGGCCATTGGGACGGCGACGAGGAAGCCCGCTGGATCGGCGAAGAGGCCGAGGCGATGCAGCGCGGCACGCGCGGGCTCGATCCCTACAGCCTGGACGATATGGCGATCCTCGTGCGCGCCGCTCACCAGATGCGCGCCTTCGAGGACCGCTTCCTGACCATCGGGCTGCCCTATCGCGTGATCGGCGGGCCGCGCTTCTACGAGCGGCTCGAGATCCGCGACGCGATGGCCTATTTCCGGCTGGTCGTCTCGCCCGAGGACGATCTCGCCTTCGAGCGGATCGTGAACACGCCGAAGCGGGGCCTGGGCGACAAGGCCCAGCAGACGATCCAGGTGATGGCGCGCGCAAACGGCGTGTCGCTTCTGGAGGGCGCGCGGCTCTGCGTGCGCTCGAAGACCATCGGGGGCAAGGGCGGCAAGGCGCTGGGCGAACTGGTCGACGGGCTGGACCGCTGGCGCGCCGAGATGCTGGACGGCCGCGACCATATCCGGCTGGCGGAGGAGATCCTCGACGAGAGCGGCTACACCGCCTTTTGGCAGAACGAGAAGACGCCCGAGGCGCCGGGCCGGCTCGAAAATCTCAAGGAACTGGTCAAGGCGCTGGAGGGCTTTGAGAACCTGCAGGGCTTCCTCGAGCATGTCGCGCTGATCATGGACAACGAGACGCAGGCCGAGGAGCCGAAGATCACGCTGATGACCCTGCATGCGGCGAAGGGGCTGGAGTTTCCGGTCGTGTTCCTGCCGGGCTGGGAAGACGGGCTGTTCCCGTCCCAGCGGTCGATGGACGAAAGCGGCGTCAAGGGGCTCGAGGAGGAGCGCCGGCTGGCCTATGTCGGCATCACCCGGGCCGAGGAGCTCTGCACCATCAGCTTCGCCGCCAATCGGCGCGTCTACGGCCAGTGGCAGTCGGCGCTGCCCTCGCGCTTCATCGACGAGCTGCCCGAGGCCCATGTCGAGGTGCTGACGCCGCCGGGCCTTTATGGCGGCGGATTCGGCGCCACGGGCATGGCGGCCGCGCAGCAGAGCGCGATGTCGGGCGGGGTCGAGAGCAACCTGCAGGACAAGGCGTCGAAGGCCGATGTCTACAACTCGCCCGGCTGGCGGCGGCTGCAGGCCAATGCGAGCCGTCCGATCCGGCAGCCGACGGAAGCCAAGAACCTGACGATCGACGCGAGCGCCGTCTCGGCCTTCGGCGAAGGCGATCGGGTCTTCCACACGAAATTCGGCTATGGCGACGTGACCGGGATCGAAGGCGACAAGCTGGAGGTGGCCTTCGACAAGGCGGGCACGAAGAAGATCGTGGGCCGCTTCCTGGTGCCCGCCGCGCAGGCGGGCGAGGTGCCGTTCTAGGCCGCGTCTCCGGATCCCCAAAAAGAAAAAAGCGACGACGCCGAGGGGAGGAGGGCGCCGTCGCTTCTGTCTCGGGCGGTCGCCCCGGGGAGGGAGAGGCGCCGCCAAGGTCCCGCGCGCGCTTTGGAGGGAGGAGTGCGCGTCGGCGGAACTTGCTTCCGAACGCCGCGGCGTCCGGTCGGTTCCGAACTTTCTCGCCTATGCGAGGTGAAGCCCGGCGGCGTCGGCCCGGCGACCCTCCGAGGGAGGGCGGAGGATCGCCGAGGCCTTGCCGTTCGCCGACCCCGGGGAGGCGGGGCCAGCCGATCCGGTCCCCCGAATTGGGAGGAGTGGGGAACCGGGATGGGGTGCGGCGGTCAGATCAGGGAGGAGATTGCCGCCGCGAGACCCGTCACCGCGCGAGGGAGGACGCGCGATGCCGGGAATGGGTGATGCCTCAGGCGGATTTGCCGTAGGCGGCTTCCATCGCGAGCCAGTGGATATCGCCGCGGGCGATCCCCAGATCGGCGAGATCGCGATTCGACAGGCGCGACAGCTCGGCGATGGTGGTGCGGAAGGTGCGATACTGCTGCCACTGGGTGCGCGCCAGCGCGATGCGGGCGGCGACGCGGTCCTTCAGGGTCGAGGCGATCGCGGTGGTGGTCGTGTTGTACGTCGTGGTGGCCATTTGTCTTCCTTTCCTTGCGGACCGGCTTGGCCCGCTCTCGGCGTCGGACCGGATTGTCCGTTTGCCGCTTCGTTGAGGGAGAGATGGGGCGATTGCTGCGTATGCACAACGCCCGGGACGGCAATGCTGCCATGCAGCAAGCGCATATGTTTCCTCGCGTCACCGCCCTTGCCGGACGCCGGGTCACTGGCCCAAGGGGCGCCGCGCTCCATCTTGGCGGGACATGAGCGCGCTCTCCCATACCGGCTTCCGGGCCTATTTCCTCGCGGCCGTACCGCTGGTGCAGGCGCTCTGGGCGCAGCGCGTCACGCTGGGCTGGCTCGCCTGGGAGATCTCGGGCTCGGCGCCCTTCGTCGGGTTGATCGCGGCGCTGGGGCTGGCGCCGATGCTGGTCTCGGGCCCGGTTTTCGGCGTGCTGGTCGATCGCGCCGATATCCGCCGCGCGCTGATGTGGACCAGCGGGACGATGGCCGCGCTCTTGGCGCTGGCCGCCGCGCTGGCGGGCGGGCCGGGGCTGGGCAAGGTCGGTCTGGCGGTGTTGGCGCTGGCGATCGGGGTGGTGACCTCGGCGCATCACCCGGTGCGCATGTCGCTGGGGCCCCGCCTGGTCCCCCGGGCCGAGGTGCCGTCCGTGGTTGCGCTCTCGGCGCTGAACTTCAACCTCGCGCGGCTGGTCGCGCCGGTCCTGACCGGGCTCGCCATCGCGAGCTTCGGCGCGGTGACGACGCTGTGGGTCTCGGCGGCGCTGTACCTGCCGATGCTGGTGGCGATCCGCTGGATGGATCCGCGCGACTTGCCGGCGGGACGGGCGCACGAAGGGATCGCGACGGCCATCGCGGGCGCGCTCCGCTATATCGCGGCGACGCCGGTGGCGCGCCAGGCGCTGGTGCTGACGGCCGCGATGGCGGTACTGGTTCGCGGCTACCTGGAGCTTCTGCCGGTGATGGCCGAGGGCGTGCATGCCCGCGGGGCCGAGGGGCTGGGCCTGCTGACCGCGGCGGCGGGGGGCGGCGCGCTGCTGGCGGCGCTGGGCAAGACCGCGGGGGCTGGGCGCGGCACGGGGATCGCGCCGTCGGCGCGCGCGGCGCTGGTGGGCGGCATCGCCGCGCTGGCCGCGCTGGGCTGGTCGGAGAGCTGGGCCGCCGCGCTGGGCTGGACCGCCGTGCTGGGCTTCGCCTCGACCTTCTGCGGCATCAGCTTCCAGGCGGCGGTGCAGCAGGACCTGCCGGACGATCTGCGCGGACGGGTCATGTCGCTCTGGGTCGTGGTCGGGATCGGCGCGGTGGCCCTGGGCTCGGGCATGCTGGGCTGGCTGGCCGGGCCCTTCGGTCTGCCGGCCGTCCTGGCCGCCGCGGGCCTCGCCGGCGCGGCGCTGTCGCTGCCGCTGGCCTTGCCATCCCGCCGCCGGGCCGCCACGTAACGCTCCAGCAGGCGGCCACGGGGGACGAGCACATGGCGATCACGCGCGACGAGGTGAAGGCGGCCCTGGCCCGGATCGCCGTGCCCACCGGCGGCGACCTGATCTCGAAGGACATGATCCGCGCCCTGACGGTGCGCGACGACGGCGCGGTGAGCTTCGTGATCGAGGCGCCCTCGGCCGAGATCGCCCGCCAGATGGAGCCGCTGCGCGCCGCGGCGCAGGCCGCGGTCGAACGGCTGCCGGGCGTCGCGTCGGTGCAGGCCGTGCTGACCGCGCCGACCGAGCAAAAGGCGCCGCCCGCGCTGAAGGTCGGCGGCCATCCCAAGCCGCAGGACGGGCCGAAACGCGTGCCCGGCGTCGACCGCGTCATCGCCATCGCCAGCGGCAAGGGAGGCGTGGGCAAATCCACGCTGGCCGCGAACCTCGCCGTGGCGCTGGCCCGGCAGGGGCGGAAGATCGGGCTGCTCGATGCCGATATCTACGGGCCCAGCCAGCCGCGGATGATGGGCCTGTCGCAGCGCCCTGCCTCGCCCGACGGCAAGACGATCCTGCCGCTTCAGGCGCATGGCGTGACGATGATGTCGATCGGGCTGATGCTGGACGAGGCCAAGGCCGTCGTCTGGCGCGGGCCGATGCTGATGGGCGCGCTGCAGCAGATGCTGGGGCAGGTGGATTGGACGCACCATACCGGGGGCGACCGGCTGGACGCGCTGATCGTCGATCTGCCGCCGGGCACGGGCGACGT
Organism: Jannaschia sp. GRR-S6-38; assembly: GCF_029853695.1. NCBI lineage: Bacteria > Pseudomonadati > Pseudomonadota > Alphaproteobacteria > Rhodobacterales > Roseobacteraceae > Jannaschia > Jannaschia ovalis. The sequence continues at coordinate 2,547,749 of NZ_CP122537.1, forward strand.
GCAGCTGACGCTTTGCACCAAGGCGGTGGTGACGGGCGCCATCGTGGTCTCGACCCCGCAGGACGTGGCGCTTCTGGACGCGCGCAAGGCGCTCGACATGTTCGCCACGCTGAAGACGCCGGTCCTCGGGCTGGTGGAGAACATGAGCGTGTATCACTGCCCCGAATGCGGGCACGAGGCGCATATCTTCGGCCATGGCGGCGTCGCCGCCGAAGCCGAGAAACTGGGCCTGCCCTTTCTCGGCGCGCTGCCCATCGATCTGGAGACGCGGCTCGCCGGCGATGGCGGGACGCCGGTCGCGGGAGGGGAGGGCGCCATGGCCGACGCGTTCGGAGCACTCGCGCGGCGGTTGATCGACGGCGGGATGGGCTGACGGGCCATCGCGGCCCCGGGACGGCCCCGCATGCCACCCGCCGCCACCGCTCCTTCCGGGTTGCGGCGGGGCCGCTCGATTCGCCGGTAGGCGCCGGGTCGCGCCGTCTGCCGCGCGATTCGACAAGGGTGCTGAAAACTTGGGCACGGGGTGCCGGGGCGCCTTGCATGCAAGGCCCGGCCCGCCATCCGCTTCGCGCTTGCCTGTGGGTTGCCCGCCACAGGGGGGCGGCGCGTGACGAAGTTTTTTCCCGACCGCCCTGATCCCACAAATACGTGGCAAATTTCCGCCTAATACAAGATATGGTAGTAAATTCGGCTTTTCCCCAGGTTTACACACATGCTGTGGATAACTTTGGTGGCGCAGAGTGGGACAAAGTGGGTTTTCAGACCGCCGGGCTTGTGCCATCAATCATCCCACAGAGCACAGGGTGGAAACGAGACGAAGATCTCACACTCCCGCAACGACGAGGCAGGCAGATAACAGGCAACCCCCTACGTCTCTGACGACTGAAAGATCCCAGGCGCGCCGTGGCAGACATCCCCCCAGGTGACAGCGCGCCGAGGACGCCCGGAGACGGGACCCCAAGGCGGATCGGGTATTGGCAGACACCCGATCCGCCTTTTCCCGTTCCGGGGGCGAACAACCATGACGGGAGCGCGACGCCTCCCGACGGATGCGAGGATCGGGTGACGCAGCGCTTTCGAGGCACCAGCACCCACAAGGTGGACGGCAAGGGCCGGGTCTCGATCCCGGCCGATTTCCGTCGTGTGCTCGACGCCTCCGATCCCGACCGCGACCCCGGCACGAACGCCCGCGTCCACGTCCTCTACGGCGACACCCGCAACCCGTGGCTGACCTGCTATTCGGTTGCCGCGATGCAGGAGATGGATGCCAAGATCGAGATGCTGCCCGACGGCCATCCCGATCGCGAGGTGCTGGAGGATTACTTCTACACCTATGTCGACACGCTGACGCTGGACGACTCGGGGCGGCTGGTGCTGTCCAAGTCGCTGCGCGAGCAGGTGGGCATCCAGGACGAGGCGACCTTCGCGTCGAAGGGCCGGACGTTCCGCATCCTGTCGCCGCAGGTCCCCGAGATCGCCGCCAACCCGCTGAAGTCGCGCCTGTCCGAGCTGCCCGAGGGCTACGCGATCACCCGGCTTCTGCCGCAGGCCCCGGCCGCCGACCCGTCATGACCGAAAGTGAGTCCGGGCGGCCACATGTCCCCGTTTTGCTGGACGCGATTCTGGAACGTGTGGCCCCGGTTCGCGGCGTCTGGTTGGATGGCACCATGGGCGCCGGCGGATACACGCGGGGGCTGCTGGACGCGGGTGCGGACCGGGTGATCGGTCTCGACCGCGATCCGCTGGCTCACCAGATGGCGCGGGAATGGGCGGACGAGCGGGTTGAGCTTGTGAAGGGTGTGTTTTCCGAGATGGACGAGGTCGCCACGGACCTCGACGGGGTCGTGCTCGACCTCGGCGTCAGTTCGATGCAGCTGGATCGGCCGGATCGCGGCTTCAGTTTCATGCGCGACGGGCCGCTGGACATGCGCATGGGCGACGAGGGGCCCACCGCGGCCGACCTCGTGAACAACGCGCCCGAGGGGCAGCTGGCCGACATCCTCTTCCGCTACGGCGAGGAGCGCGCGGCCCGCCGCATCGCCCGCGCCATCGTGCGCCGCCGCGCCACGGCGCGCTTCGAGACGACGCTGGATCTGGCCGAGACGGTCGCCGCGAACCTGCCGCGCCCGAAGCCCGGCCAGTCGCATCCGGCCACGCGCAGCTTCCAGGCCATCCGGATCGCGGTGAACGACGAGTTCGGAGAACTGGCCCGCGGGCTTTCGGCCGCCGAGCGCGCGCTGAAGCCCGGCGGCTGGCTGGCCGTGGTCAGCTTCCATTCGGTCGAGGATCGCGCCGTGAAGCGCTTCCTGGCCGCGCGCAGCGATGCCGGCGGCGGCGGCAGCCGGCACGCACCGGAGCGCGAGGCCCGCGCGCCGGCCTTCGTCACCGTGGGCAAGGCCGTCGCGCCCTCGCCCGAGGAGGTCGCGAACAATCCGCGCGCGCGCTCGGCCCGGCTGCGGCTGGCGCGGCGCACCGATGCGCCGGCCGGCGAGGTGTCGCGCCGCGCGCTGGGGCTGCCGGATCCGGTGGAGGGGCTCTGATGCGGGGGCTGCTCTATACCCTGTCGATCGTGGCCTTCGTCGCGCTGGCCTTCTGGGCCTATCGCGAGGGCTACGAGACCCGCGCCACCGAACGCGAGGTGGCGCAGCTCAAGCGCGAGATCGGCGCCCGCCACCAGGAGCTGTCGATGCTGCGCGCGGAATGGGCCTATCTGAACCGCCCCGACCGTCTGGCGGCCCTGGCCGAGATGAATTTCGAGAGCCTGGGCCTGATGCCGCTGGCGTCGGAGCATTTCGCGCTGGTCGATCAGGTCGCCTATCCGCTGCCCGAGCCGCCCGCGCCGCCGGTTCTGCCGGCGATCTGGGGCGATGGCGCGGCGCTGGAGGAGAAGCTCGGCGAGGTCATCATCATGAACCATCGCTACGGCGCCGATACCGCGCCCCGGCTGATCGCCCCGCCCACGCTGGCCGATGACGGGGAGCAGTTGCCGTGATCTTCCGTCGCCGCGCCCGCCCGGTCCCGACCGACCCGTTCCGCCCCGTCGCCCCTGCCGTCCCGCGGCCCCGCGCCGCGACGGCGCAGGCCCCGCGCGAGGCGCCGGAACGCGTGCGCCAGCGGGCCGAGCGACGGCTGAAATTTACCGCCGCCTGTTTCGTGCTGGGCTTTGCCGTGATCGGCGCGAAGATGGGCGCGATCTCGGCGTCGGAGGCGCGCGAGCCCGCGACCGGGGCGTGGTCGGGGGCGGGCATCGTGTCGGGCCGGGCGGATATCACCGACCGCGCGGGCCGCGTGCTGGCGACCAACGTGACGGCCACGGCGCTCTACGCCCAGCCGCATCTGATGGTGGATCCGGAGGCCGCGGCGGAGGGGCTCGCCCGGATCTTCCCGGACATGAAGGCCGAGACCTGGGTGCGGCGCTTCACATCGGGCTCAAAGTTCTACTGGCTTCGCGGCAATATCTCGCCCGAGCAGCAGCAGGCCGTCCACGACCTGGGCGAGCCGGGCCTGCTCTTCGGTCAGCGCGAGATGCGGCTCTATCCGAACGGGCCCTTGGGCGCGCATGTGCTGGGCGGCGCGCGCTACGGCGAGCAGGATGTCCGTGCCGCCGAGATCAAGGGCGTGGCCGGGGTCGAGGCCGTGTTCGACGACTATTTGCGCGACCCGACGCAGGAAGGCGCGCCGCTGCGGCTTTCGCTGGATCTGCCGGTGCAGACCGCGACCGAGCGGGTGCTGGCGGCGGGCATGAAGCTGATGAACGCCAAAGGCGCCTCGGCGATCTTGATGGATGCGCGCACCGGCGAGGTCGTCGCGCTGGCGAGCCTGCCCGATTTCGACCCGAACGACCGGCCAGCGCCTGCGACCGAGGGCGACCCCGCGGAAAGTCCGCTCTTCAACCGCGCCGTCCAGGGCGTGTACGAGCTGGGCTCGACCTTCAAGATCTTCACCGCCGCGCAATCGCTCGAGCTGGGGCTGACCAATGCCGGCACGATGATCGACACCTCGGGGCCGCTGCGGGTCAACAACCACCCGATCGGGGATTTCCGCGACTACGGCCCGCGGCTGTCGGTGACCGACGTCATGGTCAAGAGCTCGAACCGCGGCACGGCGCGGATGGCGCTCGATATCGGCGCGGCGCGGCAGCGCAGCTTCCTGGAGTCGCTGGGCTTCTTCGAGGCGACCCCGCTGGAGCTGACCGAGGCGCCCGGCGCCCGCCCGCTGGTCCCGACGCGCTGGCCGGACATCACGACCGCGACGGTCAGCTACGGCCACGGGCTGTCGGCCTCGCCCATGCACCTGGCCGCGGCTTACGGAACGCTGCTGAACGGCGGCACGCGGGTGCAGCCCACACTTCTGGCGCTGGACACGCCCCCGCCGCCCGGCCCGCGCGTCGTCTCGCGGCGCGTCTCGGCCGAGGCGCGGCACATGCTGCGGCAGGTGGTGATGGACGGCACCGCCTCGATGGGCGAAGTGGCGGGCTACCAGGTCGGCGGCAAGACGGGGACGGCGGACAAGCCCAAGCACACCGGCGGCTATTGGGACGACAAAGTGATTACGACCTTCGCGGGGGTCTTCCCGGCCAACGATCCCGATTACGTCATCGTCGTCACGCTGGACGAGCCCGAGATCGAGGCGGCGGGCGAGCGGCGGCGCACCGCGGGCTGGACGGCGGTGCCCGTCGCTGCCGAGATCGTCGGCCGCGTCGCGCCGCTGCTCGGGCTGCGGCCCGATTTCGACCCCGATCGCGATGCCTTCGGGTCATATCTGACACAGGCGGCCGCGCGCTGATGGACGCCGCGCGCCGGGCGGGGTAATCCCCGGGGCGCGAAGAAACGACAGACGCCGCGAAGCAGGGGCGCGATGGGCAAGACGCTATCGGAACTGGGACTGACCGGGCCTGCGGGGCTGACGGTGACGGGGCTCGCGGTGGACAACCGCAAGGTCCGGCCCGGCGACCTGTTCGCGGCGCTGCCGGGTGCGGTCACGCATGGCGCGCGCTTCGCGGCCGACGCGCTGGCGCGCGGCGCCGTGGCGGTGCTGACCGACCGGCCGGGCGCGGCCATCCTGCCCGAGGGCGCGACCGCCATCGTGGTCGAGGATCCGCGCGCCGCGCTGGCCTTCGCCGCCGCGCTGATGGCGGGCGCGCAGCCCGCGACGATGGTCGCGGTCACCGGCACCAACGGCAAGACCAGCGTGGCGAGCTTCACGCGCCAGCTCTGGGAGGCGCTGGGCCTGCCGGCGGCCAATATCGGCACAACCGGGGTCGAGGGCGCCTTCCACGCGCCCGCCGGGCACACCACGCCCGAGCCCATCACGCTGCACGCGCTGCTGGCCGAGATGGCCGCCTTCGGGATCACCCATGCCGCGATGGAGGCCTCGTCGCATGGGCTGGACCAGCGCCGGCTGGAGGCGGTGCGCCTTGCCGCGGCGGGCTTCACCAATCTCACCCAGGACCATCTCGACTATCACGGCACGATGGAGGCCTATTTCGAGGCCAAGGCCGGGCTGTTCGACCGGTTGCTGCCCGGCGACGGGGTGGCGGTGATCAATCTCGACGATCCCCTGGGCCCGGACCTCGCCGCGCGCTGCGCGGATCGCGGGCAGGAGGTGATCGGCGTGGGCCGGGCCGAGATGGCGCGGCTGCGCCTGACCGGTCAGCGTTTCGACGCAACGGGGCAGGACGTGCTGTTCCGCTGGCAGGATCGCGCGGTCTCGGCCCGGCTGGAGCTGATCGGCGGCTTCCAGGCGGCGAACGCCCTCTTGGCCGCGGGGCTGGTGATCGCCTCGGGCGAGGCGCCGGACGCGGTCTTCGCGGCGCTGCCGCGCCTGCGCAATGTCCGTGGCCGGATGCAGTTGGCCGCCACGCGCGAGAACGGCGCGGCAGTCTTCGTCGATTACGCGCATACGCCGGACGCAATCTCGACCGCGCTAACGGCGCTGCGCCCGCATGTCATGGGCCGGATCGTCGCCATCGTCGGCGCGGGTGGCGACCGCGACCGCGGCAAGCGCCCGCTGATGGGGCGCGCGGCGGCCGAGAATGCCGACCGGGTCATCGTGACCGACGACAATCCGCGCTCGGAGGATCCGGCCGCGATCCGGGCGGCGGTGCTGGCGGGCGCGCCCGGCGCGATGGAGGTGGGCGACCGGGCCGAGGCGATCCTGCGCGGCGCGGGCATGCTGGAGCCGGGCGACGCGCTTCTGGTCATGGGCAAGGGGCACGAGACCGGCCAGACCGTGGGCGACATGGTGCTGCCCTTCGACGATGTGGAGCAGGCCTCGCTCTCGGTCGCGGCCCTCGAGGGGCGCGAGGCATGACGCTCTGGTCGGCGCATGAGGCGGCCATCGCCACCGGGGGCACCGCGCGGGGCGACTGGGCGGTCACGGGCCTCTCCATCGACAGCCGCGCCATCGCGCGGGGTGATCTGTTCGTCGCGCTGAAGGCCGCGCGGGACGGGCACGATTTCGTCGCCGCCGCGCTCGACGCCGGAGCCGGGGCGGCGCTGGTCTCGCACGTGCCCGACGGCCTGCAGGAGGACGCGCCGCTTCTGGTCGTGCGCGACGTGCAGGCGGCGCTGGAGGCGCTGGGCCGCGCGGGCCGCGCGCGCAGCCGCGCGAAGGTGATCGCGGTCACCGGATCGGTGGGCAAGACCTCCACCAAGGAGATGCTGCGCCACTGTCTCGCGGGGCAGGGCCGCGTCCATGCCGCGATCCGCAGCTACAACAATCATTGGGGTGTGCCGCTGACGCTGGCCGGCCTTCCCGCCGATGCCGATTTCGCGGTGATCGAGATCGGGATGAACCACCCCGGCGAGATCCTGCCCCTGGCGACGCAGGCCGCGCCCGACGTGGCGATGGTCACCAATGTGGGCCCCGTCCACCTGGAGGCCTTCGGCGACGGCGTGCCGGGCATCGCGCGCGAGAAGGCGTCGATCTTCGCGGGCCTCCCGCCGGGGGGCACGGCGATCTGGAACGCCGATCTGGACACGTCGCACATCCTGGGCGAGCGGGGCACGCTGTCCTTCGGGCGGACGGCCGAGGCCGATTGGTGCCTCGTCGAGACCAACGCGGGCGCCGACGGCACGACCTGCCGGGCCGAAACCCCGCTGGGCGAGATCGTCTTCCGGATCGGGGCGCCGGGCGCGCATTTCGCGCTGAACGCAATCGCCGTGCTGGCCGCGATCCACGCGGCGGGCGGCGACGTGGCGCTGGCCGCGCTGCGGCTGGCCGACTGGACTCCGCCCGAGGGGCGTGGCAAGCGCCATGCCCTGCGGCTCCATCCCGACCAGCCGCCGGTCGACCTGATCGACGACGCCTACAACGCGAACCCGGCCTCGGTCGGCGCCGCCCTCGACCTGCTGGCCGCCACCGACGTGCCGCGCCGTGCCCGCCGCATCGCCATCCTGGGCGACATGCGCGAGCTGGGACCGACGGGGCCCGAGCTGCACCGCGCGCTGGCGGCGCATCCGGCAATGGACGCGCTCGACTGCGTGCACACGGTCGGGCCGCTGATGCGCGGGCTGCACGATGCGCTCGAGGCCGACCGGCGCGGCCATCATGCCGAGGACGCGTCGAAGATGGCGGCGCATCTGCGCGACATGGTGCGACCCGGCGACGCGATCCTGGTGAAGGGATCGCTCTCGATGAAGATGGCCATGCTGGTCGACGGGCTGCGCGCGCTCGGGCGCGACTGAGGAAGGACCGCGAATGCTCTACTGGCTCACCCAATTCTCGGATGGCGGCGACGTCTTCAACCTGTTCCGCTACATCACCGTGCGGGCGGGGCTGGCCTTCTTCGCGGCGCTGGTCTTCGGCTTCATCTTCGGGCGGCCGCTGATCAACCTGCTGCGCAAGCGGCAGGGCAAGGGCCAACCGATCCGCTCGGACGGGCCCGAGACGCATTTCGCCAAGGCGGGCACGCCCACGATGGGCGGCGTGCTGATCCTGGGCGCGGTGACGGTGGCGACGCTGCTCTTCGGGCGGCTGGACAATCCCTATACCTGGCTGGTGCTGGGCGTGACGATCTGCTTCGGCGCGATCGGCTTCGTGGACGATTACGCCAAGGTCAGGGCGGGCAACCACAAGGGCGTGCCGGGCCGCGTGCGACTGGCGCTGGGCTTCGTGATCGCGGGCGTCGCGGGCGCGGTCGCGATCTGGGCGCACCCGCCGGAGCTCGAGGGACAGCTCGCCTTCCCGGTCTATGCCGACGTGCTGGTCAACATGGCGTGGTTCTACATCCCCTTCGTGATGGTGGTGATCGTGGGCTCCGCCAATGCGGTGAACCTGACCGACGGGCTCGACGGGCTGGCGATCATGCCGGTGATGATCGCCGCGGGAACGCTGGGCGTGATCGCCTATGCCGTGGGCCGCACCGACTTCACCGAATATCTGGGCGTCCATTACGTGCCGGGGACGGGCGAGCTTCTGATCTTCTGCGCGGGGCTGATCGGCGGCGGCCTGGGCTTCCTGTGGTACAACGCGCCGCCCGCGGCGGTCTTCATGGGCGATACCGGCTCGCTGGCCCTGGGCGGCGCGCTGGGCACCATCGCGGTCGTCACCAAGCACGAGCTGGTCTGGGCGATCATCGGCGGTCTCTTCGTGGTCGAGGCGCTGTCGGTCATCATCCAGGTGCTGTATTTCAAATCCACCGGGCGCCGGGTCTTCCTGATGGCGCCGATCCACCACCATTTCGAGAAGAAGGGCTGGGCCGAACCGCAGGTGGTGATCCGCTTCTGGATCATCGCGCTGATCCTGGCGCTGATCGGGCTGGCCACGCTGAAGGTGCGCTGATGCGGGTGACGGGGCGGGATGCGATGGTGGCCGGCATGGCGCCCGAGCTTTTGCCCGGCGACTGGGTCTTCGCCACCGATCCGTCCCCGGAGGCGCGGGCGCGCGCCGTCGCGACCATCGCAGAGGCCGAGGGGCTCTCCGCCATCCTGCCCGCCGATCTGGGGCCGTCCGACGCCCCCCGGATGCGGCGGATCACGCTAAACGTTCACTCGGATCTGGAGGGCGTCGGCCTGACCGCCGCCGTGGCCGGCGCGCTAGCCGCGGAGGGCATCGCCTGCAACATGGTCGCAGGGCACCATCACGATCACGCCTTCGTCCCGGCCCGCGACGCGGCGCGCGCGCTGCGCATCCTGCGCGCGCTGTCGGCGGGCGCGGCATGAGCGCGCCGCGCAACCCCCTGTCGCTGTCCGAGAAGGGCGCCCGCTACGGCGCCGTGGCGTTCTTCGCCGGCGCCCTGATCCTGGCCTGGCCGGTCTCGGAAGGCTGGCGCGCCGCGCAGGCGGGGCTGGAGGCGCCGCAGGGCACATCGGGCTGGGCGGAGCTGCGCCGCTTCGGCTGGCAGATGGCGCGCGAGGGTGCGGAATGATCCCGGTGCGCGGCTTCGACGGCGCGACGGTCGCGGTGCTGGGGCTTGGCCGGTCCGGCCTGACCGCCGCGCGGGCGCTGCGCGCGGGCGGCGCGACGGTCCTCGCCTGGGACGACGGCGCGCGCGGGCGCGAGGCGGCGGAAGCGGAGGGGTTCGAGACGCGCGACCTGACGCGGGCGGGCGCCTTCGAGGGGGTGGCCTGTCTCGTGACCTCGCCCGGTATCCCGCATCTCTATCCCGCGCCGCATCCGGCCATCGCCGCGGCTTTGGCGGCCGGCGTCGCCGTCGACAACGATATCGGGCTCTTCTTCCGCTCGTTGGGCTGGAACGGCGAGGCGCCGCGGGTGGTGGCGATCACCGGCTCGAACGGCAAATCCACGACTTCGGCGCTGCTGCATCACGTGCTGACGCAGGCCGGGCGCCGGGCGCATCTGGCGGGCAATATCGGGCGCGGCGTGCTGGATCTCGACCCGCCGGGCGAGGGCGACGTGATCGTGCTGGAGCTGTCGAGCTATCAGACTGAGCTGGCCCGCTCGCTGACGCCCGACGTGGCCGTCTTCACGAACCTTTCGCCCGATCACCTGGACCGGCATGCCGGGCTGGGCGGCTATTTCGCGGCCAAGCGCCGGCTCTTCGCCGAAGGCGGGCCGGACCGCACGGTGATCGGCGTGGACGAGCCCGAGGGCCGCTTCCTCGCCGGGCAGTTGCAGGAGGCGCAGGGCGACGACCGCGTTATCCGCGTCTCGACGGCCAAGCTGGAGACGCCGGGCTGGCAGGTCACCGCGCGAAAGGGCTGGCTGGCCGAGACCCGGAAGGGGCGGCAGGTGGCCTCGGTCGATCTGCGCGACATCCCCGGTCTGTCGGGACGGCACAATCATCAGAACGCCTGCTGCGCCTGGGCCGCGGCGCGCAGCCTGGGCCTCGCCCCGCGCGAGATCGAGGCGGGGCTGCGCTCCTATCCCGGGCTGCCGCATCGCAGCCAGGTCGTGGCCGAGCGGAGTGGCGTCCGGTTCGTGAACGACTCGAAGGCCACGAATGTCGATGCCGCGGCGCAGGCGCTGGCGGCCTTCCCGGCGATCCGCTGGATCTGCGGCGGGTTGCAGAAGGAGGGCGGCCTCGACGCGCTCGCCGCGCATTATGGCCACGTGGTGAAGGCCTATGTGATCGGGCGCGAGGCGGGCGCTTTCGCCGTGGCGCTGGGTCCGGGCGTGGAGGCCGAGGTCTGCGGCGACATGGCGACGGCGGTCGCACGCGCGGCGGCCGAGGCGCAGGCCGGCGAGACGGTGCTGCTGGCCCCCGCAGCGGCGAGCTTCGACCAATACGACAATTTCGAGCGGCGCGGCGAGGATTTCGCGGCGCGGGTCGCAGCGCTGGAATAGGGCGCGCAGGCGGCGGAACGCCAGGCCGGCAAGGGCCCGCGGGCCCCAACTCCTAGCGCAGGACGGTCGCGCCCTCGGGCAGCTTTTCGGGCACCTGGCTCGCCGGGTAGACGAGGCCGGCGGAGATCACCAGCTTCGCCGCGTCCTCGACCGACATGTCGAGCGCGACGATATCCTCGGCCGGCACGAAAAGCAGGAATCCCGAGGTCGGGTTGGGCGTCGTGGGCAAGAAGACCGAGACCATCGACTGGTCCGCCCGCGCCGCGATCTCGCCCTTGGCCGAGGTCGAGACGAAGGCGATGGCCCAGATCCCCTTGCGCGGATACTCGACGAGGCAGGCCGTCTCGAAGCTGGATTGGTCCTGCGCGAGGATCGTCTCGGCGATCTGCTTCACCCCGCCATAGACCGAGCGTACAATCGGCATGGTCTGGACGACGTTCTCGGCCCAGCGCAGGATCGACCGGCCGATCAGGCCCTTGGCGAGCCAGCCGACCATCAGCGTGAAGATCAGGAAGAACGCCACCCCGATCCCGCGGATGTCGACGTCGATATCGAACTGCTGGAGAAGCCAGATATCCGGGCGGTAGCGCTGCGGCACGAAGGGCAGCACCCAGCCGTCGATCCAGCCGATCACCGACCAGATCAGCCAGAAGGTCAGCCCGATGGGCGCGATCACGATGAGGCCGGTCAGGAAGTTGTTCCGGATCCGGGTCAGGATGCCCGCGCGGGGCGGGCGGGGAGTGATTTCGTCGCCTAGCTGCATCGGTACTCGCTTTCGGGCCGCGTTCGACATAGGCGCGGCGCGGGGCGGGAACAAGCGGACAACGCGCCCGGTGCGGGCGATGCATTCCGCTTCGGCTGGGTTCGGGCGCCTCTGCCGTCAGGTCGGGCATTCCGCGTCTCGCAGACCGGCGCGCGCGCCCCCGGGACCCGCATCGGTCGGGTCCCGCGTGGCCCGGTCGGAGCTCAGTAGCTGTCGCTCGAGACGTAGATGGCGGCGGCCTCGAGCGCGCGCTCCAGCGCGGTCTCGGGATCCGCGCCCTGCACCTCGGCGGCGATATGTGCGGCCATGAAGGTGTCGCCCGCGCCGGTGACGCGGGTCACCATGACCGCGCGCGGGCGGCGCGCGACCAGCCCGCCGGGATGGACGCAAGCCGCCATCCGCGGCCCGTCGGTGACCAGCGCGCGGTGCAGGCCCCGCGCGCGCAGCGCCTCGGCCGCGGCCGGGGCGTTGGGTTGGGGCGCGTGGAGCAGCAGGCCCGCCTCCTCGAGATTGACGTAGAGCGTCGCGGAGCCGTGGCCGAGGAACGGCATCAGCCGGTCCGCCTTGCCGGGCGAGGCGGGGGCGAGGCGCAGATCGGCTTGCGCGAAGCGCGGATCGGCGGCGATGCGGGCCAGCAGGTCCTCGGTCAGGTTGCCGTCGAGCGCGATGGGACCGTCGAAACCCAGCGCGTCGAGCGGGCGCAGGATCTTGTCGCCGACCCGTTCCAGCGAATGCGCGTCGGCGATGGCCGCGATCAGGCCGTTCGCGCCCTCGACGGCCATGTAGACATCCGTGGGCAGGTCCTCGGAGCGGTAGAGCGTGTCGGTGATGAGCCCCAGCCGCGACAGCGCGGCGACCAGCTCGTCGCCCTCGGCATCGCGGCCCACGCAGGACAGGAGCGCGGGCGTCATACCGTAGGCGCGGGCGGCCATCGCGATATTGAGCGCGACGCCGCCGGGATGGCGGCGGATATGGCCGCCCACGTCGGAGCCGCGCTCCATATGGACGTCGGAGCGGCCGATGATGTCCCAGAGGACGGAGCCGATGCAGAGGATGTCGGGCGTCATGGCGCGTTGATGGCCGAGCCGCCGGGGCGGGGCAAGGCCGGCGGCCTAGCGCTTGTCCTCGACGCCCCAGCGGGCTTCCAGCGTCTCGATGGCGGCGATGCGGTCCTCGGTCTTGGGGTGGCTCATCAGCCAGGCGGGCGCGCCCGCGCCGCCGAGCCCCGTGAGCCGGCCGAGCTTCTCAAACAGGCTCTTCTGCGGCGCCGTCCCGATCCCCGCCTTCACCAGCAACGCGCTGGCATACGCGTCGGCCTCATATTCGTCCTGCCGCGACAGCCGCGCGGCGACCAGCGAGGCCACCGCGTTGGCGATGATCGCGCCGACGCCCGGGATGATCCGGCCCAGCACACCCGCCAGCGCCACGCGGATGGCGTTCTGCCCCGAGAAGTCGATCAACCGCCGGCGCGCGTGGCCCAGCGCCACATGGCCCAGCTCATGCGCGACGACCGAGGCCATTTCTTCGGCCGAGACCTCGCCCGCCTCGAATTTCCGCAGGAAGCCCCGGGTCAGGAAGATGCGGCCATCGGGCGCGGCGAGGCCGTTGACGGGGTCGACCTCGTGGACATGGACGCGGATGCGCTCGACCTCCAGCACCTTGGCCATGCGGTCGAAGACCGGCTCGAGGCGCGGATCGGCCAGCGGCGTCGAGGTCGCGTCCATCTGCTTCTTCAGCCGCCAGGCCGAGAAGACCCACAGGACGACGCCGTAGCCGATGGCGAGAAGGAGGGCGGGAAGCTTCAACATGAGAATGATATGGGGTTTCGAAGGCCGCAGGGGAACCGTTCGGGCCCGGCCTGCGTCAATCAGGCGGGGGTGGCGCCATGCCGGACTGGATGACCTATTTCGTCGATGCGGCCGTGATGGTGCCCGTGATGGTGCTGTTCGTCCGGCTGGCCGGCCTGCGGGCCTTCTCCAAGATGTCGTCCTACGACTTCGCGGTCACCGTGGCCTTCGGCTCGGTCTTGGCCGCGACCGTCGTCAGCCCTTCGACCGGGCTCACGCAGGGCGTGCTGGGGATGGGCGCGCTGTTCGCGGTGCAGTGGTTGATCGGCTGGACGCGGGCGCGCTGGCCGATCCTGCAGCGGGCGACGGACAACGATCCGATCCTGCTGATGCGCGACGGCGAGGTGCTGAGCAACAACATGGCCCGGGCGCGCGTGACCCTGCCCGAACTGCGCGCCAAGCTGCGCGAGGCGAACGTGATGAACCGCTCCGAGATCCGCGCCGTGGTGCTGGAGACGACGGGCGATGTCAGCGTCCTGCACGGCGACCGGCTGGACGGGGATCTGCTGCTGGATGGCGTGCGCGACTAGCGCGTCAGCAGCTTCATCCCCGCCGTCAGACCTTCCAGCGTCATCGGCACCATCCGGTCCTCGAAGATCTCGCGGATCATCCGGACGGAATGCGTGTGCGGCCAATGGGTCTGCGGCAGCGGGTTGATCCAGAGGTTCGACGGCCATTGCGCACGCGCGCGCTCCAGCCAGACCTGACCAGGCTCGGCGTTCCAATGCTCGTTGGCGCCGCCCGCATAGGCGATCTCGTAGGGCGACATCGAGGCGTCGCCCACGAAGATGCAGCGATAGTCGGGCCCATAGGTGTTGAGCACCTCGTGCGTCGGCATCACCGCGTCCCAGCGTCGGCGATTGTCCTTCCAGACGCCCTCGTAAAGGCAGTTGTGGAAGTAGAAATGCTCCAGCGTGCGGAATTCCGAGCGCGCGGCGGAGAACAGCTCCTCCAGCACCTTCACGTAGGGATCCATCGAGCCGCCGATGTCCAGAAACAGCAGCACCTTCACGGCGTTGCGCCGCTCGGGCCGGGTCTGGACGTCGAGATAGCCCGCCTTGGCGGTCGAGCGGATGGTGCCGTCGAGATCCAGCTCCTCGGCGGCGCCCTCGCGCGCCCAATTCCGGAGCCGCTTGAGCGCCACCTTGATGTTGCGGGTGCCCAGCTCGACGCTGTCGTCGAGATTGCGGAACTCGCGCTTGTCCCAGACCTTCACGGCGCGCTGGTGGCGGCTTTCGTCCTGCCCGATGCGCACGCCTTCCGGGTTGTAGCCATAGGCGCCGAAGGGCGAGGTGCCGGCGGTGCCGATCCATTTCGAGCCGCCCTGGTGGCGGCCCTGCTGCTCCTTCAGGCGCTGCTTGAGCGTCTCCATCAGCTTGTCGAACCCGCCCAGCGCCTCGATCTCGGCGCGTTCCTCGGGGGTGAGATGCTTCTCGGCCTGTTTCTCGAGCCAGTCGGCGGGCAGGTCGACGGCCTCGAGCACGTCCTGTAGCGAGATATTCTCGATCCCCTCGAAACTGGCGGCGAAGGCGCGGTCGAAGCGGTCGATATGGCGCTCGTCCTTCACCAGCGCCGCACGGGCGAGGTAATAGAAGCCCTCGACATCGTAGAGGACCAGATCGGCTGAGAGGCCTTCGAGGAAGGTCAAATGCTCGCGCAGGGAGACGGGGACGCCGGCCTCGCGCAGGGTCTGGAAGAAGCGCAGGAACATGGGGGCGTTCTAGCGGGCCGGGGCGGCGACGGCGAGGGCGGATCGCGCCGCCTGTCCGGCCTGCGTCACAGACGTGCGAGGAGGATCAGCACGACCAGGCCCAGAAGCCCGCCGATGATCGCCCAGACGGCGGCCCATTGGGCGATGTCGAAGCCCGATCCCTTGCGGCGGCGGGCGGCGAGCGCGCCAAGGACGGCGCCGGCGAGTGCGGTGAGGATCGGAAGCATGGGAGCGATCTATGCGCCGGGGCCGAGACCCGCAACCTCGCCCGCGCGCATGGCGAGCATCTCGTCGCCCCAGGCATAGCGGCCCCAGGCAAGGCCTTCGCGGCGGATCCGCGCGGCTTCGGCGCGGGCGCCCTGCATCTCGGTCGCCTCGGCGCGCAGAAGAAGCAGCGTGGCCAGCAGCGAGGCGTTCTGCGCGCCGTCGGCCGCCGGGATCGCACCGTCGAGCAGCGAGAGCGCGGCATCGGTTTGGCCCGAGGACAGCGCGAAGGCGCCGAGCTGCAGGGCGACCTGCGCGGAATGGATGCTGTCTCCGGTCAGTGCGCGGTAGCGGCTGCCCGCTTCGAGGAAGGCCGCGATGGCGCTTTCGGTGTCGCTGGCCAGCGTGGCCCGGCCCAGCGCGAGATAGGAGAAGGCCAGCCGCTCGTCCGACCAGCCGGCGTGGCGGGCAAAGGCGACGGCGTCCTTGGCCCGCGCGACGCGCGCACGGTCGGAGCCGCGCGGGTTCAGCGCGCCGCGCACCGCCTCGACCCAGTCGCCCGAGGACTCGACCACGCGCGGCCCGGTGCGGCGGCCGCCCGGATTGATCCGCGCGAGGATCTCCGGGATCCGCCGGGCCACCTCGTCCTGGCCTATGCCGGAGCGCAGCGCGGGATCGTAGGTCGCGCGCAGGATCAGCATGTCGAAGGGGGTCAGGACGACATGTGTGTTGTCGTCGTTGAAGACCGACCAGGGCAGCCGGTAGAGATCGTTGAGCGGGCCCAGCGCCTGCGCGATCTCCTCGTGCAGGCAGTCGCGGATCTCCTGCGGGGAGACGTCGGCGGGCAGGAAGACGCTGGCACGGTCGCGGGTCTGCAGCGTCGTCCAGTCGGTCGCGGGCCCGAGGCGCTTGGCGAGGTAGTCCTTCCAGCCCGCGACGCGGGGCACCACGAAACAGGCGGCGCCGGGCACGTAACGCTGCAACTGCGCGCGGGGCAGGGCGGTGACGGTGATCGACCCCATCTCGCCGGGCTTGGCGCGGGCGATGTCGATCCCCGCCTCGGCGCGCAGGCGCCCGATGAGGTCGTCGAGATCGGCGCTCAGCGTCGCGGGGGGGGCGCCTTCGAGCGCGACGGTGATCGGGCCCTCGAAGCGGGTGAAGACGGGCAGGGCGCGGCCGGTTTCGAGCTGGAAGCTGAGGGCCATGAAATCGCGCGCGAGCTGGTCGTTGCGCGGCGTGGGCATGTTCAGGCGCGGCGGCCCCGCGAAGCGGCGCGGCGCGGGAAGCGCGTCGGTGACGCTGGCCACGGTCGCGCGCGTGGCCTGCGGGGTCGTCCCCGCCGGGGCGCAGGAGGCGAGCGCCAGGGCGGTCGACAGGATCGCGGCGCGCAGCATCAGGCCGCCGGGCCCGAATGGGCGCGGCTGCGCGATCCGTGAGGATGGATTGTCTCGCTGCCCATGATCCGCACCCGTTCGGCGTCGTGATTGTCCCCAGCCTGCCGATGCATTGCGGCAGGAATGGGGCGGAGGCCAGAGGCGTTCTGGGGGATGCGGGACGGCTGGCAGAAGCTTGCCGCCCCCGGGGGCCGCCGTCAGCGGCCGCCGCGCGCCATGAAGGCCAGCCGCTCGAAGAGATGCACGTCGGCCTCGTTCTTCAGAAGCGCGCCGTGCAGCTTGGGCAGGGCCGAGCCGGCCTCCGCTTTCAGGTCCTCGGCGCTCAGATCCTCGGCCAGAAGCAGTTTCAGCCAGTCCAGCACCTCGGAGGTCGAGGGCTTTTTCTTCAGGCCCTGCTGGTCGCGGATCGTGTAGAACTGCGTCAGCGCGGTGGTCAGAAGCTGGGGCTGGATGCCGGGGTGGTGGACCTCGACGATGGCCTTCAGCGTCTCCATGTCCGGGAAGCGGATATAGTGGAAGAAGCAGCGCCGCAGGAAGGCGTCGGGCAGCTCCTTCTCGTTGTTGGAAGTGATGATGACGATCGGGCGCTGCCGGGCGGCGATGGTCTCGCCCGTCTCGTAGACGTGGAACTCCATCCGGTCGAGCTCCTGCAACAGGTCGTTCGGGAACTCGATATCGGCCTTGTCGATCTCGTCGATCAGCAGGACGACGCGCTTGTCGGCCTCGAAGGCCTGCCAGAGCTTGCCCTTGCGAATGTAGTTTCGGACGTCGTGGACGCGCGCGTCGCCCAGCTGGCTATCGCGCAGGCGGCTTACGGCATCGTATTCGTAGAGCCCCTGCTGCGCCCGCGTGGTGGACTTGACCGACCACTCGATCATCTCGGTGCCCAGCGCCGCGGCAACCTGCCGCGCGAGCTCGGTCTTTCCGGTACCGGGCTCGCCCTTCACCAGAAGCGGGCGCTGCAGCGTGATCGCGGCATTTACCGCAACGGTAAGATCCTCTGTGGAAACGTATTGTTTCGTGCCTTGGAACCGCATGTCCTGCCCGCCTCGTCGCTTATCTGGGCCGGACCGTATCATTCGGTGCCCGGGCGGCAACCGGGCGTCATGGAAGGGCGTGACAAGTCCTGTAACGTCATGTAATCGCCGCCATACAGAATCCGGCCCGTGGTTCGAACTGGGATCGATACCTGCAGCGGGACCGGCCCGAGGGGAGCGACGACCCAATGAAAGCTGAATCCTTTCTACCAACCGATTACACGCCAGCCGAAGACGAGCCTTTCATGAACGAGCGGCAGACGGAGTACTTCCGTCGCAAGCTGCTGGCCTGGAAAGCCGACCTTCTCGACGAGACAGAGCGCACGATCGAGGGATTGCAGGATGCGGCCCGCAACATTCCCGACATCGCGGACCGCGCCAGCGAAGAGACCGATCGCGCGCTCGAGCTGCGCACGCGGGACCGTCAGCGCAAGCTGATCGCCAAGATCGACTCGGCCCTGCGCCGGATCGACGAGGGCGAGTACGGCTATTGCGAGAAGACGGGCGACCCGATCTCGCTGAAGCGGCTTGACGCGCGTCCGATCGCGACGATGTCGCTCGAGGCGCAGGAACGTCACGAGCGGCGCGAACGGGTGCATCGCGACGACTGATCCCGAACGGGGCGTGGCCGGGCCGCGCCCCTTGTGCTTCGGGAGGCGTGAATGATCGACGGACCCGAGGTCACGATCCTCGGCGCGGGGATTGCCGGTCTGGCTTGCGCCCTGGCCTGCGCGCGCACCGGCCGCTCCGTTCAGGTTCTCGAACAGGCGCCCGCCCTGACCGAAATCGGCGCGGGCCTGCAGATCGCCCCGAATGGCGGGCGCGTCCTGAATGCGCTGGGGGTGCGTCCCCGCGCGCTGGAGAGCGAAGCGGTCCACCTCATCGACGGGCGAACGGGGCGGCGGCTGATCCGCATGCCGTTGGGGCCCGGGTTCCGACTGGTCCACCGCGCCGATCTGATCGCGGCCCTGGCCGAGGCCGTCCGGGCCGCCGGCATCCCGGTCCTCACCGGCATCCATGTCGAGGCCGTCGAGGCCGCGTCCCTGCATCGCGGCGGCGGGATCACCGTGCCGTTCCGCCGCCTGGTCGGCGCCGATGGCGCGCGCGGCCCGTCGCGGACCTTCGTCGCGCCCGATCACGCGGCGCGTTTCACCGGGCAGGTGGCGTGGCGGGCCATCGTTCCAGTAGAGGACTGGCCGCGCGAGGCGCAGATCCATGTCGGCCCGGGCCGGCATCTGGTCTGCTACCCGCTGCGCGACGGGCGGAGCCTCAACATCGTCGCCGTCGAGGAGCGGGCGGAATGGACCGCCGCGGGCTGGTCACAGCCCGACGATCCGGGTCGGCTGCGCGCGGCCTTCGCGGATTACGCCGACCCGATCCGGCAGGTGCTGGACCGGGTTGAGCAGGTCCATGTCTGGGGGCTCATGGATCACGGGCTGACGCCGCGCTGGAGCCGCGGGCCGGTCACGCTGATCGGCGATGCCGCGCATCCGACGCTGCCCTTCCTCGCGCAGGGCGCGAATCTCGCGCTCGAGGATGCGTGGACGCTGGCGCAGGGTCTCGACGACCCGGAACGCTGGGAGGCAGGGCGACGCCCCCGGGTCGCGCGCGCGCTGGACGCGGCGAAGGCCAATGCCGCGAATTACCATCTGTCCGGCATCAAGGCGCGTGCCGCCCATGCCGCCCTGCGTCTCGCCGACCGGGTTCGCCCGCAGGCGATGGCCGCCCGCTACGCCTGGCTCTACGAGCATGACGTGACGGGCGGCTGAGGCTCAGGCCTCTTCCATCGGGCCACCGGCCTTCTGCCAATCGCCGATCCCGCCGATATTGGTGACGTCGGCGAAGCCCATGTCTTGCAGCGTCTTGCCGGCCAGCGCCGCCTGACCGCCCGCCCCGCAGACGAGGTGCAGCTTCGCGCCCTTCGTCAGAGCGGGGTTGTGGTAGGGGCTTTCCGGGTCGGCCGCGAATTCCATGAAGCCGCGCGGCACGCGAAGCGCTCCGGCGATCGTTCCGGTCTTCGCGATGTCCGAGCTGTCGCGCACGTCCACGAAAAGCGCGTCGCCGCCATGCCGGGCAACGGCGTCCTCGGATGGGATGCGGGTGACGACGGCATTCGCGGCTTCGAGATAGTCTTTGGCGGATTTCATCATGCTCTCCTTGGTGTCAGCACAAAGCTGGCGCGGGCGCGGGGCATGGCAAGACGGGCCCGCGCCGCGCATGCGGCGACCCGGCAAAAGGTTCCCGGAATTCTGAGAAAAATCCGATGGATACCGTCACTCTTTCTTGATCGGAAAGCCACATTTTCGGCGAAAAGCCGTCGCGCTGCCGTGGTCGAAGCCAGGACTTCACGCCGAGTTCGAACCGCGACGCCCCCCGGGGGCGAAGGCAGAGCTCGGCCCGGGAATGGAGACGCGCGTGAACGAAGCGATGCAGAATTGGGGACCGCTGATCCTGGCCTGCGCCTGCGCGGCCTGCATGCTGGCGTATTGGATCGTCCAGACGCGCCGCCACGAGGCGTTGCTGCGTCGCGTGCCGATCCGCGTTCACGTGAACGGGATCCGCGGCAAGTCGACCATCGTGCGCTACATCGCCGGCGCCCTGCGCGAAGGCGGCATCCGGACGGTCGCCAAGACGACCGGCAGCGCCACGCGCCTGATCCGCCCCGACGGCCGCGAGGAGACGATCGCCCGGACCGGGGCCCCCACGATCATCGAGCAGATCGACATCCTGCGCCGCGCGATCGATCCGCAAACGCAGGCCTTCGTGATCGAATGCATGGCGCTGGAGCCCGAGTACCAGCGCGTCTCCGAGCGGCGGATGATCCGCGCGACCGACGGCATCATCGCCAATGTCCGTCGCGACCATATCGGGCAACTGGGCTACCGCCTGACCGATATCGCCAGTTCGCTGTCGAACACCGCCCCGCGCGCCGCGCCGCTCTTCACGGCGGAAGGCCGGGCCGAGCTTCGCGCCGTGCTGTCCGAGGCCGTCGCGGCCCGGGACGGGCATCTCGTCGCCGTCGCCGCCGGCGATGTCTCCGACGCGGAGATGGCCGGCTTCGATCCGCTCAGCTTCCCCGAGAACGTCGCCTTGGCTCTTGCCGTGGCGGAGCGCCATGGCGTGCCCCGGGACGTCGCGCTACGCGGGATGCGGAAGGCCCGGCCGGATCCGGGGGCCTCGAAGCTGTTCCACCACCGGGTCGAGGACCGCGATCTCTACTGGATCGACCTCTTCGGCGTGAACGACGTCGAAAGCGCGCAAGCCAATCTCGACCGCGTGGCCGGCTGGGCCGAGGGGCGCGGGGAGCTGATCCTCGTGCTCAACAATCGCGCCGATCGCGAGGACCGGACCCTCGAATTCGCCGAGATGGTGGCCGGCGCGGAGACGGCGGACCGCGTCTTCCTAGCCGGCGAGAACCTGGACACGCTCCGGGACGCCGTGCGCAAGGCCGGCCTGAAGAATGCGCGCCTGCTGAAGCTTCCGAAGGACCCGACGCCGCGTGATATCCTCGATCAGGTGACGGATGGCGGCTCGGCCGTGCTGGTGGGCCTTGCCAATATCCATACCGCGGACGCCACGCGCCTGCGCGCCACGCTCGAGGACGACGACCACGTCTGGAGCGGCGAGGCCGAGGCCCCGCTGCGGAGCGCCGCGTGATGGCGCAATACTACCATCCCGATCTGGTGCGGTTCGCCTTTGTGCTGGGCATCACCGTCTCGATCCTGTTCTACGAACGGCGCCATCTGACCACGGGCGGGATCGCGGTGCCCGGCTACCTGGCCTTCGCGATCTTCCAGCCGATTGTCCTGCCCGCCGTCTTCCTGGTCGCGCTGGCCAGCTACCTGGCGATCCACAAGGGCTTGGCGCGGCTGACCATCCTGCCGGCCTCGGCCAAGTTCAGCCTGACGATCGTCTGCTCGTCCGCGATCCATCTCGCGCTCGACGCGACGTTGATCGCGCAGATGGGAGTGCAGGACAGCTCGCCGTTCCTGCGCGGCGTGGGCTATGTCGTGCCGGGCCTGATCGCGCATGACTTCTCGCGCCACGGCATCGCCAAGACCACCGTGAATATCGGGCTGACGACCGCCGTGGTGACCGTGGCCGTGGTGGCGCTTATCTTCGTCTTCCCCGACCTCGGCCGGCTGGAGACCAGCCCGGTCATGGACGTCTTCCCGGTCGACCTCGTGTTCCTGCCGCTTCTGGTCTTCCTCAGCCTGATCGCCTGGCTCGGGCTGGTGCGCCTGCACGGGCTGCGCTGCGGCGGGTTCCTCGGCGGGGCGTTCCTGACGCTCATGATCCTCCAGCCGGTGGAACTGCTGCGCTTCGCGATCGCGGCGGGCATGACGCTCCTGATCGTGCGGATGGTGCTGGACCCGGTCTGCATCCTCTTCGGGCGGCGTCGCTTCGCCGCGCATATGCTCGTCGGCGCATGCCTGTCCTGGGTCACCTTCCGCGTCAGCGAGCTCTATTTCGCGGGCGAGACGATCTCGGCGATCACCCCCTCGCTCTCGGTGCTGGGCGTCCTGCTGACCGGGCTGATCGCGCATGACGCCGACCAGGCCGGCATCGGGCGCGTCGCCCTGGGCGTCTTCCTGAGCATCAGCTTCACGCTGACCGGGACGCTTCTGCTGATCGAGGCGGTCACGCGGCAGCGTCTCGAGGTGGTCGCACCGCTTCTTGTGATCTTCGCCCTGGGCGCGGCGGTGCTGGCATTGCGCCCGGCGCATCTGCGCGCGCTGATCCCGGGCGCGAAACCGAATGAAACAGTCAAAGGAGGGACCTGAGATGTCCGAGCAGACCGAGAATGAGGGATCGAAGCCGGATGACCCGGCGAAGGCCAAGACCGGCAGCCGCAAGGCCCGGTTTTCGATGTCGAAGGTCGTGCTGACGATCGCCGGGCTCGTGCTCGGGGCGACGGCGCTGCTGATGACGATGAGCCCGGACTTGCCTGAGCGAGATGCGGTCGCGCTCGACGAGGCCTTCGTGCACGGCGCGGTCACGCATGTCGGCATCGCCGAGGATGGCCGCATCGCCGAGCTGCGCGTGGGCTTGGGCGACGCGGTGGCCGCGGGCGAGATCGTCGCCGTCCTGGAGGACGCCGAGATCGCGGCCCTGCTGCGCGCCTCCGAGGCCGATATCGCCCGGCTCCGGGCCGAGTTGCGGCGCGCGGAAGTGGCCGACGACGTGGCCCGCGCGATCCTCGACAGCGATCTGGAGCAGGCCCGCGCCGCCATCGCGGCTGCGGAGGCGCGCCGTGACGCCGCCCTCGCCGAGCGGGCCCGTGCGGGGGACGCGCTGGCGCGGCAGGGCGCACTCGCCGACCGTGGGCTCGTGGCCGCGGCCGATCTCGAGGAGATCCGTAAGGACGACCGGGCCGCCGCGGCGCTGCTGGCCCGCCGCGTGGCAGAGCTGGCCGAGGCGCAGGCCGCCCTGGGCGAGACGCGGGCCCGCGCCGCGCGCGACGCCCTGCGCGCCGCGGAACGCGACGTGCTGCGCGCCCGGATTGCCGAGGCCCGGGCCGAGCGGACGCGGGTCGAAGCGGCCCTGGCCAGGACCGAGATCGACGCGAAGGAGGCGGGGGTCGTCGTGAACGTCGCCGCACGCGCCGGGGCCTCGGTGCGGCCGAACGATACGATCGTCTCGATCTGGAACACGGATCGCGTCTGGATGCGGGCCTGGGTCTCGGAAGACCAGGTCAGCCGGATCGCGGTCGGCGACGCGGCCCGGATCGAGATCGACGCGCTCGACGGGCAGAAATTCGAGGGGGTGGTTCACCGCATCCTCGTGGCCGAGGATGGGCAGGAACAGCTGCTCCCCGGCCAGCCGGTCTCGCCGCTTCTGCCGGAGGAATCCCGCTTCGCCGTTCAGGTGTCCTTCGATCCGACCCCCGCACTGCGCGCGGCGCTGCTGCCCGGCATGTCCGGCCGCGTCCGCATCGCGACCGATGGGTCGGGGAGCGGGTCGGGCGGCCCCGCGATGGAGCTTTTGTCGCGGCTGGGCGAGCTTCTCGACGGCTGGAGCTTCGAGACGGCGGAGGCCGGGAGCGGGTGAGGCAAAGCCTCCCGGCCCGGGGCCGTCCGCCATCCGCGGCACCCTGTCCCGACCCGGCACAGGGGTAGCGATCGACCGGGCGAGGGATCCCGTTCGGCCCGATGCGGTGGATGTAAAAATCGTGGGAAATCATGGTGCTGCTGGAGAGAATTGAACTCTCGACCTCTCCCTTACCAAGGGAGTGCTCTACCTCTGAGCTACAGCAGCGGCCATGTGGTGGGGCGATTAGACCGAACGGCGGGGCCGTGCAACCCCTTCTCTGACCGCCTCCGCTGGACCCTGCCGCGGGCTTTCGCTATGCGGGCGCGAGACGACAGGATCGCCCATGGGCAAGGATGGCACACCCACCCGCGAGGACCGGCTGAAGGCCGCGCTGAAGGCCAACATGGCGCGGCGCAAGGCCCAGAAGCGCGCCCGCGCGGAGGAGGAGGCGCCCCCTCGGCCAAAGGGCGACGGCGAGCGGAAGGACGAGCGGAATGGATAGCATCATCGTCACCGGCGGCGGCCCGCTTCAGGGGTCGATCCCGATCGCGGGCGCGAAGAACGCCTGCCTGACGCTGATGCCGGTGACGCTTCTGTCGGACGAGCCGCTGACCCTGACCAATGCGCCGCGGCTGTCAGACATCCGCACCATGTCCACCTTGCTGCAATCGCTGGGCTGCGAGGTCTCGGCGCTGTCGGACGGGCTGGTGCTCGCGCTGTCGAGCCACGCGCTGAACGGCGCGCGGGCCGATTACGACATCGTCCGCAAGATGCGCGCCTCGATCCTAGTGCTGGGCCCATTGCTGGCGCGGCACGGCTCGGCGGTGGTGTCGCTGCCCGGGGGCTGCGCCATCGGCGCGCGGCCGGTCGATTTGCACCTCAAGGCGCTAGAGGCGATGGGCGCCCAGCTGGAGCTGCGCGACGGCTATGTCCACGCGACCACGCCCGCGGGCGGCTTGCGGGGCGGAACCTTCGCGTTCCCCTTCGTCTCGGTCGGCGCGACCGAGAACGCGCTGATGGCGGCCACGCTGGCCCGCGGCACGACCGTCCTTAAGAACGCCGCCCAAGAGCCGGAGATCACGGATCTCGTCCGCTGTCTCAAGGCGATGGGCGCGCGGATCGAGGGCGAGGGGACGGCGACGCTGACCATCGAGGGCGTCGACCGGCTGCATGGCGCGACCCACCGGGTCGTCACCGACCGGATCGAGCTGGGCACCTACATGCTGGCGCCGCTGATCGCGGGCGGCGAGGTGACCTGTCTCGGCGGCAGGCGCGCGCTGCTTTCGGCCTTCTGCGACAAGATCGAGGCCGCCGGAGCCGCGGTCACCGAGACGCCGGAGGGCCTGACCGTGCGCCGCGCCAACGGCCCGATCCGGGCTGTCGATGTCGAGACCGAGCCGTTTCCCGGCTTCCCGACCGATCTGCAGGCGCAGATGATGGCGCTGCTCTGCACCGCCGACGGCACCAGCGTGCTCGAGGAGAAGATCTTCGAGAACCGCTTCATGCACGCGCCCGAGCTGACCCGGATGGGCGCGCAGATCGAGGTTCATGGCGGCACGGCCACGGTGACCGGGGTCGAGCGCCTGAAGGGCGCGCCGGTGATGGCGACCGACCTGCGCGCGAGCGTGAGCTTGATCCTCGCGGGGCTGGCCGCCGAGGGACAGACCACCGTCAGCCGCGTCTACCACCTCGATCGCGGCTACGAGCATGTCGTCGCCAAACTGCGCGGCGTGGGCGCGACGATCGAGAGGATCAAGGAAGATGGTTGACGCGCGGTTCCACGACGCCGACGGCGCGCCGCTGCGCCTCTGGGCGACCGATCCGGAGGACCTGCAGGTCGTCTCGGCGCTGTGCCAGGACGCCGTCCTGCCCGCGAACGAGATGCGCTGGCAGAAGGGGCCGGGGCGCTTCGCAATGCTGCTCAACCGCTTCCGCTGGGAGCACGGCACCCGTCGTCCCGAGCGGGTGCAGACCGTCCTCACCGTGACCGAGGTTCGCCACGTGCGCGGGCAGGGGGTGGTTCCGGGCGATGCCGACACGATCCTGTCGCTGCTGGCGCTGGAATGGGAGCCGGGGACCGATGCCGACGGTAAGCTGCGGCTGACGTTTTCCGGCGACGGCGTGGTCGAGCTCGATTGCGACTGCCTCGACCTGACCCTGCGCGACGTGACCCGGCCCTATGGCGCGCCCTCGGGGAAGGCCCCCGATCACGACGCCTGACGGGCCGTGCCCGGGCTCCGGCCCCCCGGAGCGCTTTCACAAGGAAGACCTGACCCGATGCCGCAATTCCTGACTTCTTCGGATGCCGATTTCGAGAGCCGCTTCGCCGCGCTCCTGACGATGAAGCGCGAGGACTCGGTCGATGTGGACGACGCGGTCGCCGCGATCATCGCGGATGTGCGCGCGCGTGGCGATGCCGCGGTCATCGACCTGACCGCGCGGTTCGACCGCCTGGAATTGACGCCCGACCGGCTGGCCGTGTCGGAGGCGGAGGTCGATGCCGCCGTGGCGCAGGTGCCGGCGGCCGAGCGCGCGGCGCTGGAACAGGCGGCCGAGCGCATCCGCGCCTATCACGAACGCCAGTTGCCCGAGGATGCGTCCTGGACGGACGCCGCCGGCGCGACGCTGGGCTGGCGCTGGGGCCCGGTGGACGCGGCGGGGCTCTACGTGCCGGGCGGTCTTGCGAGCTACCCGTCTTCGGTGCTGATGAACGCGGTCCCCGCGCGGGTCGCGGGCGTGACGCGCCTGGTGATGTGCGTGCCCAGCCCCGACGGCGTGCTGAACCCGCTGGTCCTGCTGGCCGCGCGGCTGTCGGGCGTGTCGGAGATCTACCGCATCGGGGGCGCGCAGGCGGTGGCCGCGATGGCCTACGGCACCGAGACGATCGCCCCCGTCGACAAGATCACCGGCCCCGGCAATGCCTTCGTGGCCGCCGCCAAGCGCCGCGTCTTCGGGCGCGTGGGGATCGACATGATCGCGGGGCCGTCCGAGATCCTGGTGATCGCCGATGGGCAGAACGACCCCGACTGGATCGCCGTCGACCTGCTGAGCCAGGCCGAGCATGACGCGAGCGCCCAGTCGATCCTGATCACCGATGACGCGGGTTTCGGCGCGCGCGTGGCCGAGGCCGTCACGACCCGGCTGGAGACACTGGCGCGGCGCGACATCGCCGGCGCGTCCTGGCGCGATTTCGGGGCCGTCGTCACGGTTCGCGACCTGGACGAGGCGGCGGCGCTGGCGAACCGCATCGCGCCGGAGCACCTGGAACTGGCCGTGGCCGATCCCGATGCGCTGGCCGCGAAGATCACCCACGCGGGTGCGATCTTCCTGGGCCAATGGACGCCCGAGGCCATCGGCGATTATGTCGGCGGGCCGAACCACGTGCTGCCCACCGCGCGCTCGGCGCGGTTCTCCTCGGGGCTTTCGGTTCTCGATTTTCTCAAGCGGACGACCATGGCGCGGATGACGCCAGAGGCGCTGAAGGCGGTGGGTCCGGCCGCCGTGACGCTGGCCGGATCGGAGTCGCTCGAGGCGCATGGCATCAGCGTGCAGGCCCGGCTGGACCGGCTGAACCAAGGCTGAGCCTCAGCCGAAATCGCGCAGCCGCGCGGCCATGGCCTCGGGCATCGGGGCGGAGCGGCGCGTGTCCAACTCGACATGCAGCAGAAGCTGGTCGCATTCGGCCAGCGGGGAGCCCTCGCGCGTCATCCGGTGGCGCAGCCGCAGCTTCTTGCCCGCCGCCTCAACCACCTCCGTCGCGACCTCGATCGGGTCGCCTGCATGGGTTTCCGCCAGGTAGCGGATCGTCGTCTCGACCGTGAAGAAGGACCATCCGTCCCCGTCGCCGGGCATCGCGCCGCAGCGAGCCATCACGGCGTCGGCCGCGTCCGAAAAGACCTGCCCGTAGCGGCCCTCGTTCATGTGCCCGTTCCAGTCGGTCCAGGTGACCGGCACCCGGCGGCGGACGCTCAGGCCGCCCTCGGGGGCGGGCAGCCGCGCCTCATGGGCCGCGACGACTTCGCCCGCGCCCTGTCCGCGGCGCCGCAGCCCGCGCAGGATCGTCACCAGCGCGTCGTCGCGCCGACGCTCCAATTCGCGCAGGGAAAGGTGACCCGATTGCGCGTCCGATTGCGTGGCGATCCGATCGACGAGCGCCGCGTCGAGCTCCGGCACGTCCATGAGCCGCGTCCAGGGCCATTTCAACGCCGGTCCGAACTGCCGCAGGAAATGCGCTATGCCCGCGGGCCCGCCCGCGATGCGATAGGTCTCGAACAGCCCCATCTGCGCCCAGCGCAGACCGAAGCCCATGCGGATCGCCTCGTCGATCTGCGCGGTCGTGGCGATGCCGTCGCGCACCAGCCAGAGCGCCTCGCGCCAGACGGCCTCGAGCAGGCGGTCGGCGATATGGGCATCGATCTCGGCCCCGATCTCGAGGGGAAACATCCCCAATTCGCGCAGGATCTCGGCGGCGCGGGCGGTGTCGGGCCCGACGAGTTCGACCAGCGGCAGCAGATAAACCGGGTTGAACGGGTGGGCCACGATGGCACGCGCGCCGGCGGCGTTGAGATCCGACGGCTTGAAGCCCGAGGTCGAGGAGGCGACGACCGCGGCATCTTTCGCGACCCGGCAGGCCGCGCCCAGCACCTCGTGCTTCAGTGCCAACCGCTCCGGCACGCTCTCCTGCACCCAGTCGGCCCCCGAGACGGCCGCCTCGAGCGTGGCGGCGACCTGCAAGCGGCCTTCGACGGGAAGCGCCCGGTCGTAGAGCATCGGCAGCGCGCGGCGCGCGCCGTCGAGCACCTCGCTCAGGGCCGCGGCCGCCCCGGGCGCCGGATCGAAGACCGCGACGTCCCAGCCATTCAGCAGGAATCGCGCGGCCCAGCCGCCGCCAATCACCCCACCGCCAAGTATTGCAGCCTTCATGCTCAAACCTCTTCCTCTGGCCCGAAATACTTCGGGGAGCGCGAGGGGCAGCTCCCCTCGGCCCCAGCGGCGCCGTCGCGCGTCAGCGCGGCATCCTCTTTTCCAGACCCAACCGGTTGCGCACCTCCCCGGGCGACAGGATCCGGCAGCCCATTGCGCGCAAGATGCCAACGGCCCGCTCCACGAGCTGCGCGTTCGTCGCCAGCACGCCGCGGTCCAGCATCAGGTTGTCCTCCAGCCCGACGCGCACGTTCCCGCCCGCCAGCGCGGCCGCGGCGACATAGGCCATCTGGTCGCGTCCCAGCGAGAAGGCGGACCAGGTCCAGCCCTCCGGCACCGCGCCCACCATGGCCAGCAGCGTGGAAAGGTCGTTCGGCGCCCCCCACGGCACGCCCATGCAGAGCTGGACCAGGGCCGGATCGTCGAGCAGCCCCTCGCGCGCGAGCTCACTGGCGAACCAGAGATGCCCGGTGTCGAAGCACTCGACCTCGGGCCGGACGCCCAGGTCGCGGATCCGGGCCGCCATGTCGCGCAGCATGCCCGGCGTGTTGGTCATGACGTAGTCGTTTTCCGAGAAGTTCATCGTGCCGCAATCCAGCGTGCAGATCTCGGGGCGGCAGTCGGCGACATGCGCCAGCCGCGCCTCGGCGCCGATCATGTCGGTGCCCCCGGCCGGGGGCAGGGGCGTGTCGGGCGGACCCAGGACCAGGTCGCCGCCCATGCCGGCGGTCAGGTTCAGCACGACATCCGTCTCGGCGGCGCGCACCCGTTCGACCACCGCGCGGTAAAGCGCCGGGTCGCGCGACGGCGCGCCGCTCTCCGGGTCGCGCACATGGACATGGGCGACGGCGGCCCCGGCCCGCGCCGCGGCGATGCAATCCGCGGCGATGGAGTCGGGCGTGCGGGGGACGTGCCGGCTGCGGTCTTGCGTCTGGCCGGAGCCCGTGACGGCGCAGGTCACGAAGACCTCTCGGTTCATGGCAAGCGGCATCGCGATCCTCCCTCCCGGGCATCGCTAGCGCAAGCGCCCGGGCGGCGTCACCCCGTCTTGGCGGCGGATGCGAAAGCGGTCATATCTGCCGGCCATGACCAATCGCCTCTGCCATGTCGAAATCGACGATCACGGCCTGCCCACGCCCACGCCGGAGATCGAACAGGAGCGCGCCGTCGCCATTTTCGACCTGCTGGAGGACAACAGCTTCGGCCTCGTCGCCGATGCCGCGCCCGCGGGGCCCTACCGCCTGGCCCTCGCCATTCGCGAGCGGCGGCTGGTCTTCGACATCGCGACCGAGGCCGGCGACCGGGCGGGCGAATTCCATCTGAGCCTCGGGCCGTTCCGGCAGGTGGTGAAGGATTACTGGCAGATCTGCGAGGCCTATTTCGACGCGGTCAAGAAGCTGCCGCCCAGCCAGATCGAGGCCATCGACATGGCGCGGCGCGGCATCCACAACGAGGGCGCGCGGCTTCTGCAGGAGCGGCTGAAGGGCAAGGCCGAGATCGATACCGACACGGCCCGACGGCTCTTCACGCTGATCTGCGTGCTGCATTTCGGGGGGCTGAGCGTGGCGGGCGACAAGCGCAGGCAGCCGCAATCGGTCCTGTTCTGCTGCGATCACAATGCGGTGCGGTCGCCGATGGCCGAGGGGCTGATGAAGAAGCTGCACGGCCACGACATCTACGTGCAATCGGCGGGCGTGCGGAATGATCTCGAGATCGACGGCTTCGCCATCGCCGTCTGCGAGGAGCTGGGCGTGGAGCTCTCGCGCCATCGCTCGCGCAGCTTCGACGAGATGCAGGAATGGGGCGACGACCTCGAGGGGTTCGACCTGATCGTCGCGCTCTCCCCCGCCTCGCAGCGCATGGCGCAGGAACTGGCGCGGCACGCCCATATCGAGGTCGAATACTGGCCGATCATGGACCCGACGGGCCTGGGCGAGACGCGCGACGCCAAGCTCGCCAGCTACCGCCAGAGCCGCGACCAGATCATGGCGCGGCTGAAGGACCGGTTCGGCTGAGGGGCGCGAGCCGTCCAGGTGGCGGCGTCCACGTCGCGACCGGCGACACGCTCGACCTGCGCTTCCCGGGGCAGGGGTACCAGGCCAAGAGCGGGCTGCGCCGGATCTAGATGCGGGATTACGACCCGACGACGGGGCGGTACGTGCAGGCGGACCCGCTGGGGCTGCTGGATGGGGCGAGCGTGTATGGGTATGCGCTGCAGAGCCCGATGCGGTGGACGGATCCGAAGGGGGAGGCGGTCTGGGGAATGTGCCGGCCACTCGACGGTGCTCTTGGCTATCTGCCGCGAGGTCGGCACTGTGCTGTATTTGTCACGGACGATGACCCCGGGGATCAGTGCCTTCAGGACGGCGACCGAGGTCCGATCACCGGCCAGTTTTCCCTCGCCGCAGGTGATCGCGCTTTCGATCTGGAAGGTACGACGCCGGCCTATCAGCGGGACCGAGCCCTTTTTCTCGGTACCGTCATTGACAGTCGCGGGCGCGGAACAACAATTGTGGGTGTTAGGCCGCCTGAAGGAACATCCATAAGGGATTTCGACGATCTCGTAATTACGAACGGGAATCGCTTCAGGCGGGGAAGGTACAACGCCGTGCTGGGTCCAAACTCGAATACCGCCGCAGAAAATGTCATTCAGATGTCGGGTGGGCTCGTGACAGACCTAGGCGCGCAAGCCCAGAAATACGGTGAACTTCGCCGTTACGGGGACTGGTAGCGATGAAGTGGATTACCCTATTCGTAGCCGTCTTAGCGATGCTCTCCGTTCCCGTCCTGTATGCGACGGGCCTATCCTGGACGCATCGTTTCGGCCAGGCAGGCCCCTACGCGATTGGGTCGACGCCGGAGAAGGTGCTTGAAGTCACTGTCACGAATGAGGACGCGCGGATCAGTGCAGCTGCCACAGGGCCGACCTATGTTACAGATGGCCAACTGATCCAGTATCCTGAAAAGAAGGTCGTAAGTAATTCTGACTTTGTTCGCCTGAACGGGACGGCAGACTTCTGGGTCATCGGCCAGGATGTAGACACCTTCCTAGGGCTCCCTTTTCCGGGCACTCATACTTTCGAAATCGAATTCAAGGAGGGGCGAGTCCATCGGATCAGGGAGCGGCGCTTCTTCGGCTATTGATGCTCTCCTCTTAGCCATCGGCGTCGCTCCCAGCCTAAGGACCGCCGAAAGCTACCGAAGCAGCCTAAGGAACTGCGGATGGCCACCTAGTTCATCAGCGGCTGCGTGGTCTATCCGTCTACACCGACCATATCGTTCGGTTTTTGCAACTGACGATAGTGGTCTCGTGGTTTGGGAGGCGCGCTACCTGGCCCTCGGCGGCGCCCACGTCTCGACCGGCGGCACGCTCGACCTGCGCTTCCCGGGCCAGTGGTTCCAGGCCGAGAGCGGCCTGCACCAGAACTGGATGCGGGACTACGACCCGACCACGGGGCGGTACATCCAGGCCGACCCGCTGGGGCTGGTGGATGGGGCGAGCGTGTATGGCTATGCGCTGCAGAGCCCGATGCGGTCGACGGATCCGACGGGGGAGTTCATTCCGCTCCTCCTCCTCGGATACTCCGTCTACTCGGCGATCAACGCCGCCGCCGAGGCCTATGACGAGTTCTGCTACTCCGACGATGGCTTGATAGGCGCTGAAACGGCTTGGCTTCTGCTTGACGTCGCCCCAGGCGGGCTTGGAAGAGCCGCCAAGCTTGGCGTTCGCGGGATGCGGTTCGGAGATGCGGGTCTGGGCGTTCACCGCCGGGGTTTAGGGGGCAACCCATTTTATGGTAAATCGCCAAAAGAAATTGACACCATGTTCCGGTTAAAAGGGTTTGAGCTCAGGGGCACTAATCCAATGCAAGGGCAGGGCGGCTACGTGAATAGAAACACGGGGCGATCCTACCGCATCGATCCCGGGGGAAACTACAGACGAGGTATTGAATATCCCCACGTCGATGTAAACAGGATTGGCAGCACCAGTTTGAAGAAGAGAAAGTACCCGATAGGAGATCGCCTTCATGGCCCAACAAGATGAATACGTTTTGACTTTTGAGGTCGGTGTAGGTGATCAAGGTCATGAACTACACATTCATTTCGATGCTGTAGGCCTCCAGAAACTTCGACAAGCCTTGGACCATGTAGAGAGATCGAAAGATCACGAACACTTGATGGTTCCTAGCTGGGGGGGATCAGAACTTACCGAAGAGAAACAGAATGATAGTTCTCATCTCATCCCTTCGGTGACAATCCACTTCTGGGATTGATGAGCGTCCAAGGAGCTGAAGTGGACCTAGCTCTTCCATTTGGGCCAGCAGGTGGTGCGCCGCCTGATCACAGTTCAGCGGACGATCCACTCGGTCCACGACCTCGATGGCAACCGGATCGCGGAATACGAGGTCGATGCGCTGGCGGGAACGCATACGCTCCTGCGCGAATACGTCTGGATGGACGGGACCGTGGTGGCGGTGGTCGAGGGGGGCGCAGTCTATCACGTCCGCACCGACCACATTGGCCGCCCGGTCTTCGCCACGGACGACAATGGTCTCGTGGTCTGGGAGGCGCGCTACCTGCCCTTCGGCGGCGTCCACGTCTCGACCGGCGACACGCTCGACCTTCGCCTCCCCGGGCAGTGGTTCCAGGCCGAGAGCGGGCTGAATCAGAATTGGATGCGGGACGACGACCCAACGACGGGACATTTCCCGAATGCCTACCTAGCGCCTGGCCCGCGCGCAGCCGTGCCGCGGTGCGGCGCAGACCGGCGCATTGCCCCTTGAACTTTCGCCGGTTTGGGACCATCTACCCGCATCCGGCCGCGACCCTGCGGCGAGAACACAGGAGAGATCATGGCCAAGGAAGAGCTTCTCGAATTCCCCGGCGTCGTGAAGGAACTCCTGCCGAACGCGACATTCCGGGTCGAACTCGAGAACGGCCATGAGATCATCGCGCATACGGCAGGCAAGATGCGCAAGAACCGCATTCGCGTCCTCGCGGGCGACAAGGTCCAGGTCGAGATGACGCCCTACGACCTGACCAAGGGCCGCATCAACTACCGCTTCAAGTAAGTGTTCGTCCTGGGCTCCGGCTCGCCCCGGCGGTTGGAGCTGCTGGCGCAGATCGGCGTCGTGCCCGACGCCGTGCGCCCGCCCGAGGTCGACGAGACCCCGCGCGGGGCCGAATTGCCGCGCGCCTATTGCGAACGCATCACCGCCGCCAAGCTCGATGCCGTCGCGGCCGGGCCGGAGGATATCGTCCTCTGCGCCGACACGACGGTGGCCGTCGGGCGCCGGATTCTCGGCAAGCCCGAAGATGCCGAAGATGCTGCGGCCTTCCTGCGGCTATTGTCGGGGCGTCGCCACAAGGTCATCACGGCGCTGGCCGTCCGCCGCGATGACCGGCGCTGGTTCCGCACCTCGGTCAGCACGGTCCGGCTGAAGCAGCTCTCGGAGGCTGAGATCGCGGGCTACCTCGCCACCGGCGACTGGCGGGGCAAGGCCGGCGGATACGCCATCCAGGGGCCCGCCGCGGCCCTCGTGGCGTGGATCGAGGGCAGCCATTCCGCAATCATCGGCCTGCCGCTGCACGAGACGGCCAACCTGTTGCAGGCCGCGGGGCTGGAGATCTGGACATGAACGACGTGCAAATGGTCCTGGGCCAATTCGGCGAACGCGCCGCCGCCGCACGGCTCGTGGGCGGGCTGCTCGACGACCTGCTGATCGACGCGAATGACGACCGGCCGGGCCCCGGCGCCATCTTCCGAGCCACGTGCGACCGGCCCGTGAAGGGGCAGGGCGGCATGTTCATGAAGCTGGGCGGCGGCCTGACGGGCTTCCACCGCAACGCCCGCGGGTTGGAGCCGGGCCAGTCGCTGCTGGTCCAGGTCTCGGGGGCGGCCGAGGCGGGCAAGGCCGTGCCGGTGACTGACCGGGTGCTCTTCAAGTCGCGCTACTGCATCGTCACCCCCGGCGCGCCCGGCGTGAACGTCGCCCGCGCCCTGAAAGACGAGGCGGAGCGCGACAGGCTGCTGGAAATCGCGCATGAGACGCTGGCCGATCTTCCCGCGGCCGAGGGGCTGGGCGTGATCCTGCGCTCGGCCTGCGACGGCGCCGAGGCCGAGGCCGTGGCCGAGGATCTGGCGGCGACCTGGGACCTCGCGGTGAAGGTGCTGGGCGATCCGGGCCACGAGCCCGAATTGCTGCTCGATGCGCCCGACGCGCATGATCTGGCCTGGCGGGAATGGGCCGATGCCGCACCCTCCGACGACTGGGCGGGCGTGCTGGACCAGCTCGACGCGTTCCGCCGGCCGGAGGTCTCGCTCGGCGCGGCCACCGCCTTCATCGAGCGCACCCGCGCGCTGGTCGCCGTCGACGTGAACACGCCAGAGGGCGGCGCGGGCGGTTTGAAGGCCAATCTCGCGCTGGTCCGGGAGCTGCCGCGCCAGCTGCGCCTGCGGGGGCTGGGCGGCCAGATCGTGCTCGACCTCGCCCCGATGCCGAAGCGCGACCGGCAGACCTTCGAGGCGGCGCTGCGCGGGGCCTTCAAATCCGACCCGGTCGAGACCAGTTTCATCGGGTGGACGCCGCTCGGCCATGCCGAGCTGACGCGCCGCCGCGAACGCCGCCCGCTGGAGGAATTGCTGTGACCTGCCCGATCTGTGAAAAGCCCGCCGTCGCGGCCTACCGCCCGTTCTGCTCGCGCCGCTGCGCCGACGTGGATCTCGGCAAGTGGCTGAACGGCAGCTATGCTGTCCCTTCGACCCGCCCCGAGGATGCCGAGGAGGCGCTGGACGAGATCCTGCGCGAGGCCGAGGACACCCCGCGCCGCCATTGAGCCACCGGGCCGGATTTCGGTCTTGCCTCCCCTCCGGCCCTGTCCTAAGTGATCGCCACCCCGCGACGGCCCGCCCGTCGCACCCGGTGCCTGGGTAGCTCAGGGGTAGAGCAGTGGATTGAAAATCCTCGTGTCGGTGGTTCGATTCCGCCCCCGGGCACCACTACAACTCCCACTCGCTGCTAGGTTCGCGCGGGCTCCGGCCTAGCGTCGGCGTGGCCTGGGCTCTGGTCATCGTCCCCGCCTGCTGTAGGCTGCGGCGCAGAACGGGACCGAACCAACGGGAGATTGGATCATGAAACTGCTTCTGGGCGCCGCCCTCGCCGCCGTCACCGCGCTGCCGGCCGCGGCACAATCCTGGGACATGCCGACGCCCTATGGCGACAGCGTGTTCCACACCGCCAACATCATCGAATTCGCCGAGGACATCCGCGGCGCCACCGAGGGCGCGCTCGATATCACGGTGCATTCGGCGGGATCGCTCTTTCCGCATGCCGAGATCAAGAACGCCGTCCGGTCGGGGCAGGTCCCGATCGGGGAGTTCCTGCTGTCGCGCCTCTCGAACGAGGACGCGGCCTTCGGCCTCGACAGCCAGCCCTTCGTCGCCACCTCCTACGAGCAGGCGCGGGCGCTCTGGGATGCGCAGATGCCGGTCATCACCGAGCTTCTGGCCGAGCAGGGGCTGCGCCCGCTCTACGCCGTGCCCTGGCCCGCGCAGGGTCTCTACACCAATGGCGAGGTCACGGCGGCCTCCGATCTCGAGGGGCTGCGCTTCCGCGCCTATAACGCCCAGCTCGAGGAATTCGCGGGCCTGGCCGGCGCCGCGCCCGTGCAGGTCGAGGCGCCCGACATCCCGCAGGCCTTCGCGACGGGCCAGGTCGAGGCGATGATGACGTCCCCCTCGACCGGCGTGTCCTCCTCGGCCTGGGATTTCGTGACCCATTACGGCCAGGTGGACGCCTGGCTGCCCAAGAACATCGTCGTCGTGAACGAGCGGGCCTTCCTGCGCCTCGACGAAGCGGCGCAGAAGGCGATCCTCGAAGCGGCGGCGCGGGCCGAGGCGCGCGGCTGGCAGCTCTCGATGGAGGAGACGAGCTCGAAGACCGAGGAGCTCGCCGCGAACGGCATCACGGTCTACGCGCCCTCCGAGCAGCTGGTCGCGGATCTGCAGGGCTTCGGCGCGCAGATGCTGGAGACCTGGAACGCCTCGGCCTCCGACGAGGCCAAGCAGATCCTCGAGACCTTCAACCAGTAAGGACGCGCGGGGGCGCCCCGGCGCCCCCGCCAAGCCCATGGCCCGCATCCTCGACGCGCTCTACCGCGCCGCCGCGATCGCCGCGGCCGCCTGCATCGGCGCGATCTGCCTTCTGATCGCGGCGCAGGTCCTCCTGAACGCGGGCAGCCGGATCGGCCTGCCGCTTCCCACGACGATCCCGTCCTATGCGGATTTCGCGGGATTCCTGCTGGCCGGCGCGACCTTCCTCGCGCTGCCCTGGACCTTGCGCACCGGGGGGCATGTGCGCGTGAACCTCGTGACGCGGCTGCTGCCGCGCAGCCTGCGCCTGGCGGTCGAGCTCTTCGTGATTGCCCTCGCGACGGGGTTCGTGGGCTTCGCGACGGGCTATGCGTTCCTGCTGGTGCAGGAGAGCATCGCGTTCGGCGACGTCTCGCCGGGGATCGTCCCGGTCCCGCTCTGGCTGCCGCAGCTCTTCATGGTGACGGGGCTCGGGCTGTTGACGGTCTCGCTGATCCACAGCCTCTTCGAGACCTGGGCCGCGCGCGAGCCGGTGCTGGGCGGCGGAGAGGAAGCCTGATGGACCTGATCCTGACGGGCCTCGTCCTGCTGATCCTGCTCTTCGCCTTTCTCGCCGCGGGCGTCTGGGTGGCGCTGGCCCTGGCCGGGGTGGCGTTGGTGGGGCTTCTGGCCTTCTCGAACGCGCCGGCGGGCCTCGTGCTGGCCACCACCTTCTGGGGGCATTCGCATAGCTGGTCGCTGGCGGCCCTGCCGCTCTTCATCCTGATGGGCGAGGTCCTGCTGCGGTCCCGGCTGAGCCAGGACATGTTCAGCGGGCTGGCCCCCTGGCTGGGCCGCCTCCCAGGGCGGCTTCTGCATGTCAACGTGCTGGGCTGCGCGATCTTCGCCGCCGTCTCGGGATCGTCGGCGGCGACGGCGGCCACGATCGGGCGCATGTCGGTGCCCGAGCTGGAAGGCCGCGGCTATCCGCAGGGCCTCGTCATCGGGACGCTGGCCGGATCGGCCACGCTGGGCCTGCTGATCCCGCCCTCGATCATCCTGATCGTCTACGGCGTGGCGACCGAGCAGAGCATCGCGCGGCTGTTCGTGGCGGGCATCCTGCCGGGGCTTATGCTGGTCGCGCTGTTCTCGGGCTATGTCGCGCTCCGGGCCTGGATGGACCCGGACCTGATCCCCCCGAGGGGCGATCGGTTGCCCTATCTTCAGCGGCTCAAGGCCTCGCGCAGCCTGATCCCAGTGGCGGCGCTGATCCTGGGGGTGATCGGCTCGATCTATACCGGGCTCGCCTCGCCCACGGACGCGGCGGCGCTGGGCGTCGTGCTGGCGGTGATCCTGGCCTTCGCGACGGGCGGCTTCAGCTGGGCCCTGCTGGGGCAGGCGATGATGGCCGCGACGCGGACCAGCGCCATGATCGCTTTCATCCTGCTGGGGGCGGCCTTCCTGTCGGTGGCGATGGGCTTCACCGGCATCCCGCGCGCGCTGGCCGCCTGGATCGGCGAGATGGGGCTGTCACCCTTCGCGCTGCTGGCGGTGCTGACCGTGTTCTTCATCGTGCTGGGCTGCTTCCTCGACGGGATCTCGGTCGTCGTCCTGACCACCTCGATCATCCTGCCGATGGTGCAGGCGGTGGGGATCGACCCGCTCTGGTTCGGCATCTACCTCGTGATCGTCGTCGAGATGAGCCAGATCACCCCGCCCGTGGGCTTCAACCTCTTCGTCATCCAGGGGCTGACGGGCATCGACATCCTGCGCATCGCGAAGGCGGCCTTCCCGTTCTTCCTGATCCTCCTGCTCGGCGTGGCGCTGATCACGATCTTCCCCGGCATCGTCACCGCACTGCCGGGGGCGATGGGGAACTGAGCCCTACTGCGCCAGCTGGTCGGGCAGCCAGGTCGCGAGCCCCGGCGCGGCGATCAGCAGGAAGGCCATCGCCAGCATGATGAGGACGTAAGGGATCGTCCCCAGCATCACCTCGTTGAGCGAGCCCGATTTCCGCGCGCCTTGCACGACATAGAGGTTCAGGCCCACGGGCGGCGTGATGAGCGCCATCTCGATCAGCACGATCATCAGGATCCCGAACCAGATCGGGTCGTAGTCCTGCGAAACGACCAGCGGCACGATGATCGGGATTGTGACGACCATCAGCGACAGCGTCTCGATGAAGAAGCCCAGCACGATATAGAGGACGACGATCACCAGGATCGTGCCCAGCGGCCCCAGCCCCAACCCGTCCATGAAGGCGTTGATCTCGCGCCCGAGACCGGCGGAGGCCAGCGTAAAGTTCAGGAAGGACGCGCCGATCACGATCAGCATGATCATCGCGGTGATCTTGACCGTGCCCAGAAGGCTCTCGCGCAGCATCTGCCAGTTGATCCCGCCGAAAAGCGCGGCGATCACGAAGGCGCCCGCGACGCCGACGGCGGCGGCCTCGGTGGGGGTGGCCCAACCGCGATAGATCGAGCCGACGATCAGGCCGAAAAGCAGGATGATCGGCCCCAGATCCAAGAGCGCGCGCAGCATCTGCGCGAAGGGAAAGGTCCGGCGCACGCCGCCCAGGCCCGGCCGGACCACGCAGATCGCGACCGTCGCCGCCATGAAGGCCAGCGCCAGCAGCAGGCCGGGCACCAGCCCCGCCAGGAACAGCCGCGGGATCGAGGTCTGGGTGAGGAAGCCGTAGACGATCAGGTTGATCGAGGGCGGGATCATGATCCCCAGCGTGCCCCCCGCCGCGATCGCCCCGGAAAAGAGCTTGGGGTCGTAGCCCAGCTTCTCGGCCTGCGGCATCGCCACCGTGGCGACCGTCGCCGCCGTCGCGACCGAGGAGCCCGAGGTGGCCGAGAACATCGTGGCGGTCGCGATATTGGCATGGACCAGCCCGCCCGGCAGCCAGCTAACCCAGCGGTCGAGCGCCGCATAGGTGCGCGTGGCGACCCCGGATCGGACCAGCACCTCGCCCAGCAGGACGAAGAAGGGGATGGCGATCAGCGTGGCCGAGTTCGAGGACGACCAGACCATGTTGCCCAGGCCCCGCGACAGCGGAAAGGCCGAGAAGAAGGCATCCACCCCGAAGCCCAGCAGGAACAGCACGATCCCCACCGGGATCGACAGCGCGAGAAGGCCCAGCAGACCCGCGGCGACGGCGCCGATCATTGCAGCGTATCCACTTCCGCGAAGGCGCCGATGGCGGCCTCGGTCTCCCCCGCGCGGCCGCGCAGGACCATCGACAAGGCCAGCAGGGTCAGCACCGCCGAGACCGTCGCGAACCAGACCCAGCCCGCGAACCAAGGCACCTGAACCCAGGCGAGCGGCGTCTCGAGCGGGGTGTTCGCCCGGCTGGAATTGGCCAGCGAGCGCGCCACGACCGGCCAGGCCTGGACCGCGATGAAAGTGACGGTGGCGGTCAGGACCACCATCGAGAAGATGTCGGCCAGCGCGCGCACCAGCGTCGTGCCGCGCGCCCGCAGAAGGTCGATGCGGACATGGCCCAGCTCGAGCAGCGTATAGGCCATGCCCCAGGCGGTCCCGATGGCCATCGCGTAGCCCGCGATCTCCTCGGTGCCGCCCAGCGAGCCGCCGAGCCGGCGCATGGTGATATCCAGCAGCACGAACCCCGCGCAGGCCAGCAGCATCAGCCCCGTCAGAAGGGCGATGCCGCGGTTGAGCCGGCGCAGCCGGTCGATCCAGATCATCTCCATTGCGCCGGCCCTTTCGTTCACTCGATGCTGACGCCGGTGACCGCACCCACGCTGTCGTTCCAGCGCTGGGCCCAGTCACCGCCCGCGCGTTCGGCCCATTCGGGCAAAACTTCAGTCACCAGGATCTCGCGGGCCCGGGCGAAATCCGCGTCCGAGGCCTCGACCAGCACCATGCCACGGGCGTCGCCCGCGGGGCATTCGCCGTTGCCGGTGAGGCAGGCGATGTCGTTGACCAGCGCGTCCTGCGCCGAGGCCCAGGCCGGGTCCTCGAAATCGGCGGCGATCGAGGCCCGCAGGGCGGTCTGCGTCTCGGCGTCGAGGCTGTTCCACTTGTCGAGGTTCATCGCCGTGACCACCGAGTCCCAGCCGCCCAGCGGCAGCGGCAGCAGATGGGTGGACACCTCCCACCAGCCCGCCGAGTAGCCCGAGCCCGCGCCCGTCACTGCGCAATCGACGACGCCGTTCTGAAGCGCGCCCGGCACCTCCGCGAAGGAGACATTGACGCCCTCGGCGCCCAGCGCCTCCAGCAGCTTGGCCGTCATCCGGCCCGAGGCGCGGACCTTGAGGCCCTGCATGTCGTCCAGGCCGCCGATCTCGGCGTTGCAGAAGACGACCTGCGGCGGGTAGGGCGCGATGGCCAGCATCTCGGCGTTGAACCGGTCGCGGAAGATATCGGCAACCATGGGCTTCGCCGCCTCGACCATGGCGCGCGCCTCGTCGGCGGTCAGCGCGATCAGCGGCACGTCCAGCCCCTCGAGCTCGGGCGCATCGGCCACGGCGTAATCGGCCACGGTCATCGCCACGTCGTACACGCCCTGTCCCAGCAGCGGATAGACGTCGCCCAGGCCGAGGTTCATCTGGTTATGCGTGGTCAGTTCGACCTCCATCCCAGGCACGGCGGCGGGCATCGCCTCGGTCCAGTAGGGGGCCTCGTAGGCGTTGTGCAGCGGCAGGCTGGACCAGCTGCCGACCACGCTGAGGGTTTCGGCGCCCGCCGGCGCGGTCAGGGCCGCGGTGCTCGCCAGAAGGATCATGGTCCGTTTCATGGGTGTCTCTCCTTGTTGGATCGGTCTTGTTTTTCGCTTGGGGGTCACGGTTGCAGGACCGTGGTTGCGGCATCCTCGGCCACGTCGGCGATCAGCATGTGACCGGGGGCGTGGGTGATGCAGAAGGGCAGGCGCGCGGCGCGCAGGACGTTCTGGGGCGTGACGCCGCAAGCCCAGTAGACGGGCACCTCGCCCGGGTGGACGGGCACCGCTTCGCCGTAATCCGGGGCGTCGAGATCGGCGATGCCGAACCCCGCCGGATCGCCCCGGCCCAGCGGCGCGCCATGGGCCTGCGGGAAGCGGGCGCTGATGCGCCAGGCATCCTCGACGCTGTCTTCGGGGATCGGGCGCATGGTCACGACCATCTTGCCGTGGAAGGGGCCCGCGGGCACGAGCTCGATATCGGAATTGAACATCGGCACGGTGCGGTCCAGCTCGACATGGCGGACGGGGATGCCGGCCCGCATCAGCGCGTTCTCGAAGGTGAAGGAACAGCCGAGCGCCACCGTCACCAGATCATCACGCCACAGGTCGGCGATATCGGTGACCTCCTCCGTCATCTCGCCGTCGCGAAACACGCGGTAGCGGGGTACGTCGCTGCGGATGTCGATGTCGCGGCCCAGCGTCGGCAGTATCGGATCGCCGGTATCGGAGACGCCGACGACCGGGCAGGGCTTGGGATTGCGCTGGCAGAAGCGCAGGAAATCGAGCGCATGCGCCTCGGGCAGGATCGCGAGATTGCATTGCAGCTTGCCCGCCGCCAAGCCAGCCGTGTGGCGGTCCCAGTCGCCGCGCCGGATCGCGGCGCGCACCTCGGCGGCCGACAGCTTGGCCAGCGTTGCGTGATCGGGTTTGGTGTTGAGCATCGGCAACCTCCCCCAAGGTCAAGACACCTCTGGCATGGCGGCGGCATCCGCTCAAATTGTCATTTCGGATCGGCAGTGATCGCGGATTCGGATCGCCCGGACGCCCAACCCTCCGCCACCTCCTGCGCCAGTCGCGCGCCGGTCTCGATCAGGTGGCTGCGCGGCTCGGCCAGCCAGGAGGCGGTGAAGACGAGCGGCTCGGGCTGGAAGCCGGCATCGAAGGGTACGATGCGGCCGGCCTCGACCAACGGCCGCGCGAGGTCGGGCGGGTAGGGGCCCACGGCCACGCCCGCCGCGATCATCTGCAGCGCCGCCGACAGCGAGGCGGAGGCGTAGATCCGCACGCCCGGCCCGTGCCGCCGCGCCAGCGTCTCGGCCAGTTCGCGGTAGGGGCGCGTCTGCCGCGAATAGGAGATGACGGGCACGTGGGCGAGGTCGACCGGCCCCATCGCGGCGGATTTGAACCATTGCAGCTCGAATTGCGGCAGCGCGGCGTTCTCGACCGAGAAGTCCGAGACCGGGCCCATCAGGAAGGCGAGATCGAGGCGGCGGTCGAGGAGCGCGGCGCGCAGGTCGATCGAGATGTCGACCGTCAGGTCCAGCGTGACCCGGGGATAACGCGCGCTGAGCGCCTGCAGGAAATCGGGCAGCCAGCTCTGGGCGATGGTCTCGGAGGCGCCGACGCGGAACAGCCCCTCGGCCTCGCTCGGATCGGCCACGTTCGCGCGGATCGCGTCCTCGACGAAAAGCATCTGCTCGGCATAGGTCAGCAGCATCCGGCCCTGCCGCGTCAGCTGCAGCCGTCCCGGCAGCCGGTCGAAGAGCGGGCGCTTCAATTCCGCCTCCAGCGTCGCGATCCGGGTCGAGATGGCCGGCTGCGACAGGTTCAGGCGCCGGGCCGCCTTGCGAACCCCGCCCAGCCGCGCGGTCCAGAGAAAGGCGCGGAGCTGATCGAGCGTCATGTGCGGAATTCCCGTGCAGCGATCGGGAAACGCTATTGCGCGATGGCCGCTTCGGTCCAGTCGCCCGGCCGATGCGATCTAGGGTCAGATTTCCTGAACCTCAGGAGTGTTCCTCGGCCGCCGTCGCCGCCAGCGCGCGATTGAAGACCCGCAGCGCATCGACATGCAGCAGCACGCCGAGCACCTGCGGCTGCTCGGAACTCTCATCGAGGCGGATCACGGCCACGAAATCGCTGCCCGACTTCTCGAAA
The DNA here is from genome assembly GCF_029853695.1 of Jannaschia sp. GRR-S6-38. Classification (NCBI taxonomy): domain Bacteria; kingdom Pseudomonadati; phylum Pseudomonadota; class Alphaproteobacteria; order Rhodobacterales; family Roseobacteraceae; genus Jannaschia; species Jannaschia ovalis. The sequence goes on from NZ_CP122537.1 coordinate 2,591,322, forward strand.
AGCGGCATCGCCGCCTCCAGCGTGTCGCCCGGCGCGACGAACAGGCCCTCGTTGACGGCGCGCCGCACCCGGTCCTCGGCCGGGGCCTTCGGATGGTCGAGCGCCTTCATCACGCTCGACACCTTGTACATCGCCAGCAGGTAGCGCTGCGGCCCCGCGGCGAGATGGATGCCGCGGCGTTCGAGCTGCGTCAGGAAGAAGCTGCGATCGACCAGCCGCGAGGCGAGCGCGGTGGCGATCGAGACCGCGACCATGACGGCGAGGCCGGTCTGCCAGTCGCCGGTCAGCTCCAGCACGATCAGCGTGGTCGAGATCGGCGCCCCCAGCACCGCCGCGGCCACCGCCCCCATGCCCGCAAGGGCGTAGAGCGTGTCGGAGCCGGAGATAGCCGGCAGGAAGGCGGTGGCGATCAGCCCGAAGGCCAGCCCGGTCAGCGCGCCGACCATCAGCGCGGGCGAGAAGACGCCGCCGCCCATGCGGCCGCCCATCGTCACCGAGCAGGCGACGACCTTCAGCACGGCGAAGACGATCGCCTCCTGCAGGAGCAGATCGCCCGACAGCGCCATGCTGGTCGTCTCGTAGCCGACGCCGATGATATGGGGGAAGAAGATCGCCATCGCGCCCAGCATCAGCCCCGCTGCCGCCGGCCGCAGCATCGCCGGGATCCGGAACCGCGCCTGCACGCGCGTCGCCACATCCTCGGCCATGAAGATCGAGCGCATCAGCACGAAGGCCACCAGCCCGCAGGTGAGCCCCAGCAGGATGAAGGCCGGAAGCTCCACGTAGAAGGCCAGCACGCCGTCCTGCGGCAGCTCGAACTCGGTCACGTCGCCGAAATGGATGCGGCTGATGACCGAGCCCGCGGCGGCGGAGATCGCGATGGGCGCGATGGCGTGGACCGCGAAATGGCGCAGCACCACCTCCAGCGCGAAGAGCGCGCCGGCCAGCGGTGCGTTGAAGCTTGCGGCCACGCCGGCTGCCACGGCGCAGCCCAGCAATTCACGGCCCGTAATGCCGTCGGCGTTGAGCCGGTTCGACACCCAGCCCGCGATCATCCCGCACATATGGACGACCGGCCCCTCCCGCCCCGAGGAGCCGCCCGAGGACAGGGTGATGAGCGAGGACGCGATGGAGGCAAGCCCCGCGCGGCGCTCGACTCGGCCCTCCTTCATGGCGGAAGCCTCGATCACCTCGGCCACCCCGCGGACGCGGGCATCGGGGGTGAACCGCGTCAGTATCGCGCCCACCACGAGACCGCCCATCGCCGGCAGGATCAGGACCCAGAACCACGGCAGGCTCGCCGCGAAGCTGTGCAGGCGCTGGGGATCGTCCGTGCCGTAGAGGAAGGTCTGCAGATGCTCGATGCCCAGCATGAAGGCCACGGCCGCGTAGCCCGAGGCGATCCCGATGGCGAGCGCGATGAACCAGAACTGGATCTGGCTGGGCCCCTTCTCGCGCAGCACCGCCCAGCTCCGCGCGCCCGCCGCCATCAGGGACGCGCGTCTGCGCGGGCTCCGTGCGGGGTGGGGGGCGTCGCTCAAGGTCGGGCCATCGGGTTGCGGTCCTGCGCCATTCCGGCGGGTTGGCGTGCGGCGGGGAAGTCGGAGGCGGTGAAACGTCGCGCGCCGCGTAACCTTAGGACAAGGATCAGAGCGGCGGAAGGGGGACGGCTTGCCCTCGGCCCCGGCAATCGCCATCGTCGCCCCGAGGAGGGCTCGCGATGATCGAGGCGGCCGCGACGAAGGCGCTGCGCGACCTGCTGGGCGACCGCCTGGCGACGGGCCGGAGCGAGCGGGACCTGCACGGACGGTCCGAGACCTGGCACGCGCCGATGCCGCCCGACGCGGTGGCCTATCCGAAGGACGCGGACGAGGTGGCGCGGATCGTCGGCATCTGCGCGCGCCACGGCGTGCCGGTCATCGGATGGGGCACCGGCACCGGGCTGGAGGGCCACGCCCAAGCGCCGCGCGGCGGGCTGACGGTGAATTTCCGCGATATGGCCGCCGTGCTGGAGGTGATGGAGGGCGACATGCTGGTCCGCGTGCAGCCCGGCGTCACGCGCGAAGCCCTCAACGCGGAGCTGCGCGCGACGGGGCTGATGTTCCCGGTCGATCCCGGCGCCAACGCGTCGCTGGGCGGCATGGCCTCGACCCGCGCCTCCGGTACCACCGCGGTGCGCTACGGCACGATGCGCGACAATGTCCGCGGGCTGGAATTGGTGCTGCCCGACGGCCGCACGATCCGGACGGGGACGCGGGCGCGGAAATCGTCGGCGGGCTACGACCTGACCGCGCTCTTCGTCGGGTCCGAGGGGACGCTGGGGCTGATCACCGAGCTGACCCTGCGCCTGCATCCGATCCCCGAGGCGATTTCGGCGGCGGTCTGCGGCTTCCGGACCACCGATGCCGCCATATCGGCGGTGACCGAGGCGATGCAGATGGGCCTCGCGCCCGCGCGGATCGAGTATGTCGACCGCGCGACGGTCGCGATCCTGAACGCTGCCGACGCCGCCGGCCTGCCCGAGACGCCGCATCTTCTGCTGGAATTCCATGGCTCCGGGGCGGGCGTGGCCGACGAGGCGGCGCGCTTCGGCGAGCTCGCGGCGGAGCATGGCGGCAGCGACTACCGCTGGGCCACGCGCCCCGAGGAGCGCACCCGCCTCTGGTCCATGCGTCACCGCGCCTATCACACGATCCTTGCCTCGCGCCCGGGCGCCACCGCCATCGTCACCGATGTCTGCGTGCCCGTCACCCGGCTGGGCGAGGCGATCGGGCAGGCCGAGGCCGAGATCGCGGCCTCACCGCTGGCGGGTCCGATCCTCGGCCACGTGGGGGACGGCAACTACCACGCAATCCTGCTGGTCGATCGCGACGACCCGGCCGAGATCGCCTGCGCCAAGCGGCTGTCGGACGCGATGGTCGCGCATGCGCTGGCGCTCGGCGGGACCGCTACGGGCGAGCATGGCGTGGGGCTCGGCAAACTGCACCTGATGGAGGCCGAGCACGGCGCGGCCTGGGGCGTGATGGGCCAGATCAAGCGGGCGCTGGACCCCGAGGGCATCATGAACCCCGGCAAGGTGATCCGGCAGAACTGACCGGCGTCAGACGCGCTCCACGGTCACCTTGCCCGCGTCGAAGGCGAGATGCGCCTCGACATCCTTGGCGTCCGGGTTCGTCACGTCCTCGTAGCTCCACGCGACATCGGCGATCCGCGCCGATTGCCCGACATAGGAGAAGTAGCTCGCATCGCCCTTGTGCGGGCAATGGGTGGATTTCGACGAGCGCTCGAACAGCGCCAGCGCGATGTCGTCGCGCGGGAAATAGACCACGAAGGGCATGTCGCCCTCGTTGAGGATCTTGGCGTTGCGGCTTTCGACGATGACGCCGTCATCGGAGCGCACGGTCCAGACGCCCTCGGCGGGCGTCACGCGGATATGGGCCATGTCGGATTCTCCCTCGAATTGAAGCCCGACCCTATCCGCTGGGCGCGGGCGGGGGAAGCGTCAGATCGGCGCGCACATCCGGGTCAGCCAGTCGAGGTCCGGCCCCGCCAGACGCGGCGCCAGTCTCTCCAGAACGCCGGCGTGATAGGCGTCGAGCCAGGTGCGCTCGTCCGGCGACAGGAGGGCCGCGACGATCAGGCGGCGGTCGATCGGAACCCATGTCAGCGTGTCGAAGCGCAGCATCTCGCGCTCGGGATCGCCGCCGGGCAACGGCTCGGCCGGGCGGACGACGATCAGGTTCTCGATCCGGATCCCGTATTCGCCCTCGCGATAGTAGCCGGGCTCGTTTGACAGGATCATGCCGGCCTCCAGCGGGATCGTGCTGACCCGGCTGATCCGCGCCGGCCCCTCGTGAACCCCGAGATAGACGCCGACGCCGTGGCCGGTCCCGTGATCGTAATCGCGATGCTCGGCCCAGAGCGGGGCGCGGGCCAGCGCGTCCAGATGCGCGCCGGCGACGCCCACGGGAAAGCGAGCGCGACTGACCGCGATCATCCCCTGCAGGACGCGGGTGAAGGCGTGGGCGATATCCGCGGGCGGGAACCCCAGCGGCACGGTCCGCGTGATGTCCGTAGTTCCGTCGATATATTGCCCGCCCGAGTCGACGAGCAGCACGCTGTCGGTATCGAGCTTGCGGTTCGTCTCCTTGTTGACGCGGTAATGCACGATCGCGCCGTGCGGACCGGAGCCCGCGATGGTCTCGAAGCTGATCTCGCGCAGGGCGTTGGTGTCGCGGCGGAACCATTCGAGCTGGCGGACCACGTCGATCTCGGTCGCCGCATCCGGGCGCGCCTCGTCCAGCCAGCGCAGGAAGCGGACCATCGCCGCGCCGTCGCGCAGATGCGCCTCGGTCGTGGCGGCGATCTCGGCCTCGGATTTCCGGGCCTTGGGCAGGGCGATGGGATCGGTGCCCTGCAGGGCGCGGTCGCCCAGCGCATCGGCCACGGCCCAGGGGGCGGTGGCCGGGTCGATCAGGACCGGACCATCCAGCGCGCGCAACCGATCCGCGAACGCGTCCCATTCGTGCAAGGTGATCGCCGGGTCCGGCCCGAGGCCGTCGAATTTCGCGGGGTCCGAGAACAGCTCGACCGATCCGTCCGCATGCACAACCGCGAAGGCCAGCACCAGCGGCGAGCGGGCGATATCGCTGCCGCGGATGTTCAGCAGCCAGCAGATCGCGTCGGGTTGCGTCACGACCGCGGATTTCGCGCCGGCATCGCGAAGGGCGGCCGCGATCTCCGCGCGCTTCGTTTCGTCGCCCTTTCCGGCCAATTCCGTCGGATAGGCGGTGACCGGCTCGCGCGGGCGCGGGGGCCGATCGTCCCAGACGGCGTCCACGCCATTCTGCGCGGGCACAAGCTCGACGCCGTCGACCGCGCGCAGCTTCTCGATCTCGCGGACGGTGTGCAGCATGGGATCGAAGCCGACACGCGCGCCTTTGGGCAAGCGTTCGCCCAGCCAGGCGGCCACCGTCTCGCCGGGCCATTTGCGGATCTCGAAGGTCGCGGGATCGGTCTGCGCGCGGATCTGTACGGTGTAGCGCCCGTCGGTGAAGACCGCGGCCCGGTCCCGCCCGATCACAGCGAGGCCCGCCGATCCGGTGAACCCCGTGATCCAGGCCAGCCGCTCGTCGCAGGGCGCGACATACTCGCCCTGGTGGGCATCCGCGCGGGGCACGAGAAAGGCGTCGAGCTCATGCGCGGCCAGCCAGGCCCGCAGCTTCGCGACGCGCGGCGGCGCGACCTCGGGGCGGGCGGTGACGTCGAAGCTCTGGAACATGCGGCGGCTCTCCTCTCCGCCTGCCTAGACACCGCGCCCGAGGGGGGCAACCGGGGCAGGGGCCGCGAGGGATGCCCGCACCGGCGTCACCGCTTCGCGGTCAGGAGGCGCGGCGCATCCCCATCACCCGGGCGCGGGCCCGCGGATCGGAGTCGAACAGCGCGGCGAGCTGCTCGGTCATCGCGCCGGCCAGCTGTTCGACATCGGTGATCGTGACCGCGCGGTCGTAATAGCGCGTCACGTCATGGCCGATGCCGATGGCCAGAAGCTCGACGGCGCGGCGCTTCTCGACCATGGCGATCACGTCACGGAGATGTTTTTCGAGATAATTTGCGGGGTTCACCGACAGCGTGGAATCATCGACCGGCGCGCCGTCCGAGATCACCATCAGGATCTTGCGCGCCTCGGGGCGGCCCAGCATCCGGCGATGCGCCCATTCCAGCGCCTCGCCGTCGATATTCTCCTTCAGGAGCCCTTCCTTCATCATCAGCCCCAGATTGGGCCGCACCCGGCGCCAGGGCGCATCGGCTGACTTGTAGATGATGTGGCGCAGATCGTTGAGCCGGCCCGGCGCCTGCGGCCGGCCTTCCTTCAACCACGCCTCGCGCGACGCGCCGCCCTTCCAGGCGCGGGTGGTGAAGCCCAGGATCTCGACCTTTACGCCGCAGCGCTCCAGCGTGCGGGCCAGCACGTCGGCACAGATCGCCGCGATCGAAATCGGCCGGCCCCTCATCGAGCCGGAATTGTCCAGAAGCAGCGTCACGCAGGTGTCGCGAAACTCGGTGTCGCGCTCCATCTTGAAGCTGAGCGGGGTGGTCGGGTTGGCCACCACGCGGGCCAGCCGCCCGGCATCGAGGATGCCCTCCTCGAGGTCGAACTCCCAGGAGCGGTTCTGCTGGGCCTGCAACCGGCGCTGCAGCTTGTTGGCCAGCCGCGAGACGGCGCCCTTCAGCGGCTCGAGCTGCTGGTCGAGATAGGCGCGCAGCCGCTCCAGTTCGGCGGGCTCGGCCAGGTCTTCGGCGCCCACGATCTCGTCGAACTGGGTGGTGAACACGGTGTAGTTCGGATCGGCATCCGAGACGGGCGGCGGGGCGGGCGGCTCCATCGCCTCGTCGGCGTCGGGCATCTGCGCCTCTTCGCCGGCCTCCTGATCGGCCATGTCGTCCATCGAGACATCGGCCTGGGCCGCGTCGTCCTGGCTTTCCTGGCTCTGCTCGGGCGTGGCCTCGTCATCCTGTTCCTGGTCGTCATCCTCGCCGGTCGAGTCGGGCTGCTGCTCCTCGTCCTCGGTCTGGCCGTCCTCGTCCTCGTCATCCTCGGCATCGGGGTCGTCACCGAGCTGGTCGCCGTAGCCCAGGTCCTCGATGAGCTGCCGGGACAGGCGCGCGAAGGCCTGCTGGTCGCCCAGCACGTCCTGCAGGTTCTCGAGCCGGTCGCCCGTCGCCTCCTCGATGAAGCCGCGCCAGAGCTCGAGCACGTTCTCGGCCCCGCGCGGCAGCGGGCGGCCCGTCGCCGCCTGCCGGATCCAGTAGCCGGCGGCGGCGGCCAGCGGGGCCTGCGCCTTGTCGGTGATCTCGCCGTAGCCTTTCCGCGCCGTCTCGACGCCGATCTTGGCGTCGATATTGCCCGCCGTGCCCGGCATGTCGCGGGCGCCCACCGCCTCGCAGCGGGCGGTTTCCATCGCGTCGTAGAGCTCGCGCGCCATGTTGCCTTGCGGCAGGTACCGGGCGTTGACGGCGGAGTCGTGGTGGCGATGGCGCAGCGCGTAGGCATCCGCCGTGCCGCGCGCGAGCAGCACCTCCTCGCGCGTCATTCGGCGCGACACCTGCGGCAGGCGCACGGAGTCGTTCGTCTGGCCCGGCGGGTCGACGGAGAAGGTGACCGCCAGCTCCGGATCGTCGGCGAGCGTCTTGGTCGCCTCGGCCAGAGCCTTCTTGAACGGATCGGCGGGGTTGTCGCTGAGCTTGCTCATGTCCCGCAACCTAAGCCCTCGCCGACCGGGTGCAATGGCTTCTGGCATTGCGATCCGCAGGGGCGCAGCGCGACGCGGCGATCCCGCGCTCGGCGCGAACGGCCCTAGCTGAGCAGCGCGCCGATGCAGCCGTCTCGCAATTCGCGGGCGCGATCGGCGGCGGCCTCGGAGGCGCGGGGGTCCGGCCCGAAGACCGCGGTGGCCAGCAGCGCCGCGTGCGCGGCCTTTGCGGCGACGCGCCGGTGCATGATGCCGGGCGCCTGTTCCGCGGGCGTCAGCGCTTCGAGGATGTCGATCATCGCCCGGCGCAGCGCCTCGGTTCGCGCGGCATCCGGATCCCCGGTCAGCCACTGGAACTCCATCTCGGCCGACAGGCGCCCCGTGCAGGCGGCGAAGAATGGCAGCGGGTCCCCGATCGGCGCGGCGGCCGCGGAGGCGGAGGTGGCGCCGGCCGGGACGGCGATCAGCAGCGCCAGGAGCGTTCGCACAATGCCCATATTTCGAGCATGGCAGGCGCAATTACGCCTACCAAGAGGGCAAAAAGTAAAATGCGCCGGAATGACGCCGTCAGGCCACGGCGTCAGATCTCAGCGAGAGGCGCGATTGCGGGTGGAGGGGCTCAGCCCAGCGACAGCGTCGCGGCACTCTCGGGCAGTTCCTCGTCGAAGCAGCGCTGGTAGAACTCGGCGACGGTCTGGCGCTCCAGCTCGTCGCACTTGTTCAGGAAGGTCAGCCGGAAGGCATAGCCCACGTCGCGGAAGATCTCGGCGTTCTGCGCCCACGCGATTACCGTCCGGGGCGACATCACCGTCGACAGGTCCCCGTTCATGAAGGCCGTGCGCGTCAGGTCGGCCACGGTGACCATCCGGTTGACCGTCTGGCGGCCCTTCTCGGTATTGTAATGCGGCTGCTTGGCCAGGACGATCGCGGCCTCGGCATCGTGGCTGAGATAGTTCAGCGTCGCGACCATCGACCAGCGGTCCATCTGCGCCTGGTTGATCTGCTGGGTGCCGTGATAAAGACCCGTCGTGTCGCCCAGGCCCACCGTGTTCGCCGTCGCGAAGAGGCGGAAATAGGGATGCGGCGTCAGGATCTCGTTCTGGTCCATCAGCGTCAGCTTGCCGTCATGCTCCAGCACGCGCTGGATCACGAACATCACGTCCGCGCGGCCGGCATCGTATTCGTCGAAGACGATGGCGACCGGATTGCGCAGGGCCCAGGGCAGGATGCCTTCGTGGAACTCGGTGACCTGCACGCCGTCCTTGAGCTTGATGGCGTCCTTGCCGATCAGGTCGATCCGGCTGATGTGGCTGTCGAGGTTCACGCGCACGCAGGGCCAGTTCAGGCGGGCCGCGACCTGCTCGATATGGGTCGACTTGCCGGTGCCGTGATAGCCTTGGATCATCACCCGCCGGTTCCAGCCGAAGCCCGCCAGGATCGCCAGCGTCGTGTCGGGGTCGAACTTGTAGGTCGGATCGATCTCGGGCGTGCGCTCGCTCGGTTCCTCGAACCCCTTGACCGTCATGTCGGTGTCGATCCCGAAGGTCTCGCGGACCGAGATCTCGCGGGTGGGCTTCACGTCGATATCCATGCTTCCATCCGCCATGTTGTGAGCGTCTCCTTGCAGCCGTGCGTGGGCTTGCAACATAAGGGGCCGGGCCGCAAGGGAAAGGCAGGGCCGCTGCCGAAGCCCTGCGCAGGCGGGGGAGAAACGTGGCGACACGCGACCAGATCGAGCGCTGGCTGGCCTCCGCGGCGCTGGGCGACCGCGACGCTTTCGCCCCGCTCTATGCCGCGACCTCGGCGAAACTGTTCGGCCTCTGTCTGCGTGTCTTGGGCAATCGCGGGGAGGCCGAGGACGCGTTGCAGGACATCTACGTCAAGATCTGGAACGGCGCGGGCAGCTACCGCGCGAACGGACTCAGCCCGATCACCTGGATGGCAGCGGTCGCGCGCAATCACTGCATCGACCGGCTGCGCGCGCGGCGCCGGCGGGCCGAGGACGGCGCGATGCCCGAGGAGGACCGGCTCGCCGACACGGGCCCGGGACCCGAGGCGCGGGCGATCGCCCAGGGCGAGGCGCGCGCCGTCGCGGGCTGCCTCGGCGAGCTCGACCCGCGCCGGGCCGAGGCCGTGCGCCGTGCCTATCTGGAAGGCGAGACCTATGCCGAGCTGGCCGGGCGGTTCGACGTGCCGCTCAACACGATGCGGACCTGGCTGCGCCGGAGCCTGATCGCCCTGCGCGCCTGCCTGGAGCGCGGGACGTGAGCGAGACGGGCCCCCCGACCCCCGAGGAGGACGACCGCGTCCTGGTCGGCGAGTACGTGCTGGGCCTCCTCTCGCCCGAAGCGGCGCGCGCGGTCGAGGACCGGCTGGCGCGCGAGCCGGCGCTGCGCGACTTGCACGCGGATTGGGAGGCGTCGCTGTCGCCGCTCCTTCGGGCCCGCCCGGTGGAGCCGCCGCCACGTCTCGAGGCGGCGATCGCCGCGCGGCTCTTCCCGGTGCGACGCCGGGCCGCGGTCGCGAAATGGCTCGCGCTCTTCGGCGTGCCCGTCGCCGCCTTCGTTCTGGCGCTGCTCGCGGTCCAGCCGCAGCTGCGCGCGCCCGCCCCGGCGCTCGATGCCGAGATGGCCACCGACGGCGAGGCCGAAGGCGCGGCGCTTCGATTTGCCGCGTCCGTCACCGGCGACACCCTGACGGTCGAGCGGCTGGCCGGCACGGCGCGCCCGGGCCGCGCGCTGGAGCTCTGGCTGATCGCGGGCGAGGCCGCGCCGGTCTCGCTGGGCCTCTTGCCGGAAACCGGACCGCTGACCGTGACGCTCGCCGCGCCGCCCGCGCCCGGCACGATCCTCGCCGTCTCCGACGAGCCGCCGGGTGGGTCCCCGACCGGGGCGCCGACCGGCGATGTCCTGGCCGCCGGGGCGCTCACGGAGACGTGAGGCCGCGCGCCCGGGCGGCCTGAAACTCCGCCCTCCAAGCGTCGTGTCTTCGCGGTGATCGGGCCGGTCGGGTCCGCAACGCCCAAGGGAGATCCATGATGAAGACGCGTATCGCGGCCGCCCTCGCCGCCCTGGCAATGCTGTCCGCCCAAGCCGGTTCCGCGCAGGAGGCGCTGCCCATCGTCGGGGGCGCGCCAATGTCGCCCGAGAAGACCATCGTCGGAAACGCCGTCAACTCGGCGGATCACGAGGTCCTGGTCGCCGCGGTCGAGGCTGCGGGCTTGGTCCCCACGCTGTCCTCGCGCGGGCCGTACACCGTCTTCGCGCCGACCGACGCCGCCTTCGGGCGGATCAGCGATGCGAGCCTCGCCGCGCTGATGCGCCCCGAGAACCGCGGCCAGCTCGGGCGCGTGCTGACCTGCCATGTCGTGGCCGCGGACGTGATGACGCAAGCCATGACGCGCCTGATCGCGGCCGGCGGCGGGCAGGCCCGGCTTTCGACGATGGGCGGTTGCGAGCTGCGCGCCGAGATCGGCGCCGACGGGCTCGTCCTGACCGACGAGAATGGCCGCGCGGGCCGGATCACCATCGCCGATGTGCGCCAACTCAACGGCGTGATCCACGTCATCGACCGCGTGATGCTGCCGGCGTCCTGACCGAACCCGGCGTCGGCCGCCCCCGGGCGGCGACCGGCGGGCGTCGGTCCGGCTCCAGACCCGATCGGCGTCCGATTGCGCCCCCTCCGCCCTGTCCGGAGGGGGCGTTCTCATGCGGCCCGTCCCGTGCCATGCTCGCGCGGATATGAAACGCATCGTCATCCTCTGCGACGGCACGTGGAACCATGCCGCCTCCGACCATCCGACCAACGTGGTGCGGTTGGCGGCAGCGCTGAGGCCGGTCGATTCCGACGACGTGCCCCAGGTGCCGGTCTACGTGCCGGGCGTGGGGTCGGGCCGGCGCGGGGTGACGGCGATGGGCCGCCGGGTCGACCGGCTTCTGGGCGGCGCGCTGGGGTTGGGCCTGATGGCGAATGTCGTCGAGGCCTATACCGACCTCGTCTTCCTCTACGAGCCCGGCGACGAGATCTTCGTCTTCGGCTTCTCGCGCGGCGCCTACACGGCCCGGTCGCTGGTCGGCATGATCCGGGCGACGGGCCTTCTGAGCCGATCGTCGCTGGACCTGCTCCCGCGGGTGATCGCGCGCTACCGCTCGCGCGAGCCCGACACCCATCCGCGCACGCCGGCGAGCCGCGACTTCCGGCTGGAGGTCTCGCCCTACGTCATGACGCATCCCAAAGACGCCGAGATCTACGAGGCCGCCGCCCGCGCCGCCGGGCGGTCCATGCCGCATCTGCTGCGGATCGCCTATCTCGGAGTCTGGGACACGGTGGGCGCGCTGGGCATCCCGTCGCGCTTCGCCATCGGGCGGTTGCTCAACCGCCGCCACGCCTTCCACGACGCGACGCTCAGCTCGATGGTCCGCGCCGCCCGCCACGCGGTCGCGCTGGACGAGCGGCGGCGCGAATACGAGCCGACGCTTTGGGCGAACCTGCAGACGCGCAACGCGGGCCACGACCCCGCCGATCCGCCCTATCGCGAGACGCATTTCCTGGGGGATCACGGCGGCGTCGGCGGCGGCGGGCCGATCGAGGCGACCAGCGCCATCGCGCTGGACTGGATCATGGACGGCGCGGCCGCGCAGGGGCTGGCCTTCGACCCTGGCGCGCAGGCGCGGATCGAGGCCGTGCGCGACCCGCTCGGCCCGCTCACCAACAGCCCCGAACCCAAGGGCGGCCTTGGCGCCGCAATCCTGCGGGCGCTGGGCCGCGACCGGCCGGGGCCTGCCGAGATCGACCAGCTGCATCCCACGGTGAAGGAGCGGTGGGCCTTCGCCCACGAGGAGTGGACGTCCTACCGGCCCGGCAGCCTCGCGCATCTGGAGACCGATCTCGCGGCCTGGCGCGACGCGCAGGCGGGGGACGTCACTTGAAGTTGCGGCTGTCCTTGAGCTGATCCCAGGCCCAGACGACCTCGGCCAGCTGCTCCTCCTGGCTGCGGTCGCCGCCGTTCATGTCCGGGTGCAGCACCTTGATCAGCCCCTTGTAGGCCTTCCGGATCTCGACCTTGGTCCAGTCGTCCTTGCCCTCGAGGATATCGAGCGCCTTGCGCTCGGTGGGCGGAAGGCGGCGTCCGGCGCTGCGTCCGGGATTCCGCGTGGCGTTGCCGCCCAGGACCTGATGTGCGTCCTCGATGCCGAGGCGCGCCCAGGCGCGTTCCTCGACGGTCTTGCGGAAGGGACGGGTCTTCTGGTCGCGGGCTTCCTGCGCCGCGATCTCGGCCTCGGTCGCGCCGTCGAAGAACGACCACTTGGCGTTGTATTCGCGCACGTGCTCCTTGCAGAACCAGTAATAGTCTTCGGTCGTGTCGCGCGACTTCGGCGCGCGGTACTTGCCGCCTTCCTCGCACCCGTCGTGATCGCACACGCGCGTGGAGGTCTCGACCGCGCCCGACATCCCGCGCCGCCCGCGGGGATTGCGCTTCTTGGCGGTGGAGACGCGCATGTCGAAGTTGAATGGATCGTTCTTGCTCATCAAACGCCCCCTTCCGGCCTGAGGCGGCAGAGTTTAGTCATTGCGCAGCCGGATGAAAGACCTTGACGGGGGAAAAGCGATGACGATGGAAGCCACCATCCGGGAGCGGCTGGAAACCGCGTTCCAGCCCAGCCGTCTGGACGTCCGAAACGAGAGCCATCGCCATGCCGGACATGCGGGCGATGACGGCTCCGGCGAAAGCCACTGGCATGTCGTGATCGTCTCGCAAGCCTTTGCCGGGCAAGGCCGCGTCGCCCGCCACCGCATGGTGCATGCCGCGCTGGGCGAGGTGATGGGCCGCATCCACGCCCTGTCGATGGAGCTGTCGGAAGGCGACTGACGCGCCGGGCGCGCCGCGTCACTCCGCCGCGCGGGGCCGTCAGGTCAGAAGCCGCTGATCCCCGTTCGAAAGGCGCTGGCGCGTCGCAAGCGTCGCCGCGTCCGCCCCGTCCAGCGTCGCGGCGAGGTCCTTGAGGAAGCCCGGATTGTCGAACCACCAGGAATGCGACAGCAGCATGTTCTCGAAATCGCTGCCGGCGGTGCCCTTGGCGTCGCGGCGGAACTGGGCCTGGCAGCTCACGTCCCAATGGCTGGGATAGCGCGGCCCGATCATGCCCAGCCGACCCGAGCGCCGGCGCCCGCCATTGATGATCCGGCCGGGCACGGCGAGCACCTCGTCGAGCGGGTTGTAGTAATGCGTGAAGCGAAGCGCGCGGTTGTTGAGCAGGAGCGTCCCGACCGCGCCCTTTCGCATCAGGTTGTGATCCACGTCGCAGGCGGTGAAGGCGACCTCGCGCAGCCAGCGCCGCGACCCGGTCCCGTCCCCGAACTGCGCCAGCGCCTTCAGCGTGACGTAGCAGCCCATGGAATGCGCCATCAGGTGCAGTCGGGGCCGCGGCGTGCGGGCCAGAAGCGGCCAGATGCCGTCCTCGACCAGGTAGCGGGCGATGGCCTTGGCCATGGTCCGGTCGCTCGAATAGCTCAAGGGTTTGCCGAGGCTCGGCCAGTCGTAGCCCACCACCGCGCCGCGGAAGCCCTCGGCACGCAGTCCCGCCTCGATGCGGGCGAGCCGCCGGAAGAGGCCCGACTGGGTGGTGTTGTAGCCGTGGATGTAGAGCAGGATCGTGCCGTCACCGGATTCGGCATCGATCGCGCTGTGCCACTGCGCCTCGCTCAGCTGCTTCAATCGCCAGGCATTGCCCGCCCGGCGAGGCGCGCCATAGCGGGTCAGCGAGGCGGCGTTGTCGGTGAACTTGCCCCGGTGGAGCGCGCGGCGCGTGAAAATCAGCATGGTCGGATCCCGGCTCGGGCGTGGCCAGAGGATACCGTGATCCGACTTCGCGACCTAGCCCGGCGTCGATCCGGACCCGGTGTCCGGGCGAACCGCCTTGCCCGTCAGAGACCCAGCTTGGCCGTCACGATCTCGTTCACCGCCTTCGGATTGGCCTTGCCGCCCGTCGCCTTCATCACCTGGCCCACGAACCAGCCGGCGAGCTTCGGGTTGGCCTGCGCCTTCTCGACCTGCGCGGGATTGGCGGCGATGATCTCGTCCACGGCCGCCTCGATAGCACCGGTGTCGGTGACCTGCTTCATGCCGCGGGACGCGACGATCTCGGCGGGGTCGCCGCCCTCGACATAGACGATCTCGAACAGGTCCTTGGCGATCTTGCCCGAGATGTCGCCCGTCTCGATCAGCCTGATGATCGCGCCCAGCTGTTCGGGCGAAACGGGCGAGGCCTCGATATCCGTCTCGTTCTTCTTCAGCCGGCCGAACAGGTCGTTGATGACCCAGTTCGCGCTGGCCTTGCCGTTGCCCGAGGCGGCGACGACCCGCTCGAAGAACGCGGCCGAGGTCGTGTCCGCGGTCAGCACCGAGGCGTCGTAATCCGACAGGCCGAACTCGCCGATGAACCGCGCCTTCTTGGCGTCGGGCAATTCGGGCAGATGGGCGGCGATATCGTCGATCCAGGCCTGCTCGATCTCCAGCGGCAGAAGGTCGGGATCGGGGAAATAGCGGTAGTCATGCGCCTCCTCCTTGGAGCGCATCGACCGCGTCTCGCCCTTGTCGGGATCATAGAGGCGCGTCTCCTGCGTGACGCTCGCGCCGCGCTCCAGCAGTACGATCTGGCGGCGGGCCTCGTAGTCGATGGCCGCCTGGATGAAGCGCAGCGAGTTCATGTTCTTGATCTCGCAGCGCGTGCCCAGATGCGCAAAATCCTGCGTCTCCTGATATTTCTCGTAGGCGCCGGGCCGGCAGACCGAGACGTTGACATCCGCCCGCAGGCTTCCGTTCTGCATGTTGCCGTCGCAGGTGCCGAGATAGCGCATGATCTGGCGCAGCTTGGTGACGTAGGCGGCGGCCTCCTCGGGGCCGCGGATGTCGGGGCGACTGACGATCTCCATCAGCGCGACGCCGGTGCGGTTGAGATCCACGAAGGACATGGACGGATCCATGTCGTGGATCGACTTGCCCGCGTCCTGTTCCAGATGGATGCGCTCGATCCGCACGACCCGCGCGGTGCCGTCGCCCATCTCGACCAGCACTTCGCCCTCGCCCACGATCGGGTGGTAGAGCTGGCTGATCTGGTAGCCCTGCGGCAGGTCCGGATAGAAGTAGTTCTTCCGGTCGAAGGCCGACATCAGGTTGATCTCGGCCTTCAGGCCCAGCCCCGTGCGCACTGCCTGCGCGATGCAGAATTCGTTGATGACGGGCAGCATGCCGGGCATGCCGGCATCGACGAAGGCTACGTTGGAATTGGGCTCGGCCCCGAACCGGGTCGAGGCGCCCGAGAACAGCTTCGCGTTGGACGAGACCTGGGCATGGACCTCCATCCCGATGACCAGTTCCCAGTCATCCGTCTCGCCCGCGATCACCTTGGGCTTGGGGGTCTCGTAAGTCAGGTCGAGCATGGCGGCCTCCGGGCTGGACGGGGCGGGTTTACGGCGCGCGCCATGCGGGGGCAAGCGGCGCGGCGGGCGGCGCCGCGGCGCCGGTTTCGGGTGCGACGGGGCCCGGGCGTTTGGCGAAAACCGCTAGATCTGCTAGCCCGATCGCGCGCCGGATCACCCGGACTGCGGGCCGGGACGACCGGTCGGGTCCCGGCGCTACCACTGCTAGTTGCCCGGACGGTCGGGAAACCTAGCTCTGGGCTGCGAGAGACGATGCGGGTGATCCGCGGGGGTGAGATGGGACTTGCGAATCGATTGACGGGCGGGGTCCGCGCGCTGGCCACGGCTGCGCTGGTCTGCACGGCTTCGGCCGCGCTGGCCGAGGAGCGGCCCGCCGTGCGCGCGCTGACGACCGTCGGCAGCACCATGGGTTATGCGGCCACGCCGGAGCTGCCGCCCGTTTCGGATTACGCGCCCGCGCTTTCGGCCCGGCCCGGGCTTCGGCCGCGCGTCATCGTCGAGGAACTGCCCGACCTGCGCTGGGACCATGTCCGCGGCTCGGAGCAATGGACCCGCGCCGCGATGCGCGCCCTCGACAGTCATGGCCGGCGTCTGATCGACACCGTGCCTCGCGACATCGAGACCTGGTGCCCCGCCTATCCCGAAGCCGACCGCTGGGGGCGCAAGGCGTTCTGGGCGGGGCTTCTGTCGACGCTGGCCAAGCACGAAAGCACCTGGCGGCCGACCGCCGTCGGCGGCGGCGGGCTCTGGTACGGTCTGGTCCAGATCCTGCCCGCGACCGCGCGCGGATACGGCTGCCGCGCGCGGTCGGGCGAGGCGCTGAAGGATGGCGCGCTCAACATGTCCTGCGCCGTCCGCATCATGAACCGCACCGTCCCGCGCGACGGCGTCGTCAGCCAGGGCATGCGGGGCGTGGCCGCCGATTGGGGCCCGTTCCATTCGCGCAACAAGCGCGAGGACATGCGCGCCTGGCTCTCGCGCCAGCCATTTTGCAACGGGCTGCACAAATCCGCGCGCCCGCTCGAGCGCCCCGACTGGCTGGGCGAGCCCGCCGGCGAGGCCGAGCTGATCCCGCTCTTCGTCGCCTGGGAGCTGGACAAGCAGATCCTGCCGCTCCTCGACGCCTTCGCTGAACGCGCGACCCCCGGAAGCGAAAGCTGACCGCAGCCGCGACCGATGGGCCACACACGCCCGACGCTGCCGCGCGCGCACTAGACAGCATGGGCGGCGTGGTGCCAGACGAAACCTTCTGGGGGGGTGAACCGGAAGGGGCATCCCGATGGTCCTTGGACCCGCGTCCGACGGGCGCGACAACAATCTCAACCTGATCCGCCTTCTGGCGGCGCTCGCGGTGCTGTTCAGCCATGCCTGGCCGATCGCGCGGGGGCCCGATGCCCTGCCGCCGGTGGCGGCGCTGTGGGGCACGTCGCTCGCGACGATGGCGGTGACGGTGTTCTTCGTCCTTTCGGGCTTTCTGATCGCCGGAAGCTGGGCGCGCCGACCGGACGCGGCCGCCTTCCTCGCCGCCCGGATCGCAAGGCTCTTCCCCGCGCTGGCGGTGGTTGTTTTGCTGACCGCGTTCGGGCTGGGCCCGGTGATGACGGACATGCCGCTGGCCGACTATGTCACAGACCCCGCGACCTGGACCTATCCGCTGCGAAATCTGTCCTTGGCCTTCCTGCAATATCCGCTGCCGGGCGTCTTGATGGACGCCCCCTATCCCGGCGCGGTGAACGGCTCGCTTTGGACGCTGGTGCACGAGGTCGCCTGCTACGGCGCCGTGCTGGCGCTGGGCCTGCTGGGCCTTGTGGGGGACCGGCGCCGCCTGACGGTGGCGCTGACGGTCTTCGCCATCCTCTACGCCTTGGGGGCGCTGGTCGCGCCCGCGCTGCCCCAAAAGCTGGCGGCCCTGCGCCTTCTGGCCTTTCCCTTTGCCCTCGGCATGGCCGCTTGGGCCTGGCGGGACCGGATCGTCCTGCGCTGGGACGTGGGCGCGGCGTTCCTGGCCCTGGCTTGGTTCCTGCGCGGAAGTCCGTTGGCCGCCGAGACGCTGGCGTTGGCGCTGGGCTACGGCGCCGCGCTCTTGGCGTTTCGGCCGGGGGGTGCGATCCGGGGCTGGAACAGGCTGGGGGACTATTCCTACGGCGTCTACATCATCGCCTTCCCAGTGCAGCAGGCGCTGTTGCATTGGGCCGGGCCGATGACACCGCTCGACAACGCCGCGGTGGCGGCCCTGATCACCCTGCCGCTGGCCGTGATCTGCTGGCATGCGATCGAGCGGCCCGCGTTGGCCCGGAAGGACCGTCTCGCCGCCGCGTTCAGAGCAGCAGCAGCCAGCCCGAGGCCGTCACCACCGAGGCCGCCGTTCCGATCAGAACCGCCGAGGCGCTGATCCGTACCGCGCGGCCGTGGATCGCCGCGAAGAGATAGGCGTTCACGCCGGGCGCCATCGCGGCCGTCACCACGGCGCCGCGCAGCTGGCCCTGGCTCAGGCCCAGCAGGGACCCGGCGGCGAAGGTCCAGGCGGGATGGACGACCAGCGAGAGCGCGCAGACCAGCGCGATGCCGCGCGCGTCGCCTTCGGGGCGGTACTGCACGAGGACGCCGCCCAGCCCGAACAGGGCGGCGGGCAGGGCGGCGCTGGCGATCAGACCGACGGCCTCGTCCACCGGGCCGGGCAGAGGCAGCCCCGACAGGTTGACGGCGAGCCCCAGCCCCACACCGATCATCAGCGAGTTGCGCGCCATCGCGCGCCCGACCGAGCGCATCCCGCCCAGCATTCCGCCGCCGCCGGCGCGCGCGATCTCCATCGCGGTGGTGCCCAGCAGGTAGCAAAACGCCGCGTGCACCGCGATGATCGCGAAGTTCGGCGTCAGGCTGTCCACGCCATAGGCCCGTTCCGCGATGGGCAGGCCCAGCAGCACGGTGTTGGCGAACATGGCGGCGAACCCGATCGCCACCGCATCCTCGATCCCGCGCTTGAGCCAGAGGCGCGCGCCCAGGATGCCGGCCGCGAAGCAGAGGATCGAGCCCGAGTAGTAGCTGGTCAGAAGCCGCCAGTCGAAGCCCTGCCCGAGGTCGAGCCGCGCGATCGCGAGGAACAGCAGGCAGGGGATCGCGAAGCTCTGGGTGAAGACCATCAGCCCGTCGACCTGCGCCTGGCTGAAGAGATTGCGCCAGACGGCCAGGTAGCCCGCGCCGATGATCAGGAAGACCGGCAGGGTGACCGCGAGTACGTCAAGCATGACGGCGCGCGGTCTCAGTCATCGGGCAGCTCGATCACCATGCCGTCCCAGGCGGGGGTGATCGTCTCGGGCGTCTCGGCATCGACCGTGGCCCAGTCGAGGTCGACATGCATGTTGGTCAGGATGCCGCGCTCGGGTTTCATCCGTTCCAGCCATTGCAGCGACTCCGCGAGGCTCAGATGCGAGGGATGGGGCGTGCGCCGCAGCGCGTCGAGGATCCAGACCTTCAGCCCCGAGAGCAGCCATTCGGCCTGCTCGGGGATGGCGTTAACATCGGGCATGTAGACGAGATCGCCGAAGCGCAGGCCGAGCGCGTCGATATCGCCGTGGTCCACCTGGATCGGCAGCACGCTGAGCCGCCCACCGGGGCCGTCGATGCTCACGGGGCCGTCCAGACGGTGGCGGTTCAGGATCGGCGGATAGCTGGAGCCCGGCGGCGTCTCGAAGGCATAGCCGAAGCGCCGCTCCAGCGCCTCGAAGGTCGCGTCGTCGGCCCAGATGTCCAGCATTTTCCGACGGTTGAAGACAATCATCCGCAGGTCGTCGAGCCCGTGGACATGGTCGGCGTGCTGATGCGTCCAGACCACCCCGTCGAGATGGCCGATGCCCGCGTCGAGAAGCTGCGCCCGCATGTCGGGCGAGGTGTCGACGAGGACCCGGGTGGTGCCGGCTTCGGTGATCCGCTCGACCAGGAGCGAGCAGCGGCGGCGCGCGTTTTTCGGGTTGGCGGGATCGCAATCGCCCCAGTTTCCGCCCAGTCGCGGCACCCCGCCGGACGAGCCGCAGCCGAGAATGGTGAAGCGCAAGAGGGCCATGCGCGTCTCATGCGACGGCAGGGCGGCGGGGGCAAGGGGCCGGCGCGGCGGGGCGTCCGGGGGCCGCGGATTTCGTGGGTGATCCACGGGTGATCTGCGGGTGATCCGTGTCGGACGTGAAATGACATCGTGCCGGTGGGAGCGGGGCGCGGGCAGGGACGGTGGAGGCGCGGGCTCAGAGTGGCCAGACGACGAGGATCGTCGGCACGGAGACGGCGATGACCAGCGCCTCGAGCGGCAGGCCCATCCGCCAGTAATCGCCGAAGCGGTAGCCGCCGGGGCCGAGCACCAGCGTGTTGTTCTTGTGCCCGATCGGCGTGAGGAAGGCGCAGGAGGCGGCGACGGCCACGGCCATCAGGAACGGGTCGGGCGAGACGCCCAGATCGGCCGCCATCGCGATGCCGACCGGGGCCGCGACGATGGCGGTGGCGGTGTTGTTGAGCACGTCGGACAGGGTCATCGTCACGACCATCAGCACCAGGAGCGCGACCCAGGCGGGCCGCCCCTCGGTCAGGGCGGTCAGCCAGCCCGCGATCAGCTCGGTCCCGCCGGAGGTCTGGAGCGCGGCGCCCAGCGGGATCATCGAGCCCAGCAGCACGACGACCGGCCATTCGACATGGTCGTAGAGCTCGGCCAGGGGCACGATCCGGGACACGGCGTAGAGCGCGACGACCCCGCCCAGCGCGACGGTCAGGTCCACGAGCCCGAAGCTGGCCGCGGCGACCGCGGCGGCGAAGATGCCGACAGCGGGCCAGATCTTGCGGTTCTCGGTCACGGCGAGGCCGCGGTCGGCCAGGGGCAGCACGCCCAGCCAGCTGATCACGTCATCGGCCATGTCCGAGGGCATGAGAAGAAGCAGGATGTCGCCGGCTTCGACTTCGGTGCGGCGCAGCCGGTCGGTGATCCGCCGGCCCCGGCGCGAGATGCCCAGCAGCACGGACCGGTGCCGCGAGGCGAGGCCGATGGCCTCCGAGGTGCGGCCGCGGATGCGGCTGGTTTCCGGGACGACGACCTCGATCAGCGACAGGCCGTGTTCGGCCGCGTCGAGCAGCGTCATGCGCCGTTCGTCGGAGAAATCGAGGCCCTCGCCGGCGCGGAACTCGTCCAGCGCGTCGGGTGCGGCCTCGAGCACGATGGCGTCGCCGGGCTCGAGTACCACGCTCCGGGCCGAGCCGTAGAGCCGCCGCCCCCCGCGGATCAGCCCCATGAGATGCGCGCCCGCCTCGTCGGCGGCGGGTTGCAGGTCGCCCAGCGTGGTGCCGACCAGCTTGCTGCCCTCCGGCACGGTCAGTTCGGCCACGTAATCGGCCATGTCCTCGGGCCCGATCCCGGCCTGCGCGCCGCGCTCGGGTGCGGGAATGAGGCGCCAGCCGATGGCGGCGACGAAGACGAGCCCCGCCGCGGCGGTGACGGCGCCCACGGGGGCGAAGTCGAACATCGAGAAGCTTTCGCCCAGCTGGTCGCGGCGGATGCCCGCGATGATGATGTTGGGCGGCGTGCCGATCAGCGTGATCATCCCGCCCAGGATCGTCGCGAAGCTGAGCGGCATCAGCGTGATCCCCGGCGCGCGTCCCGCCTTGCGCGCGGTCGCCATGTCGACCGGCATCAGGAGCGCCAGCGCCGCCACGTTGTTCATGAAGGCCGAGAGCACCGCGCCGATGCCGCCCATCACCGCGATATGGGCCAAGAGGCCGCGGCTGCTGTCGACGAGATGGCGCGTGATCAGCAGCACCGCGCCCGAGCGCACCAGCCCCGCCGAGACGATCAGCACCAGGGCCACGATGATCGTGGCGGGATGGCCGAAGCCCGAGAAGGCGTCCGCCTTCGGGACGACGCCCAGCATCACGCCCAGAAGAAGGGCGGTGAAGGCCACGAGGTCGTAGCGGAACCGGCCCCAGAGCAGCATCGCGAAGACCGCGCCGAAAAGGGCGAAGAGGATCATCTGGTCGGTGGTCATCGGACGGGTTCTCGAATTGCCTCAGGAGATCTGTAGCGCGGCCGGGGCGTGGGCCGAAGGACAAACCGCGCCGCGCCCATGCCGGGATTGCGGAAGCCGGGGGCGGGGCGCTATACGCGCGCCGATACCAGATAAGACCGGAGCGACACCCATGGCGGGCCATTCGAAATGGGCGAACATCCAGCACCGCAAGGGGCGGCAGGACAAGCTGCGCGCGAAGCTCTTTTCGCGCCTGTCGAAGGAAATCACCGTGGCCGCCAAGATGGGCGACCCCGATCCCGACAAGAACCCGCGCCTGCGGCTGGCCGTGAAGGAGGCCAAGTCGCAATCCATGCCCAAGGACAATATCGAGCGCGCCATCGCCAAGGCGACGGGCGGCGATGCCGAGAATTACGACGAGATCCGCTACGAGGGCTATGGCCCGAACGGCGTGGCGATCATCGTCGAGGCGATGACCGACAACCGCAACCGCACCGCCTCCTCGGTGCGCTCGACCTTCTCGAAGAACGGCGGGAACCTGGGCGAGACGGGCTCGGTCGGGTTCATGTTCGACCGCAAGGGGCAGGTCGTCTACCCGGCCGCCGCCGGGTCCGAGGATGACGTGATGATGGCCGCGATCGAGGCCGGGGCCGAGGACGTCGAATCCGACGCGGACGCCCATGTCATCTGGTGCGCCGACAGCGACCTGAACGCCGTCTCGACCGCGCTGGAGGAGAGCCTGGGCGAGGCGGAATCGACCAAACTGGTCTGGCGGCCGCAGACCACGACCGAGCTGGACCTCGAGGGGATGCAGGCCCTGATGAAGCTGATCGACGCGCTGGAGGACGATGACGACGTCCAGGCCGTCACCGCCAATTTCGAGGCGAGCGACGAGGTGATGGCGCAGCTCTGAGCGCCGGAACCGCCGCGACGCTCGACGGGTTGGGGCGGCACGCGGCGGACACTGCCCCCGCGGGAAAGGCCCCGATGGATCCCCGCGACATCCCCGAACGCCCCGGCGACCCGCTGGCGGAGCATCCGCATATCCTGCGCGGGACCGGCTGGCTCGCCATCGCGGGGACGGTGCTCTTCGCACTGTCGATCCTGGTGGCGGATTTCGTGGTGCCGAACCACGACTGGATCGCCGACACGATCAGCGATCTGGGTGCGGGGCCTTACGAGTGGATCGTGGATACCGGGATCTATGCCTATTCCGCCGCGCTGATCGCCTGCGCCGTGGGCGCGGCCCATGCGCATCTGGGCGGGCGCGGCTGGACCACGGGGATCTTCGGGCTGATTTTCACCGCGCAGGTCGTGTTTCTGGTGGGCGCGCGCAACGAATACGGCGATGCCGACCGGGACGGCGCGGTGATCCATGTCTACCTGGTCTATGCGCTGGGCCTCGCCTTCGCGGTCATCCCCTGGGCGATGTCGCAGGGGGCGGGGGCGATCTCGGGGCGGCTGCGGCTGGCGTGTCGCGCGGCGACGGTGCTGTGGGTGCCGATGGCGCCGGTCTTCTTCTTCATGGACGACGCCTGGGACGGGCTCTACGAGCGGGTGCTGGGGCTTCTGACGGCCATGTTCGTGCTGGCCATTGCGCTGACGCTGCTGGGGCGGGCCCGGGCGATCGAGGCCTCGGACCGTTCGCCCTCGGGCTGAGGGGCGGCTTCGGCTTGCGGCGGGGGTGCGGCGGGGGCGAGATGCGTCCATGACCTCCTTCCTGTCGGGCTTCGGGCTCGGGTTCTCGCTCATCCTCGCCATCGGCGCGCAGAACGCCTTCGTGCTGCGGCAGGGGCTGCGCGGCGAGCATGTGCTGGCCGTGGCGCTGACCTGCGCGCTGTCGGATGCGCTCCTGATCGCGGCGGGGGTCGCGGGCATCGGCGCGCTGGTCGGTGTCCTGCCCTGGCTGGTGCCGGCCTTCCGCTGGGGCGGGGCGGCGTTCCTGCTGGTCTATGGCGCGCGGGCGGCGTGGTCGGCCTGGCGCGGCGGGCAAGCGCTGGAGGCGGCGGGGGGTGCGGGCGGGCTCCGGCGCGCGGTGCTGACCTGCCTCGCGCTGACCTGGCTCAACCCGCATGTCTATCTCGACACGCTGGTCCTGCTGGGCTCGATATCGACCCAGGCGGCGGCGCCGCGCGTCTTCGGGCTGGGGGCCGTGACCGCGTCCTTCGTCTTCTTCTTCGCGCTGGCCCTCGGGGCGCGCCTGCTGCGGCCGCTGTTTGCACGGCCCGGGGCGTGGCGGGTGCTGGATGCGGGCGTGGCGCTGGTCATGTGGGCCATCGCCGCGGGCCTGATCCTGAGCCCCGCGTAACGGCGCCTTTGCCGGGCGGTCGCTTGCCCTCCGCGGCGGCCCGGCGCAGAGAGACGGCATGACGACGCCGTCCCGCCCGCTGCAAGGCATCCTGTGGATGATCGCGACGGGGCTCTGCTTCATCGCGGTGACGGCCGTGGTCAAGCACGCCGCGCAGGACCTGCCCGCCGCCGAGGCGGCCTTCCTGCGATACCTGCTGGGCCTCGTCTTCCTGCTGCCGCTGGCCCGCTCGCTGCTGGCCGCGCGGCTGACGCGGCGCGACCTGGGGCTCTTCGCGGGGCGGGGCGCGGCGCACACGCTGGCGGTGATGATGTGGTTCTACGCGATGACGCAGATCCCGATCGCCGAGGTGACGGCGATGAACTACCTCAACCCGGTCTACGTGACGCTGGGCGCCGCGATCTTCCTGGGCGAGCGGCTGGCCGCGCGGCGGATCATGGCGGTGATCGCGGCGCTGCTGGGCGTGGTGGTGATCCTGCGGCCGGGCTTCCGCGAGGTCGAGACCGGGCATCTCGCGATGCTGGGAACCGCGATGCTGTTCGGCGCGTCCTACCTCCTGGCGAAGCCGCTGTCGGACCGGTATTCGGCGGGCATGGTGGTGGCGATGCTGTCGGTGACGGTGACGCTGGGGCTGGCGCCCTTCGCGGCTGCGGTCTGGGTGACGCCCACGCCGGCCGACCTGGGCTGGATGTTCGCGGTCGCCTTCTTCGCGACGGCGGGCCATTACGCGATGACGCGCGCCTTCGCGGCCGCGCCGATCTCGGTCACCCAGCCGGTGACCTTCCTGCAGATGGTCTGGGCGGTGCTGCTGGGCTGGGCGCTGTTCGACGAGCCGCCCGACGGGTTCGTCATCCTGGGCGCCGCGATCATCATCGCCTCGGTCAGCTTCATCGCCTGGCGCGAGAGCCGGCTGAAACGGCAGATCACGCCGCCCTCGGGCGCGGCGAAATACTGACACACCGCATTTCTGCATTAACGCATTCTTAGGATTTCGGATTGCCCGCGCGCGAATCGTCCGGTTTGTACCGGATATGTTCAAGCTCTGTTCACTCCTCCTTTGCATGGCCCTGCCCGCCGCGGCGGAGGTTCTGTCGGGCCCGGTCCGCGTCGTCGATGCCGACACGATCGATATCGGCGCGCCGGTCAATATCCGGCTGATCGGCATCGATGCGCCCGAGGCGGGGCAGACCTGCCGGGACGGCGCGCGCATCCTGGCCTGCGGCGAGATGGCGACGGATGCGGCGCGGCGGCTCTATGGCGGGCGGCAGGCAGTGTGCCGGGTGCACGAAACCGACCGCTACGGCCGGGCGCTGGCGACCTGCCGCGTGGACGGCACGGAGATCAATGCCGAGCTCGTCCGGCTGGGCGTCGCCCGGACCTATCGCGACGACCCGGCCTATCGCGAGCAGGAGAAGGAGGCCGTGCTGATGGCGCGCGGGCTCTGGGCCTACGAGATGCAGGACCCCGCCGAATGGCGCGCCGCGTTGCGGGCCGAGCGGGCCGCCGCCCGCGCTCCGGGGCCGGGCCAATGCCCGATCAAGGACAATATCTCGGACAATGGGCGGCTCTACCACATGCCGGGCGACCGCGCCTACGGGCGCACGAGGATCGACACGCGCCGGGGCGAGCGGTGGTTCTGCTCGGAAGCCGAGGCCCGCGCGGCCGGGTGGCGGCGCGCGGGCGGCTAGGCGCTCAGGTGACCAGGTCCTGCGGGCTGACCGCGGTGCCCTCGACCTCGTCCTTGAAGTTCTCGAAGAAGGCGTCGGCCATCTTGGCGGCGAAGCTGTCGATCAGGCGCGAGCCCAGTTGCGCGATCTTGCCGCCGACTTTGGCGTCCACGGCATAGCTGAGCTCGGTCCCTTCGGGCACCTCGGCCAGCGTCACGTTCGCCCCGCCCTTGGCGAAGCCCGCGACGCCGCCCTTGCCTTCCCCGGCGATGCGGTAGCTTTCGGGCGGGTTGGCGTCGGAGACCGTGACCTCGCCCTTGAAGGTGGCCTTCACCGGGCCGACCTTCTGCTTGACCGTCGCCTGGAAGCCCTCTTCCGGCGATCCGGTCAGCTCCTCGCAGCCGGGAATGCAGGCCTTCAGCGTCTCGGCGTCGTTGAGCCGCGCCCAGACGGTTTCGCGCGGCGCGGCGATGATGCGGGTGCCGGTCAGTTCCATGATGTCCTCCCTCGGGCGCGTCGCACCAGTCTTCGCAGACAAACGGCGCGCGCGGCAAGCGGAAGGCTCAGGCGGCGAGCTGCCGGTTGCGGCGGATGGTCAGCACGGTGGCGGTGACGCTGGCCGAGCCCGAGGCGACCATCAGCGCGACCAGCGGCAGCGCCCCGCCGCCGAAGCCCAGAAGCCAGCCCGCGAGCGCCGAGAGCGCGGCGCCGCCGCCGATCATCATCGCGCCGCCCAGGCCGGAGGCCGTGCCGGCCAGATGCGGCCGCACCGACAGCATCCCGGCCGTCGCGTTGGGGATGACGAGCCCGTTGCCGAGGCCAACGAAGGTCATGAATCCGAAGAACAGCCAATGCGAGGTGTAGCCCATGAGCGTCAGGACCAGCAGCAGCCCGAGCCCCGAGACCTGGCCCACCGCGCCCCAGAGGATCATCCGGTCGATGCCGAAGCGCTGCGAATAGCGCCCCGAGATGCCGTTGCCGACGAGATAGCCGAGCGCGGGGGCGCCGAAGAAGACGCCCAGCGTGGCGGGATCCATGCGGAAAACCTGCGCGCCGACGAAGGGCGCGCCGCCCAGATAGGCGAAGAAGGCGCCCGAGGCGAAGGCCGAGGAGGCGCAATAGCCCCAGAAGCGCCGCGAGGTCAGAAGCTCGGGATATTGCTTGGCCTGGTCGCGGAAGCTGCCGCCGGTGCGGGGCGCGGTCTCGCCCAGGTCGATATAGGTCAGGAGCCAGAGCGCGCCGCCCGCGGCGAGCAGCAGCCAGAAATTGGCCTGCCAGCCGAAATAGCCCTCGAGTACGCCGCCGATCGCGGGGCCGACCATCGGCACGACGGACATGCCCATGGTGACGTAGCCCAGCATCGAGGCGGCCTTGTCCTGCGGGTAGAGGTCGCGCACGACGGCGCGGCTGAGGACCATGGCGACGACGATGGCGGCCTGCGCCATGCGGAAGGCGAGGAAGGTCTCGATCGTCTCGGCCCAGAGGCAGCCCAGCGTGGCCAGCATGAACAGCACGAGCCCCGCGAGGATCACGGGCCGCCGGCCGAACCGGTCCGAGATCGGGCCGACGAAGAGCTGCAGGACCGCGTTCACCCCGAGATAGAGCCCGACCGAGAGCTGGATCATCGCGTAATCGGCCGCGAACCAGTCCGCCATCGCCGGCAGCGAGGGCAGGAACACGTTCATGGCGAGCGTCGACAGCCCGACCAGCGCGACGAGCGTCAGGATGTGCGGAGGGCTGCGCCGCGCGCGGGGGATGTCTGTCGTGACCGCCATAGTATCGCGATATGCCTTTCCGATGCGTTCGGCCAACCCCGCGACGCTGCACAGGCGCCTGTGCAGGAATGGCATCGGCGGCCGGGCCGACCCCGAAACATAGCGCCGGACCCGCCTTCGTCGACCGGGCGGCGGCGTCCGGCCGGGCGCGCCTCGGGGGCGGGATCGGGCGGATTATCCCCTTTCGGACTTCCCTCGGGCCGCATGCGGGGCGTAGGAACGGGGCGCAAGACGGGAGGGCGGACCATGAAGGACATTCTCGAACAGCTCGAGGCGCGGCGCGAACATGCCCGGATGGGCGGGGGCGAGCGGCGGATCGCGGCCCAGCACGCCAAGGGCAAGCTCACCGCGCGCGAGCGCATCGAGCTTCTGCTCGACGACGGCTCGTTCGAGGAGTTCGACATGTTCGTCGCCCACCGCGCCACCGATTTCGGCATGGCCGAGGACCGCCCCTCGGGCGACGGCGTGGTCACCGGCTGGGGCACGATCAACGGGCGGCTGGTCTATGTCTTCAGCCAGGATTTCACCGTCTTCGGCGGCTCGCTGTCGGAAACCCACGCCCAGAAGATCTGCAAGATCCAGGACATGGCGCTGCAGAACGGCGCGCCGGTGATCGGGCTCAACGACTCGGGCGGCGCGCGCATCCAGGAAGGCGTCGCCTCGCTGGCCGGATATGCCGAGGTCTTCCAGCGCAATATCGACGCGAGCGGCGTCATCCCGCAGATCAGCGTCATCATGGGGCCCTGCGCGGGCGGCGCGGTCTATTCGCCCGCGATGACCGACTTCATCCTGATGGTGCGCGACACGTCCTACATGTTCGTGACCGGCCCCGACGTGGTGAAGACCGTGACCAACGAGATCGTCACCGCCGAGGACCTGGGGGGCGCCACGACCCACACCAAGAAATCCGGTGTCGCGGACCTGGCCTTCGAGAACGATGTCGAGGCGCTGGCCGAAGTGCGGCGGCTGATCGATTTCCTGCCCCTGTCGAACCGGGAGGTGCCGCCCGTGCGGCCCTTCTTCGACGACCCCGAGCGCATCGAGGAAAGCCTCGACACGCTGATCCCCGACAATCCGAACGCGCCCTACGACATGGCCGAGCTGATCGTGAAGCTGGCCGACGAGGGGGATTTCTTCGAGATCAAGCCCGACTACGCCAAGAACATCCTGACCGGCTTCATCCGGATCGAGGGGCGGACCGTCGGCGTGGTGGCCAACCAGCCGATGGTGCTGGCGGGGTGCCTGGACATCGACAGCTCGCGCAAGGCCGCGCAATTCGTGCGCTTCTGCGACGCCTATTCGATCCCGCTCCTGACGCTGGTGGACGTGCCGGGCTTCCTGCCGGGGACGAGCCAGGAATTCGGCGGCGTCATCAAGCACGGCGCGAAGCTGCTGTTCGCCTATGGCGAGGCGACGGTGCCCAAGGTCACGGTCATCACCCGCAAGGCCTATGGCGGGGCCTATGACGTCATGGCGTCCAAGCATCTGAAGGGCGATTTCAACTATGCCTGGCCGTCGGCCGAGATCGCGGTGATGGGCGCCAAGGGCGCGGTCGAGATCCTGTACCGCTCGGAGCTGGGCGATCCCGACAAGATCGCGGCGCGCACCAAGGATTACGAGGACCGCTTCGCCAACCCCTTCGTCGCCGCCGAGAAGGGCTTCATCGACGAGGTGATCCAGCCGCGCGCCACCCGAAAGCGGATCGCGCGGGCCTTCGCGTCCTTGCGCAGCAAGCGGCAGGACCGGCCCTGGCGGAAGCACGACACGATCCCGCTGTGAGATCGGAGAGGGCGCGATGGGCCGGCCTCTGACACCTGACGCGATCGAGGATTGCTGCCGGACCGCCGAGATCTGGGATCTCGACCTGTCGATGTTCGGGCCGGCCGATCACGTGAACCTGATCCTGCAGCGCTCCGAGATCCTCTGGGACGAGGCCCGGCCGGGCCGGATCATCCGGGCCTGGACGAAGGGCGACGGCGCCGCGCTGGAGGCGATTGTCCAACGCCGGGGCGAGGAACTGGCACGGCGTGCGGCGGCGGTGGCTTGGCTGGAATACCGCGAGATGCTGCACGCGCTCGTGCGAATGCGGCCGGGTTCGATCGCCGATATCGGCTGCGGCTACGCCATGGCCGACCTTTTCGCCCATCGCGATTTCGGGGCGCGCCTGGTCCTGATCGACACCGAGGCGGACGACGAGGCGCGCCATTTCGGCTTCGCCGATACCGGCGCGGCCTATGCCTCGCTGGCCGGCGCGCGCGCCTTCCTCGAGGCCAACGGCGTTCCGGGCGACAGGATCGAGACCGTGAACCCGCAGACGGACGATCTGGACGCGGTCGCGCCGGTCGATGTCGCGCTTTCGATGCTGTCTTGCGGATTTCACTACCCGGCGGCGACCTACGCGGATTTCTACGCGCGGCAGATCGCGTGCGGCGGGGCGCTGATCCTCGACGTGCGGACCCGGGTCGCGGCGCAGGAGCGCGGCGCGCTGGAAGCCGTCGGGCCGGTCGAGCAGATCGGGCGCGGCGCGAGCCACCTGCGCCTGATGGCGCGGAAGGCCGCGGCATGAGCGGCGCGGGAACCCGGCCCGGCGTCCGACCGTTCGGTGGCTCAGGAGGAGCGAAGCATGAGCAAGGACCACGGACCGTCGATCAAGGACGACGAGACCTATCAGGCGCTGCGCGAGGACGGCGCCTCGAAGGAGAAGGCCGCCCGGATCGCCAATGCGCAGGCATCCGACAGCCAGGACCCGGGGCACAAGGGCGGCAAGGCGCCGCCCTACGAGGAATGGACAAAGGACGATCTCTATGCGCGGGCGCAGGAGATCGGGATCGAGGGCCGCTCGGACATGGACAAGGACGCGCTGATCGAGGCCCTGCGAAACCACTGAGCCGCGCAATGGGTTCGGCGCTCGGCTTGGCGCTCGGCCTCGGGCTCGGCGGGCCGGCCGCCGCGCAGGGCGTGCCCTCGGGCCAGGCGGTGGTGCTCTGGCAGGTGCTGTGGGAGCGCGTGGACGGGCAGGGGACGCAGGCCATCCTGCGCTTCATCGCCCCGGCGGTGGCGCGGGACGGCGGAAGCGTCGATTACGATCGGGCGCGCGACGACATGGACTGGCTGTGCGAGACCCACGGCCTTCCGGTCGCCGCGCTGCCCTATGCGCGCTCCGACAGCATCGTGGTGACGCTGATGGACAGGCCCGTGCCCCGCGGCGCGACCGACCCCGAGGCGACGCAGTATTTCGGCCTCTACCGGGTCGAGAACGGCACATGCGAGGCGGAGAATTACTGATGCGTTTACGCAACGGCGTCTTCTGCTTGCCGGAACCCTTACCCTTGGGGCATCGTTGCCTCCCGAGGGGACATGCCACGTTGCACCGAGTCCTCCGCAACACCGACAGGAGATATTCATGCGTAAGCTCATCAAGACCGTTGCCGTTCTCGGCCTCACCGCTGCCGTCGCCGCCTGCGGCGCGCCCGCCGAGGAAGAAGTCGTCATCGTCGAGCCGGTCACCGTCGACCCGGTTTCCAGCAAGTTCTGATTTCGCGCCGGGGCGCGTGTTGGCGCGCGCCCCGCTGCACCCCGCCACCGGGCTTGGGCGCTATGGCGTCGCGTCCGGGGCGCACCCGCCCGTGACCCGATGGGGGTCGGGGCCCTTTTCTCCCTTCCGCAACGCGTTCGACTTCGCTGCCCGGGCATGCCGTGGAGCGCGCCCATGCTGAAGCATCGCGGTTTCCCGGGCCGGCTGCCGGGGACGGATTTCCAGTTCACCATCCGCCGCGCCAATCCCCGCGGGGTCACGCCGATCACCAAGCGCGAGCGGTTCCGCGACCGCAGGCCCGCCGACCGGGCCGCCGACACCGCCTTCCTCGCGGCCCTCTGGGCGCATTTCGGCGACGCGCCGTTCGAGCGTGGCAATCTCGATGCGGGACGGCTGTCCTGGCTGTTCGGGCGCGAGGTCGTCGCGGCCGAGGATCCCTTCGACCCGGCCAGCTACGACGCGCTGTTGCGGGTGGACGAGACACAGGCCCGCGCGTCCTTTCCCGAAGCCTTCGAGGCGGATGCGGGCCTTCCGGACGATCCGGAGGATCCGGATTGGGCATGAATTCGCCACGGCGCCGCGCCGCTGGGCAAGGCTCCGCCGATCGCGGCATCGCGGCGACTTCGCGTTATGCGGATCGGGTCCAGCGCCGCATCGTGAAAGGGTGTCCGGTGGAGACGCGTCCCCTCGGGGAGCGAACCGAAGGATGCGAGTGGAACCGTACCCCTTCCCCTCCCGGGCGATGGACAGGCCGCAAGGTCGACCCATCGTCCGGACCCTTTTCCGCAAGCGCCCTGCAGGGCGGCGCGACACGGATCGGGGCGGGAGACGGCGACGCGACAAAACAAAAAGAAGACCACGAGGTAGGAGCAGTTCCATGGTCAAGATTCCCCTTCGGGCCGCCGGCATCGTCGCCGCGCTGGCCCTTTCCGGCTGTTACGGCACCGATGTCGAACGCGCGGGCGCCGGCGCTCTCATCGGCGGGCTGGGCGCCGCCGCACTGGACAAGAACGTGGCCGGTGGCGCACTCATCGGTGCGGCAGGCGGCGCGCTGGCCGACGATCTGGCGGATTTCACGCGCTGAGCGTGAACCCGGCGCGGCGCGGCCTTCTCCCGATGCAACCGCGGGGGTCAACCGCGCGTTGAAGACGCGCATAAAACTCGGAGACACGACATGCACCGTACCCTTCTCATCCCGGCCGCGGCCCTGCTCACGCTTCTGGCCGGCTGCTATGCCGGTTCCGACCTGGAGCGCGCGGCCATCGGCGGCGCGATCGGCTGTGCGGCCGGCGAAATCATCGAAGACGGCAACTGCGTCGCCGGCGGCGCAATCGGCGCCGCGGCCGGCGCGTTGGCCAACGACTTCTGACACCGGGCCCCGGTTCGGGGCCGCATCGCACCATCATGGGGTCGCCCTGTCGCTTGACGGGGCGGCCCCTTTTTTCGTTTGACCGGCGCAAAGACCGGGACAGGGGGATGAAATGTTCGACAAGATCCTGATCGCCAATCGCGGCGAGATCGCCTGCCGGGTCATCAAGACGGCCCGCCGGATGGGCATCAAGACGGTGGCGGTCTATTCCGACGCTGACCGCGACGCGCTGCATGTGCGCATGGCCGACGAGGCGGTGCATATCGGCCCGCCGCCCGCCAACCAGTCCTATATCGTGATCGAGAAGGTCATGGAGGCGATCCGCCAGTCGGGCGCGCAGGCGGTGCATCCGGGCTATGGCTTCCTGTCCGAGAATCCGAAATTCGCCGAGGCGCTGGAGGCCGCGGACGTGGCCTTCATTGGCCCGCCCAAGGGCGCGATCGAGGCGATGGGCGACAAGATCACCTCGAAGAAGATCGCGGCCGAGGCCGGAGTCTCGACCGTGCCCGGCCATATGGGCCTGATCGCCGATGCCGACGAGGCGCTGAAGATCTCGGAGGAGATCGGCTTCCCGGTCATGCTGAAGGCCAGCGCCGGCGGCGGCGGCAAGGGCATGCGCATCGCCTGGAGCGCCGACGAGGTGCGCGAAGGCTTCCAGGCGTCGAAGAACGAGGCGGCGTCGAGCTTCGGCGACGACCGCATGTTCATCGAGAAATTCGTCACCCAGCCGCGCCATATCGAGATCCAGGTGCTCTGCGACCAGCACGGCAACGGCGTCTATCTGGGCGAGCGCGAATGCTCGATCCAGCGGCGCAACCAGAAGGTCGTCGAGGAGGCGCCGTCGCCTTTCCTGGACGAGGCGACGCGCCGGGCGATGGGCGAGCAGGCGCTCGCGCTGGCCCATGCCGTGGGCTATGCCAGCGCGGGCACGGTCGAGTTCATCGTCGATGGCGAGCGCAATTTCTACTTCCTGGAGATGAACACCCGCCTGCAGGTCGAGCACCCGGTGACCGAGCTGATCACCGGCGTCGATCTGGTCGAGCAGATGATCCGCGTGGCGAATGGCGAGCGGCTGGCGCTGACGCAGGACGACATCAAGCTCGATGGTTGGGCCATGGAGAGCCGGCTCTATGCCGAGGATCCCTATCGCGGCTTCCTGCCGTCGATCGGCCGGCTGACCCGCTACCGCCCGCCCGAGGAGGTCTCGGGGCCCGAGCGCGTCGTCCGCAACGACACCGGCGTCTTCGAGGGCGGCGAAATCAGCATGTTCTACGACCCGATGATCGCCAAGCTCTGCACCTGGGCGCCCGATCGCGGCACGGCCATCGCCGCGATGCGCGACGCGCTGGACGGGTTCGAGGTCGAGGGGATCGGCCACAACCTGCCCTTCCTGTCGGCGGTGATGGACCATCCGAAATTCGTCGCGGGCGAGATGACCACGGCCTTCATCGCCGAGGAATTCCCCGACGGCTTCCAGGGTGTCAGCCTGCCCGAGGACCATCTGCGCCGCATCGCGGCCGCCTGCGCGGCCATGCACCGCGTGGCCGAGATCCGGCGCACCCGCGTCTCGGGTCGGATGGACAATCACGAACGCAAGGTCGGGGCGGACTGGATCGTCACGCTGAACGGCCTGCGCTTCGAGACCCGGATCGCGGCCGACAGGGGCGGGGCGGACGTCACCATCGGGGAGGAGACCCTGCGCGTCGAGTCGGACTGGACGCCGGGCGACCAGCTGGCGCGCGTTTCGGTCGGCGGCGAGGTCGTCGTGCTGAAGGTGGGCAAGATCACGCAGGGCTTCCGCATCCGGACGCGCGGCGCCGACATGCGCGTCCATGTCCGCACGCCGCGCCAGGCCGAGCTCGCGGCGCTGATGCCCGAAAAGCAGGCCGCCGACACCTCGAAGCTGCTGCTCTGCCCGATGCCGGGCCTGATCGTGCGGGTCGACGTGGCCGAGGGCGACGAGGTCCAGGAGGGCCAGGCCCTGGCGGTGGTCGAGGCGATGAAGATGGAGAACATCCTGCGCGCCGAGCGCAAGGGCGTCGTCGCGAAGGTCAATGCGGGGCCCGGGGACAGCCTGGCGGTGGATGACGTGATCCTCGAATTCGAGTGATCCGGCGGCGTCGGGACCGGCCCGGCGCGCCGGTTTTTCGCGGGCTTTACAGATGGTTCGGCGCGTGGCCGGGGGCCGGGATCATCACGCGTTCGGCATCGTCGCCGGCTTTCCTTCTGCGGGGGCGCGCTAGGTTGCCCGGCGGAACCTTCCCGAATGACCGCCACGGAGCCGACCATGACAGCCGAGCCTAACGAGATCCGCGACCGCATCCTGGCCTTCGCCGCCAATGTCGGCGGCGCCACGAACGCGCCGGAGGCGAAGGCGCGGCGGCGCGGATGGCTCGACGACAAGGGCGAGCCCACGGCCGACGGGCGAAAGCTGATCGACAGCCTGGGCGACCAGGACGGCACGCGGACGGTGTTCCGCGGCCTCTGAGGAGTAATCAGCGGGCGCGCGGGCCGTTCAGCCTTCGCCGGAGGGGTTCTCGCGCATCTCGCGGCGGCGCATCGGCATCTTGTCGATCGAGCGCGAGAGTTCGCGGACCGTCCAGGGCAGCGGCTTGCGCAGCTTCACCTGACCATCCTTGCCGATCAGCACCAGCATGAAGCCGCGGGGGCGCAGCTGCTCTCGCAGGGCCGAGCGGTTTCGCGGATCGGTGTCGAGGACGACGATCACGTCGCGCTCGACCAGCCGGTCGATCTCGGACTCGATCTCCTCCAGCTGCTCGATGAAGGCGGGGTCGCGCGGGGAGTTCGCGAAGACCACGACCGGGCGGGCGATGTAGAGAAGCTCCTCCAGATCGACCTCCGCCGCGTCGAAATAATGCGACTTGTCGGCCTCCCAGCGCTCCGCGACCGATGGCGTGTCCGCCGCGAAAGCTGCGCCGACCAGCGCCAGCGCCGCAGCGATGCCAGATAGGAAACTCTGTATCGTCATCTCGTTCCGTGCCCTTCCGTTCCTTCCGATATAGGTCGGGGAAGCGGCGGCGCGAAGGGTGCGTCGCGGGAATGAGGCAATTCGTCGTGAAATGGCTGCTTAATCCTATCGGAAGGCATCGGATCCTAGGGCTTTCGCGACCGCAGACAGCCCGCCCGGAGACCCGATGCCGCACCTGACCCGAGATCCGCCCGTCACCTTGCACCTGGGCGCCCACCGCACCGCCACGAGCAGCCTGCAGCACCTGCTGGAACGCGATGCGGCGCCGCTGGCGCGCGCGGGGGTCGCCGTCTGGACGCCGCGCCGCACCCGGGCGGGGCTGCTGACCGGTGTGCTGGGCGATCCCGGACGCCAGGCGGCCTCGCGGGACCGTGCGGCCCATCGTGCCGCGGGCCGGGTCGCGATGCTGCGCAGCGAGATGGCGGCGCTGGGCCTAACGCGCCTCGTTCTGTCGGAGGAGAACGCGCTTGGGGGCTTGCGCGAGAATCTCCTGATGGCGCGGCTCTACCCCTCGGCCGCCCCGCGGCTGGAGCGGCTGGCCCGCGCCGTCCCGGGCATCGACCGCGTCTGCCTCGCCATCCGCTCGCCCGCGGCCTGGTGGACCAGCGCCTTCGCCTTCCTGATGACCCGCGGCTTCGCCCCGCCCGACCGCGCCACGCTGGAGGCGATCGCATCCGCGCGGCGGGGATGGCGGCAGGTGATCGAGGACGTGGCCCGCGTGTTTCCGGGGGCCGAGGTCGCGGTGTGGGAATTTGAGGGGATCGGCCAAAAGCCCGTCGAGGCTTTCGCCGCACTCACGGGGCGGCCGCCGCGGCCGGGTCCCGTGCGACCGCTCAACGCCGCCCTTCCGCTCGGGGCGCTGCGGGCGCGGCTGCGCGCGGAGGGCTGCATGACGCCGCTGCCCGAACGCGGCGGCCGCTATGCCCCGTTCCCGCCGGATCTGGGCGCCGCGCTCGACGCACGCCACGCCGCCGAGGTGACGTGGCTTCGTGATGGCGCGGACGGTCTGGCCACGTATATAGACGGGGCGCATGAAGACGCCCGCACGGGCCAGAGGGAGGAAGCCACCCATGACCGCCGACAGCGACGATACCCGGCATGGGCCCCGCGACCGTTGGACGAGCCTGGCTGCGGGCGAGTTGAGGGGCCGCGCGCCTGAGGACCTGACCTGGCGGACGCTGGAAGGGATCGACGTCCAGCCGCTCTATACACGCGACGACCTGGAGGGGCTCGACCACCTGGACGCCATCCCGGGCGAGGCGCCCTATCTGCGCGGGGTCAAAGCCACGATGTATGCCGGCCGACCCTGGACGATCCGCCAATATGCGGGCTTCTCCACGGCCGAGGAATCGAACGCCTTCTACCGCCGTGCGCTGGCCGGCGGGCAGCAGGGCGTGTCGGTGGCCTTCGACCTGGCCACCCATCGCGGCTATGACAGCGACCATCCGCGCGTCGTGGGCGACGTGGGCAAGGCGGGGGTGGCCATCGACTCGGTCGAGGACATGAAGATCCTCTTCGACGGCATTCCGCTGGAAAAGATCAGCGTTTCCATGACGATGAACGGCGCGGTGATCCCGACCCTGGCCAATTTCATCGTCGCCGGCGAGGAGCAGGGCGTCGACCGCGCGCAGCTTTCGGGGACCATCCAGAACGACATCCTGAAGGAGTTCATGGTCCGCAACACCTATATCTATCCACCCGAGCCCTCGATGCGGATCGTCGCGGATATCATCGAATACACCGCCGAAGAGATGCCGCGCTTCAACTCGATCTCGATCTCAGGATACCACATGCAGGAAGCCGGCGCCGACCTGGTGCAGGAGCTGGCCTTCACGCTGGCCGACGGGCGCGAATATGTCCGCGCGGCCATCGCGCGCGGCATGGATGTGGACCGCTTCGCCGGCCGGCTGAGCTTTTTCTTCGCGATCGGCATGAACTTCTTCATGGAAGCCGCCAAGCTGCGCGCCGCGCGGCTGCTCTGGCATCGCATCATGTCGGAATTCGAGCCGAAGAACCCGAAATCCTCGATGCTGCGGACCCATTGCCAGACCTCGGGCGTGTCGCTTCAGGAGCAGGACCCCTACAACAATGTCGTCCGCACCGCCTATGAGGCGCTGGCCGCCGTGCTGGGCGGGACGCAATCGCTGCACACCAATAGCTTCGACGAGGCCATCGCGCTGCCCACCGAGAACTCGTCGCGCATCGCGCGCAACACCCAGCTGATCCTGCAGGAGGAGACGGGCGTCACCAATGTCGTCGATCCGCTGGCGGGCAGCTATTACGTCGAGAAGCTGACCCATGACCTGGCCGAGGCGGCCTGGACGCTGATCGAGGAGGTCGAGGCGATGGGCGGCATGACCAAGGCCGTCGCCTCGGGGATGCCCAAGCTGCGGATCGAGGAGTCCGCGGCGACGCGGCAGGCCAAGATCGACCGCGGCGAGGACGTTATCGTCGGCGTGAACAAGTATCGCCGCGAGACCGAGGATCCGATCGACATCCTCGATATCGACAACGACAAGGTGCGCGAGGCGCAGGTCGCCCGGCTGGGGCGGATCCGCGCGAGCCGCGACCAGGCCGCCTGCGACGCCGCGCTGGCCGAGGTCACGCGCCGGGCGGGCGAGGGCGGCAACCTGCTGGAGGCCGCCGTCGAGGCGGCCCGCCAGCGCGCCACGGTGGGCGAGATTTCGGACGCGATGGAGACGGTGTTCGGCCGCCACCGCGCCGAGGTGAAGACATTGGCCGGGGTCTATGGCGCCGCCTACGAGGGCGACGACGATTTCGCGGCGATCCAGGCCGATGTCGAGGAGTTCGCCGAGGCCGAGGGGCGGCGGCCGCGGATGCTGGTGGTCAAGATGGGCCAGGACGGCCATGACCGCGGCGCCAAGGTCATCGCCACGGCCTTCGCCGATATCGGCTTCGATGTGGATGTGGGCCCGCTCTTCCAGACGCCCGAGGAGGCCGCGCAGGACGCGGTGGACAACGATGTCCACGTGATCGGCATCTCGAGCCAGGCGGCCGGGCACCGGACGCTGGCGCCGAAGCTGATCGACGCGCTCCGGGGGATGGATGCGGGCGAGATCATCGTGATCTGCGGCGGGGTGATCCCGCAGCAGGATTACGATTTCCTCAAGAAAGCCGGCGTCGCCGCGATCTTCGGGCCGGGCACGAACATCCCCGCCGCCGCACGCGATATCCTCAAGCTGATCCGCGCCGCGCGGGGCTGAAAGCGGGGCTTGCGGGGGGCGATTTTGGGCTTGCGACCCAAGCGCCCCTCGCTTATCCCCGCGCCCACGGTTGGGGTGTAGCCAAGCGGTAAGGCAGCGGTTTTTGGTACCGTGTACCGTAGGTTCGAATCCTACCACCCCAGCCAATTTCCCATCTTTCGCGTCCCGCATCGGGCCCGCCGCCGCGCGTGGGCGCCGTGCCTCCGCGCGGGGCCCGGGCGCGGCCGTGGGGCGCCCGCGACGCGCGGATCCGGGGCCCGGGCGCGTCGGGGGTCAGCCGATCTCCTCCAGACGCCGCGCCTGGCGGTCGATCAGGCGGTCGACCTCGGCGGCGGTCTCCCGGTCGAGCCCGGCCCCCGGCTTGCGCAGCGCCGGCGACGCGATCCAGCCGCGGCGCCAGAGCGCGTGCTTGCGCACGGCGAGGCCAAGGCCCGGCTGCGTCTCGTAGCGGATAAGCGGCAGGTAGGCGTCGAACACGTCATGCGCGCGCGCCGTCTCGCCCGCGTTCATGGCGCGCACCACCTCGACCATCATCTCGGGATAGGCGAAGCCGGTCATCGCGCCATCCGCGCCGCGGGCCATCTCCTCCGGCAGGAAGGAGCCGCCGTTGCCGCAGAGGACCGAGATATGCCGCCGGCCGCCGGCCTCGGCCGCGCGCAGCCGGCTGATCTTGGCGAGGCCGGGCCAGTCCTCGTGCTTGAGCATCACGACCGAGGGGCAGTCGTCGATGATCGCGCCCAGCGCCTCGTCGCTGATCTGCACTCCGGTCACCAGCGGGAAATCCTGCAGCACCACGGGCACGTCGCGGCCCAGCGCCTCGCACACCATGGCGTAGTAGCCGCGGATCTGGGCGTCGGTGCGCAGGCTGCCGGGCGGCGCGACCATCACGCCCGCGGCGCCGGTGTCCATGGCCTTGAGCCCGAGGCCCTTCAACGCGGCGAGCCCGGGCGCCGAGACGCCCACGACCACCGGCACGCCACCCGCCCGCGCGATGACGCGCGCGACGATCTCCGCGGCCTCGTCGGCGGTCATCTTCGGGGCCTCGCCCATCATCCCGAGGATGGTCAGCCCGTCCGCGCCGGCCTCCAGGTAGCGGTCGGTGACGCGGTCGAGGCTGTCCCAGTCGATCGCGCCCGTCTCGTCGAAGGGCGTCACCGAGATCACGTAGACCCCGTTTGCCGCCTCGGTCAGTTTGCTCATGCCTCGTCCTCCCGGGCGAACCAGCCCGCCGTGTTGCGTCTCACCAGCCGGCCCGCGCCCGGCGCGTTCGACACGGTCTGGCCGTCCCAGACCGGCCGGCCGCGCAGATAGGTCGCGCGCACCCGGCCCGCGAAGTCGCGCCCGTGGAAGGGCGACCAGGCCAGCCCGTCATGGGCTTGCGCCTCGTCCCAGGTTAAGCGGCCCGGTTCCAGCACCGCGATATCGGCGTCGCGGCCGGTGGCCAACCGGCCCTTGCGGTCGTCGATCCCGAAGAAGCGCGCGGGCGCGTCGCTCAGCATCCGCGCGGTCAGGGCGGCGGCCTGGTCGGGAGCGCGCCGGACGGCGGCGGTGTAGAAGGCGGGCAGGAGCGTCTCGACCCCCGGCACGCCCGCGCCCGCATCGAAGATCGAGGCGGTCAGCTTGCCTTCGATCGGCCAGGAGGAATGGTCGGAGGAGACGAAGGCGACCTCGCCCGCCTCGATCGCCCGCCAGAGACCGTCGATCGCGCCGGGGCGGATCGGCGGGTTCACCTTCATCCGCGCGCCCAGCGCCGCGCCGTCGGTGGCGGCGTCGAACCAGAGGTAATGCACGCAGAGCTCGCCCGTCGCGCGCGGCGCCACGCCGGCCAGCGCGCGGGTCAGCGCGAAGCCGGTGCCGGTCGTCAGGTGGACGGCATGGGTATGGGCGCCCGTGGCGAGGCCGAGGGCGTGAAAGGCGGCAGTGGCCGACAGCTCGGCCGCCTCGGGGCGGGCGGTCGCATGCGCGGCGATCCCCTCGGCCCCGGCGGCACGGGCGCGGGCGATCCGGGCGCGCACGATCTCCTGATCCTCGTTGTGCAGGCCGAGCGGCAGGTCGGTGGGGGCCAGCGCCTCCAGCAGGTCCAGCGTCAGGTCGGCGGAGATGCGGGGGAAGCGGGTTGGGTCGCTTTCGAAGGCGCTGATCTTGAAGGCCACAACGCCGCGCGCAATCAGGTCGTGAAGGTTCGCGGTCCCGGTCTCGGCGGTGGCGGTCCCGTAAAGCGCCATGTCGGCATGGGCGTGCTCCGCGATGGCCCGGGCCTTGGCGTCGAAGCGTTCGCTACGGTCCAGGGGGGCCGGATTGTCATAGGGCATGTCCACCAGCGTGGTCACGCCGCCCGCCACCGCCCCGCGCGTCGTCTCGGCGATGCCCGCCAGCCCCTTGGCGCTCGTCGCATGGGTCTGGCCGTCCACCACGCCCGGCAGCAGAAGCGCGTCGCGGTGATCGTCGATCTCCGCCGCGCGGGGGCGGGGGCCGGTGCCGGTCGCGGCGATGCGCTCGCCCTCCACGGCGATCCAGCCGCCGGGCCGCACCCCGTCCGGCGTGACGATCGTTCCGCAGATCAGCCGGTCGGTCATCGGGCGCCCCCCGTAGCCCATCTCGAGCAGGCTCGCGGCCGCGGCGACGCCGGCCTGCACCGGGTCGATCACCGGGATGCCGAGCCGGTCCTGCAGATCCGCGCGCAGCCCGCCCAGCCCGGCGCATCCCAGGATGACCACCCCGGCACCGTCCCGGTCGACCAGCGCCCGGGCGACGGGTTCGACCCGCGACAGCGCGTCCGGGCCGTGGCCCTCAGCCACCGTCATGCCCACCGCGCGATCGCCCGCGAGGCGGGACGCGAGGCCAAGGCGTTCGATCTGCGCGACGTGGCGCGCGATGGAGCTGGGGCCCAGCGAGACGACACCGAACCGCGGCGCGAGCTGCAGGGCCAGCAGGTAGGCGGCCTCCGCGATCCCGATGACCGGGATCGCCGTCGCGGCCCGCGCCGCGCCGACGCCGGGATCGGAGAAACAGGCCACGACAAGCGCGTCCGCCCTGCTCCGGGCGGCGAAGGCCGCGACCATCGGCGCGACCTCCGCGACATGGGCGTCCGTCTCGATCCCGGGCGGCGCATCGGCGAGCTCGGAACAGCGGATCGCGTGGCGCGACGCGACGGGCAGGGCGTGCAGGCCCTCGGCCATCGCGGCGGTGACGGCCTGCGAGGCATTGGGATTGAGCACGTCGATCCGCATGCTCCGCCCCGCGGCGTGCCGCCCCGACGCGGGCGAAAGGCCCTCCGCGGCGGTCACAGCGTCAGGATCGTCGAGCCGGTCGTCTGCCGCGCCTCGAGCGCGCGATGCGCGTCGTCGACCTTCTCGAGCGGGAAGCGCTGCCCGATGCGGGGCACGACGGCGCCGGAGGCGACCTTTTCGAAGAGGTGCCGCGCCATCGCCTGGCAGCGGTCGAAATCGGCGAGGAAGGTGAAGAGCGTCGCGCGGGTCAGCTTGAGCGAGCCCTTGCTGGCCAGTTTCAGCAGGTCGACCGGCGGCACCGGGCCCGAGGCGTTGCCGAAGGAGATCATGAAGCCCAGCGGCCGCAGGCAGTCGAGCGAGCCGTCGAACGTGTCCTTGCCCACGCCGTCCATCACGACATCGACGCCCGCGCCGTCCGTGATCTCCTTCACCTTCGCGACGAAATCGGCGTCGCGGTAATTAATGCAATGCGCCGCGCCATGCTCGCGGGCCAGGGCGCATTTCTCGTCCGTCCCGGCCGTGCCGATCAGCTCGATCCCCTCGGACCGGGCCCATTGGCAGGCGATCAGCCCGACGCCGCCGGCGGCGGCGTGGAACAGGACGCGGTCGCCCGCTTTCAGCTCGGTGATGCGGTGGAACAGGTATTCGACCGTCAGTCCCTGCAGCATCACCGCGGCGGCGGTCTCGTAATCGATCGCGTCGGGCAGGGGGCAGACCTGTGCCGCGGGCATCACGCGCTCGTCGCAATAGGCGCCCGGCGGCATCGCGGCATAGGCGACGCGGTCCCCGGGCTTCAGGTGGTCGACGCCCGCGCCGATGGCGACGACCTCGCCCGCGGCCTCCATCCCCAGCGGATGCGGCAGCTCCAGCGGATAGAGGCCCGTGCGCTGATAGACGTCGATGAAGTTCAGCCCGCAGGCTCGATGCCGGACGCGGATTTCGCCGGGCCCCGGATCGCCGACGGGCCGGTCGACCAGCTTCAGTTGTTCCGGACCCCCGGCCTCCTCGATGATGATGGTGCGTGCCATGATGCGTCCTCCCTCGGCTTTGCCGCGACTATAGCCCCTGCGCGGCCGAGGGGAACGGCGCGTCGCATCCGCTTGCGCGCGGGCGCGCGGCGGGGCCATCCTGCGGCGAAGATCCGCATCGGAGCGCCCATGTCCAACCCCTGCATCATCTGCGTCGCCATCACCGGCTCCGTGCCGCGGACGGCCGACAACCCGGCCGTTCCGATCACCGTCGCCCAGCAGATCGAAAGCACGCAGGCGGCCTTCGAGGCCGGGGCCGCGATCTGCCATGCGCATGTGCGCAACGATGACGAGACGCCGTCCTCGGACCCCGAGAAATTCGCGCGCCTGAAGGAGGGGCTGGAACGCCACTGTCCCGGCATGATCATCCAGTTCTCGACCGGCGGGCGCTCGGGGGCCGGGCGCGAGCGGGGCGGGATGCTGCCGCTGCGGCCCGACATGGCCTCGCTCAGCGTCGGGTCGAACAACTTCCCGACCCGCGTCTACGAGAACCCGCCCGACCTGGTGGACTGGCTGGCGGGCGAGATGATGATCCACGACATCAAGCCCGAGATCGAATGCTTCGACCTGAGCCATCTGCTGCAGGCCGCGAAGATGCAGGGCGACGGGCGGCTGAAGGCCCCGGCCTATGTGCAATTCGTGATGGGCGTGAAGAACGCGATGCCCGCCGACCGGCGGGTTTTCGACTTCTATGTCGAGACGGTCGCGCGCGTTCTGCCCGGCAGCGAATGGTGCGCGGCGGGGATCGGGCGGCACCAGCTCGAGCTGAACGAATGGGCGATCGCGGCGGGCGGGCATGCGCGGACGGGGCTCGAGGATAACGTGCGGCTGGATCGCGAGCGGCTGGCGCCGTCGAACGCGGCGCTGGTCGCGCGGACAGTCGAAATCTGCGAGCGGTTCGAGCGACCCGTCGCCACGCCCGCGGAGGCGCGCAAGATGCTGGGCCTGCGCCCGGCCTAGGGCTCCAGCACGATCTTCGGCATCGCCACGCGGCCCGCGCGGATATCGGCGAAGGCGCGTGCGCCGTCCGACAGGGGCCGCGTCTCGGTCCAGTCGAGCGTGCCAAGCCGCCCGTCGAAAATCGCCTGCGCCGTGTCGCGGAAATCCTGCGCGGTGTAGGTATAGGTGCCGATGAAGGCGATTTCCTGCAGCGTGAGGCGGCGAATATCGAGGCCGGCGGCGCCGCCGCCCAGCCCGATATGCAGGATCGCCCCGCCCGGACGGGTCAGCGCCGCGGCGGTCGCGCGGGTGGCGTCGTAGCCCACGCCGTCGACGACCATGTCGAATTGCAGGTCGGTCACCGTCTCGGGCGCGGCGATCTGCGCGTCGAGATGCGCGGCGAGCGTCTCGCGGCGCAGCGGGTTCGGCTCGACCAGCGTGACCCGGTCGACGCCTTGCGCGCTGAGGCTGAGCGCGGCGCCCACGCCGATGGCGCCGCCGCCGATGACGAGCGCGTCGCGCGCCCCGCCCGGCAGCCCCAGGCCAATTCGCACGGCGTGCCAGCCGCAGGCGATGGGCTCGGCCAGCGCGGCCTTGCCGAGCGGCACATCGTCCGGGACGGGGATCAGGTTCGCCTCGGGCATCGCGACGAATTCCGCGAAGGCCCCTTCGCGCGGCGGCATGGAGATGATCTGGCGGTCGGCGCAGAGGTTCTCGCGCCCCGTGCGGCAGGCGTCGCAGCTGCCGCAGGTGACGAGCGGGTTGATCGTCACGCG
The DNA here is from genome assembly GCF_029853695.1 of Jannaschia sp. GRR-S6-38. Classification (NCBI taxonomy): domain Bacteria; kingdom Pseudomonadati; phylum Pseudomonadota; class Alphaproteobacteria; order Rhodobacterales; family Roseobacteraceae; genus Jannaschia; species Jannaschia ovalis. The sequence goes on from NZ_CP122537.1 coordinate 2,635,850, forward strand.
GGTGCCGTCCATCGGCCCGCCCATGACCGTGCCCGCGCCCTCGTGGCCCAGGATCAGCGGCGCCGGACGGCGGGGGTCGTGGCCCAGGAAGGCATGCATGTCCGACCCGCAGATGCCGACGCTCTCGATCCGCACCAGGTGGTGGCCTTCGGGCGGCTGGGGGTCGGGCGTTTCGCGGAATTCGAGCGATTCCGGGCCGGTATAGACGAGCGCCTTCATTTCGCGGTGAACCCCCCGTCGACCATCAGGACCTGCCCGGTCACGTATCGCGCCATGTCCGAGCACAGAAAGAGCAGCGGCCCGTCGAGATCCTCCGGCTCGCCGTTGCGGCCGATGCAGGTCTGCGCGGCGTTGCGCGCGGCGCGCTCCGGGTCGGCGAAGACGGCCTGCGTCAGCTCGGTGCGGAAGAAGCCGGGGCCGATGGCGTTGCAGTTGATGCCATGCGGGGACCAGGCTTCGGCCATCGCGCGGGTCAGCTGGGCGATCCCGCCCTTCGAGGCGCCATAGGCCAGCCCGCCGGGAAAGGCGCGGGTGCTTTGCAGCGAGGCGAAATTGACGATCCGGCCCCAGCCTTTTTCCTTCATCGCGGGCGCACAGGCCTGGCTCAGGAAGAAGGGCACGGCGAGGTTCAGGCCGAGCGTGACGTCCCAGCCCTCGGGCGTCACAGCGTCGGCGGGCTCGCGCGTGTTGATGCCGGCGGCGTGCACCAGGATGTCGGGCGCCCCGAAGGGCTCGGCCGCGGCGCGCGCCAGCTCGGGCAGGGCGTCGCGACGGGCCAGGTCGAAGGGCAGCGGGGCGACGGCGCCGTCCGCCTCGCTCGCCAGATCCGCCAGCGCCTCGATGCGGCGGGCGACGGCCACGACCTGCGCGCCCGCGCGGACGAGCGCGATGGCGGCGCGGCGGCCGAGACCCGAGGAGGCCCCGGTCACCAGCGCGACATGACCGGTCAGATCGGGACCCGGCCTGTCGGATGCGGCCATGTCAGCCCTCGACGCTCAGGTCGAAATTGACCTCCGGGAAGTATTTGCGCAGCCGGATGTCGGCGGTCCGCGCATGGCCTTCCATCCCCTCGAGGCGCGAGATGCGGGCCGTCGCTTCGGCGATCGGGCGGGCGCCGTCACGGGTGGCGCGCTGCCAGGTCACGATCTTCATGTATTTGTGGACCGACAGCCCGCCCGTATAGGTCGCCGCGCGCGAGGTGGGCAGCACGTGGTTCGTGCCCGACGCCTTGTCGCCGAAGGCCACCGTGGTCTCCTCGCCCAAGAAGAGCGAGCCGTAGCAGGTCAGCCGGTCGAGCCACCAGTCGAGATCCTCGGCCTGCACGGTCAGGTGCTCGGGCGCGTAGTCGTCGGAGGTCGCGGCCATCTCCTCGCGATCGGCGCAGAGGATGACTTCGGCATAGTCGCGCCAGGCTTTGGCGGCGTTGTCGCCGTTGAGCTCGGGCAAGTCGGCGATCAGCTCGGGCACCCGCTTCATCACGGTCTCGGCCAGCGCGCGGTCGTCGGTGACGAGCCAGACGGGCGAGTTATAGCCATGCTCGGCCTGGCCCACGAGGTCGGCGGCCACGATCTCCGGATCGGCTGTCTTGTCGGCGAGGATCAGGCTGTCGGTCGGGCCCGCGAACATGTCGATGCCGACGCGTCCGAAGAGGATGCGCTTGGCCTCGGCCACGAACTGGTTGCCCGGGCCCACGAGGATATTGGCCTTGGGCAGGCCGAACAGGCCGAAGGTCATCGCCGCGACGCCCTGCACGCCGCCCATCGCGACGATCTTGTCGGCGCCGCAGAGATGCGCTGCGTAGATGATCGCGGGCGCGACGCCCACGCCGGGGCGCGGGGGGGAACAGGCGACGATATTCGCGCAGCCCGCCACCTTGGCGGTGGTCACCGTCATGATCGCCGAGGCGATGTGGCTGTAGCGCCCGCCGGGCACGTAGCAGCCCGCCGCCTCGACGGGGATGGTCTTCTGGCCGGCGATCAGGCCGGGGATCACCTCGGTCTCGAAATCCTCGATCGTGGCCTTCTGCGCCTCGGCGAAGCGCTTCACGTTGGCGTGGCTGAACTGGATGTCCTTCTTCACCTTCTCGGGCACCTGCGCGGCGGCGGCCGCGATCTCGGCCTCGGTCAGGACGACATTGCCCTCGTAGCGGTCGAACTTGGCGGCGTATTCTAGCGCCTTGGCGTCCCCGCCCGCCTCGATGTCGTCGAGGATGCCCTGGACGATGGCGCTGACATCGGAGGCGCCGCTGGCCGGCGTCAGATCGGCTTTCTTGAGGTATTCCCGTGCCATTTGACTAGGCTCCTACTGGTAGATTTCAGGAAGCAGTGTCGTCGAGATCGGCGGATAGAGCGCGATCAGCAGCGTCACGGCCAACATGAAGAACACGAAGGGGATGGCGCGATAGGCGATCTTGAGGATCGACTCGCCCGTGATCCCCGAGACCACGAAGAGGTTCAGGCCCAGCGGCGGCGTGATGAAGCCCACGCCCAGCGCGGTGATCATCATGATGCAGAACTGGATCTCGTTCATGCCGATATTGTCGGCCAAGGGCTTCAGGATGGGCGCGAGGATCACGATGTTGGGCGTCGTCTCCATCACGCAGCCGGCGGCGATCAGGATCGCGACCATCAGCAGGATCAGCAGCGTCGGGTCCTCGGTGAGCGAGGTCACCGCGCCGACGAAGCCCTGCGGCACGCCCAGGATCGCCAGCGCCTGCGCGAGCGGCAGCGAGAAGGCGATGATCGGAAGGATCACGCCGTTCACCTTGGCCGAGCTGACGAGCATCGCGGGGAAGTCCGACAGGCTGAGCGTCTTGAGCCCGAAGCCCATCGCGATGGTGACGACCACCGCGACGGCGCCTGCCTCGGTCGGCGTCAGCCGACCCGAGAAGATGCCGTAGAAGATGATGCCGGGCACGATGAAGGCGTACCAGCCGGACTTGAGCGCCTTCCACAGGTTCGCTGCCCATTCCGAGGTCGTCATGATCCCGCCGCCTTCCCAGAGGTTCAGACGGTTCATCACGATGTTGGTGACCAGGATCGACACGAGGATGGCGATGCCGGGGATGACGGCGGCCAGGAACAGGGTCGAGGCCGAGATGCCCAGCACGAGGCCGATAATGATATAGGCGATCGAGGGCGGGATCAGGATGCCGGTACAGGCACCCGCCGCGACCAGCGCGCAGGCATAGGGGCGGGGATAGCCGCTCTCGACCAGGCGGTCGATCGTCATGCGGCCCACCGCGGCGGCGCCCGCCGCGTCCGAGCCCGAGATCGCCGCGAACATGCCGCAGACCAGCACCGTGGCCGAGCCGAAGCCGCCCTTGGCCCAGCAGGTCAGCGCTTCGGCCACGTCGAGGAACTTGCGGCTGAGGCCGGTGCGCACCAGCACGTCGCCGGTCAGGATGAAGAGCGGCACCGCGGTCAGCGCGAAATGGTCGATGCCGTGAAACAGGCTCTCGCCCACGAGGCTGAGGGGCAGGGCGCCCGAGATGACCAGCATCAGGATCGCGGCCGCGCCGATGGCGGCCCAGACCGGGATGGCCAGCGCCACCAGCACGACGAACAGGATCACCGGGCCGTAGAAATCCCAGCCGAGGATGACCGTCTGGTTCTGGAGTTGTTGCCAGAGCATCGCGCGCCCCCCTCAGTCGAACAGCTTGTCGCCTTCGTAGACGGGCCGGCCGTCACGAAGGTCGCGCACATCGCGCAGGAAGGACTGGATCAGGCGCAGCATCACGAGGCCGAACCCGAAGGGCACCGCCATCAGGAACCAGACCTGGCTGATGCGGAGGCCGTGCGTCACGGATCCGAACTTGGCCGAGACCAGCACCGTCTCGAAGGACCAGTAGAGCGCCACGGCCGCGACGGCGAACATGACGATATCGCCTAGGATGTAGAGCAGCGCCTTCACCCGCGGCCCGACATACTGCATCAGCACGTCGATGCGGATATGGCCGCGCTCCTTGACCGCCGCCGCGGCGCCGATCCAGGCGAGGTAGATGAACGAGTAGCGGACGATTTCCTCGCCCCAGATCGAGGAATAGGAGAACAGCTCCCGCCGCACGACCTCGATGAACATCGTGCCGACCAGCATGATGTAGAAGGTCAGAAGGAGCCAACGCTCCCCGTTCTGGTCGATGGCTTTCCAGGTTCGTGACATGCGCGTTCTCCCTGCGGTCGCGCGGGCGCGCGCCGCCATCCGGCGCGGGGCCGGTGATCCTGCGGGTTCGGGAACGGGGGCGCCGGGCGGGCGCCCCCGAACGGGTCAGGCGTCGTGGACGTAGTAGCGGCCCATCGTGTTGGCCGCCTCCTCCAGCTGCGCGAAGGCGTCCATCGATCCGGCGAGGTCGGTCTTGAACGCGGTCCATTCGTCGCGCTGATAGCCGCCGGTTTCCTGCCATTCGGCAAGCTGGTCGTCGCTCAGCGTGTGGAACTGGACGCCGGCCTTCGACAGCTCCGACATCGCGTAGGCGCGGGCCGCCGGGACCTTGGCGAGGTTCTGCTGGCGGGTCATCTCGCCGGCGAACTCGATGCCTTCCTGCACATCGGCGGGCATCGAATTGAACCACTCCAGGTTGACCGAATAGACCTGACTGTCCGGCACGGCCTGGGTGAAGGTCACGTGGCTCAGGATGTCCTTGAAGCCGAAGACGTAGAGCGCGCCCACCGACGGGTCGAGCGCGTCGGCCACGCCCTGCTTGATCGCCGACGGCGTCTCGCCCCAGGCCACCGGGGTCGGGTTGGCGCCGACCATGCGGTAGTATTGCTGCAGCATCTCCGAGCCCGGCACGCGGAACTTCACGCCCGCCAGATCGCCCGGGGTCAGCACGGCATTGCCGCCCTGGCGCACCGCGACGACGCGCGGGTCGATATTGACGTAGGACAGGACCTTGAAGCCCGCGGCCTCGACCTTGGGATGCACGACCTCTTTCCAGGTGTCGGAGTCGACGAGGTTGGTGAAACGCTGATTCGAGCCGCAGAAATAGGGCAGGTTGATCAGGTCGACGACCGCCGCGAAGGGCGCGAAGTTCGAGATCGAGTGCTGCGCGCACTGGATCGTGCCGCCCTGCACCGCCTGCACGAGCGCCCCGCCGGCGCCGAGCTGCCCGCCGGGGGCGAGACGGACGTAGATCTTGCCGTTCGTGGCGTTCTGGATGTTTTCCTTCAGGTCGAGCTGCATGATCGGATAGCTGCGCGAGGCGCCGAGGACATAGGCCGTGGCCACCGTCATCGTGTGCTCGGCGGCGGCTTCGCGCTCGCGCTCCTCGGCGGCGGTCTGCGCGACCGCGGCGTCGGACCACAGCATGCCGGCGGCTCCCGCCACCATCGCGGCGGTGAAGCCCCCCGCGCTTGTCAGCTTGAGGAAGTTGCGGCGCGATGCGTCCGTCAGCTCCTTACGTGTCTTATCCATCATAGTCCTCCCTGAGATGGTGGTGGCGGTTTGAGCGTACCCTTCTCCTTCGCCACGGCCTCCCGCTTGAGGATGGCCACGGTGAAGCAGATCGAGGCGGCGAACAGCAGCAACGCCTCGGCCACGACCCCCAGGGGGGCGTCTCCGGCGACGGAGCCGAGCACGACGTTGACGATGAAGCCGGCCAGCAAGAGGCCCGCGAGGATCAGTGCCATCAAGCGCCCTCCCAGTCGCGACGGTCCGATTCGTTAGGATGGTAAGCGCTTACATTTTTTCAGGCAAGCTTTCGTTAAGGTTGCATGGCTCGCCCGACACGCCAAACTGTGATCTACCGCCGGGGGAGCGGCCGGGAGGACGACGCGACGCGCGCCATGGACATCGAGGCCGACAGAACCGGCGCTGCGCGCCTGCCGACGCTCGCCGACGTGGCGCGGCATGCCGGTGTGTCCACGGCCACCGTCTCGCGCTGTCTCAACGATCCCGACCGCGTCAACGCCCGGACGCGCGAGCGCGTGCTCGAGGCCGTGGCGACGCTGGGCTATGCTCCGAATTTCGGCGCCCGCGCGCTGGCGGCCAAGCGCACCAACACGATCGGCGCGGTCATCCCGACGATCGAGAACGCGATCTTCGCCCGCGGCATCCAGGCCTTCCAGGAGGAGCTCGGCCGGCAGGGGTTCACGCTGCTCATCGCGTCCTCAGGCTACCAGGAGAAGCTGGAGGCCGAGCAGATCCGCAACCTGACCGCGCGCGGGGCCGACGGCATCCTGCTGATCGGCTATCACCGCGATCCGGCGGTCTGGGATTTCCTCGAGGCGCGGCGGACGCCGGCGCTCGTCGCCTGGGCCTATGACCGCGGCCGCCCGCAGCCCGCCATCGGCTTCGACAATGCCGCCGCGATGGAGCGTTTGACCGAGGAGGTCCTGGCGCTGGGGCACCGGCATCTGGGCTTCATCTCGGCGCATTCGGCGGCGAATGATCGCGCGTCCGAGCGGATCGTGGGCGCCCGGCGCGCGCTCGCCGCGGCGGGCCTGCCCGAGGACGCGCTGCAGGTCGTCGAGACCGAATACGGCATCGACACCGGCGCCGCGGCCTTCGACGCGGTGATGCAGTCCCGCCCGAAGCCGACGGCGGTCCTTTGCGGCAACGACGTGCTCGCGGTCGGCGCGCTCCGGGCTGCGAAGGCGGCGGGCCTTTCGGTTCCGGGCAATGTCTCGATCACCGGCTTCGACGATATCGAACTCGCGATGGTGGCCACGCCCGCGCTGACCACCGTCCACGTGCCGCATCGCGAGATGGGCCGTCGTGCCGCGCAGATCCTCGTGGCCCTCGTCCGGGGCGAGCGCCCGCCCCCGGCGATCGACTTGGGAACGGAGCTGCGGTTGCGCGACACGCTGGGTCCGGCGCCCTGACATCCGGGGCGTCTCGGGCGCGTCGGTGCGCGACCGTGGTCGGAGGTCACCGTTGCCGCCACAAGGCCAATCCGAGGGTCCGCGCATCCTCTTCCGGGCGCGTCCGGCCACCTCGGTCGGCGACGATCCGCGCACGAGGTTCTGGGCGGGTTCGAGGCGATCGCGCACTCCCATCCGAAGAAATCATTTGAAATCAGAAGCTTCGTTGAGCCGGCGCGCCTCGCCCCGGATTTCGAGCCATGGCGAGCGGCCCGCGCAGGGGTCCGTGGGGCCGGATCCGCCGCTCGCCTCGGCAGCCTCTTGCCGAGGGCCCGTCCCGAAGCCAAACTACGTGCGAGAACGCCGTCCTGCCACGCGGCCGCTCTGCCCGGGCGAATTCCGCGGGATGTCAACAGCAAGGCGAGAAAAGGGGGCGACGGATGGCGGCAAGCGACATTCTCATCGTCGAGGACGAGGCCCTGATCGCCGTCGATATCGAGATGACCCTGCAGGGCGCGGGCCATCGCCGGATCAGCGTCCACGCCTCGGCCGAAACCGCGCTCGCGGAGATCGAGCGCGACCCGCCCCGTATCGCGGTGCTCGACGTCAATCTGGGCGAGGGCCGCACCAGCGCCCCGGTCGCCCACCGCTTGCGCGAGCTCGACCGACCCTTCATGTTCCTGTCGGCCTATACCGACGAGACCGGCGCCCTTCCCAAGGGGCTGCCGGATGCCGTGCGGCTGGCGAAGCCGTTCAGCGCCCGCGAATTGACGCGGATGGTCGACACGCTCCTGGCCACCGGCCCCCGGGGCTGAGCGCCGCTGGCGGGGCGCGCAGGCCTCCGCTAGACCGGCGCGATGACGCCCGACCTTCCCCTGACCCGCGACCTCGTCCTGATCGGCGGGGGCCATGCCCATGCCCTCGTCCTGCGCCGCTGGGGCATGGACCCGTTGCCCGGCGCGCGGCTCACCGTGATCAATCCCGGACCGACGGCGCCCTATACGGGCATGCTGCCGGGCCATGTCGCGGGGCATTACACCCGCGACGAGCTCGATATCGACCTCGTCCGCCTGGCGCGCTTCGCCGGTGCGGCGCTGATCGACGGCGCGGTGCGCGACATCGATCCGGAGGCGCGGATGCTGGACCTGGGCGACCGGCAGCTCGCCTATGATGTGGCCTCCATCGATATCGGGATCACGGGCGAGATGCCGGACCTTCCGGGCTTCGCCGAACACGCCGTGCCGGCCAAGCCGCTCGACCGCTTCGCCCGCGCGTGGCGCGGCTTTCGCGACCGGGCACTTGCGGCCGAGGACGCGCCGCGCATCGCGGTGATCGGCGGCGGCGTCGCGGGGGTCGAGCTGGCGCTGGCGATGGCCCATGCGTTGCGCGCCCGGAGCCCCGCGGTGACGATCCTGGAGGCCGGCGCGACCATCGGCGGCGTGGGCGACCGGGTTGCCGCGCGGCTGCAGCGGGCGATGCGCGATCTGGGCGTGGCCTTCCGCCCCGGCGTCTCCGTCGCGCGGGTCGCCGCGGACCACGTGGTCCTGGCCGATGGCGAGACGATCCCCGCCGATTTCACGCTGGGTGCCGCCGGCGCGCGGCCGCATCGCTGGGTGGCGGATACCCCGCTGCCGCAGGAGGACGGCTTCATCCGGGTCGACCGGATGCTGCGGGTCGAGGGGCGCGACGATCTCTTTGCGGCGGGCGATTGCGCGCTGCTCACCCATTCGCCGCGTCCCAAGGCGGGGGTCTACGCCGTTCGCGCGGCCCCGGTCCTGCATGACAACCTGCGCGCCGCCCTGGCGGAGCGGGGCCTCAGGCCCTTCCGGCCGCAGAAGGGCTACCTGAAGCTTATCTCGCTCGGGGCGCAGGCCGCGCTGGCCGAGCAGCCGCAGCTGTCGCGCGCGGGGATCGCGCCGGCGGGGCCGCTCGTCTGGCGCTGGAAGGACCATATCGACCGGGCCTTCATGAAACGGCTGACGGACCTGCCGGCGATGACGCCCCCGGCCGCGCCGAAGGTGGCCGCCGCGGGACAGGACGCGCGGGCCAAGCCGCTTTGCGCTGGCTGCGGCTCGAAGATCACCGGCGACGCGCTGGCCGCGGCGCTTCTGCGCCTGCCGCCGCCGGTGCGCCAGGACGTGCTGTCGCGGCCCGGCGACGACGCGGCGATCCTGGCCACCGGCGACGCGCGTCAGGTCCTGACCACCGACCACCTGCGCGCCTTCACCGGCGATCCGGTGCTGATGGCGCGGATCGCGACGGTCCACGCGCTGGGCGACATCTGGGCGATGGGCGCCGCGCCGCAGGCCGGGCTGGCCTCGGTCGTCCTGCCGCGCATGTCCGAGGCGCTGCAGGCGCGCACGCTGGCCGACATCCTCGGCGCCATGTCCGAGGTGCTGCGCGACGCGGGCGGGGAGCTGGTCGGCGGCCATTCGACCATGGGGGCCGAGACGACGCTTGGGCTGTCCCTGACCGGGTTGTGCGAGGGGCCGCCGATCGGCCTTGACGGCGCCCGGCCGGGCGACGCGCTGATCCTGACCCGGCCGATCGGGGTCGGCACGCTGCTGGCCGCCGAGATGGCGGGGGCTGCGAATGGCCGGCACGTGATGGCCATGCTGCACGCGATGGCGCGCCCGCAGGGCGACGCGGCGGCGGTGCTTTCGGGTGCGCATGCGATGACCGACGTGACGGGCTTCGGTCTGGCCGGGCACCTGATGGCGATCTGCCGGGCGAGCGGCGTGGGGGCCGAGATCGCGCTCGACGCCGTGCCGCTCTATGCTGGCGCGGCCGAGATGGCGGAGGCCGGCCACGCCTCGGTCCTGCATGCCGCAAATCGGCGCGGGGCGCCGGTCGAGGGCGGCGCGGGCGCGGCGCTGACGCTGCTCCACGATCCGCAGACGGCGGGCGGCCTGCTTGCCGCCGTCGCGCCCGGGGCTGCCGCGGATCTGGTCGCGCGCCTGCGCGCGGCGGGCCATGAGGCGGCGCGGATCGGGACCGTCACCGATGGCGGCCCGCGCATCCGCTGCGCCTAGCCCCCGGCGATGGCCAGCACCTCGGCGGCGGCGCGCGCGCGGTCGCCTTCGGAGAGGTCGGTCAGCGTGACCTCCCCGATCACGCGGCGCCCCTCGCGCGTGGTCCGGCCGTAGCGCGGATCGTAATGATGCGCGATCAGCCCCTCGGCCAGCGCGGCGAAGCGTTCTTCCGCGGCCAGGGCGTGCCAGTCCTCGATCCGCTCGCGCGGCTGGTAGGGGCGCAGCGCGTCGATCCGGCTGGCCAGGAGGTGCGGGTCGGCGGTGAGGTCCGGATAGGTCGTCGTCAGGAACCGCGCGCGGGCGGGCAGGGGGGCTTCCAGCCGAACGACCTCGGCGGTGCCCATCGCCTTCCAGAGCGCGGGCGGGATCAGGATGTCGCCGATCGCGTTGCTTTCGGCCTCCATGAAGACCGGGCGGTCGGGATCGAGCCGGGCCAGTTCGGGCAGGAGGCGCGACTCGAACATCTTCTGCGACGGCTGCGGCACCTCCAGCGCGCCGAAATTCGAGCCCCGATGCGCCGCGAGGCCTTCGAGGTCGACGACCTGCGCCCCGAGCGTCCCGAGATGGTCCAGAAGCTGGGTCTTGCCCGTCCCGGTGCCGCCGTCGATCAGGATCAGGCGGTTCGCGAAGGGCGCGTCATAGAGCGCCCGCTTCACCAGCCGCCGATAGGCGCGGTAGCCGCCCTCGATCGTCTCGGCCCGCCAGCCGACCTGTCCCAGGATCGTCGCGAAGGCGCCCGAGCGCTGGCCGCCGCGCCAGCAATAGACGAGCGGCCGCCAGCCGCCGCCGCGATCGGCCAGCGCCTCTTCGAGGTGCCGGGCGGCGTTGCGCGCGACTAGCGCCGCGCCGATGCGGCGGGCGAGGAAGCGGTCCTGGCGGGTGTAGATCGTGCCGACCTTGGCGCGTTCCGCGTCGTCGAGGACGGGGAGGTTGAGGGCGCCGGGGATGTGATCCTCGGCGAATTCCGAGGGCGAACGCACGTCGATTACGTCGTCGAAGGGCAGCGCGTCGAGCAGCGGTGAGGTGAGTGTCCGGGCCATCGCGCGACAAAGGCCCCAGCCGCGCGCGAAGGTCAATCCATGCGCTCAGACGGCGAGGCTGTGGCGCCCCGCCTCGGCGCGGTAGCCGTCGATCCGCGCGGCGACGACCCGGGCGAGGGGCTTGGCCTCGTCGATCAGGCGCAGCTCGCCCGACCCGCTCAGCCGGACCAGATCCGGCACCGCGGCCGCAAGCGTCGCGACCAGCACGCCGGCCCGCGAGGGCGAGACGCCGGCCCGCTGGGCGATGCGCAGCGGCGCGATCGCGAAGTCGCACAGAAGCGCCTCGATGGCCGCGGCCTCCAGCCGGTCCGATGCGGTGAGCGCGTGGCCGCGCAGGGTGGCGAGCCGTCCTTCGCCCGCGGCGGCCTGCCAGGCCGCCGTCGCGGGCGCGTTCTGGGCGTAGCCCTGCGGCAGCGACGAGATGGCCGAGGCGCCGAGCCCGATCAGGACCGGCGCGCCGTCATCGGTATAGCCCTGGAAGTTGCGGCGCAGCCGTCGCTCGGACGCGGCGCGGGCCAGCGGATCGTCGGGCTTGGCGAAATGGTCGATCCCCAGCGCGACGAAGCCCGCGCGGGCCAGCCGCTCGGAGGCTGCCTCGAAGAGATCAAGCCGGGCCTCGGGCGAGGGCAGCGCGTCGGCGGGGATCATCACCTGCCGCCGCGAGGCCCAGGGCACATGGGCGTAGCCGAAAAAGGCGATCCGGTCGGGATCGAGGGCCAGCGCCGCCTCGAGCGTGCGCAGAAGGCTCGCCTCCGTCTGGTGCGGCAGGCCGTAGAGCAGGTCGAGATTGAGCCGCGAGACGCTGCGCACCCGCAGCCCGTCGACCGCCGCGCGGGTCTGCTCGACCGTCTGGACGCGGCCGATCGCCTCCTGCACGGCGGGAGCGAAATCCTGCACGCCGATGCTGGCGCGGTTGAGGCCCATCTCGGCCAGCGCGTCGAGCCGGTCGTCGTCCAGCATCGTCGGGTCGAGCTCGACCGAAACCTCGGCGCCGGGCGCCAGCGGAAACCGTTCGGCCAGCGCAGCGCCCAGCTCGCGCAGCATTGGCGCGGGCAGGATCGTCGGCGTCCCGCCGCCGAGATGCAGCCGCGCCGCCCGGACCGGCGGCATGGCGTCCGCGACCGTCGCGATCTCGGTCTTGAGCGCGTCCAGATAGGGCCGGAGCGGCGCATCCGTCAGCGTGCCCTGGGTCCGGCAGGCGCAGAACCAGCACAGCCGCCGGCAGAAGGGAATATGCACGTAGAGCGAGATATCGGAGCCCTCGGGCACCGCGCCCAGCCAGTCGCGCATCCGGTCGGGCCCAACCGCGCGCGAGAAATGCGGCGCCGGCGGATAGCTGGTGTAGCGGGGCGTCCGGGCGTCGAAGAGGCCGTGACGGCGAAGGAAGGCGCGGTCGATCATGCTGCGACCATGTCGCCGATGGCCAAACGCGCCCTTGATGCAAATCAACCGCATGGTTTAATTGCGCGCATGATCGTCCACGTCCCCCAGATCGGGCGCGTCCAATGCGAACGCTGCCCCATCCGCCATCGTGCGGTCTGCGCCAAGTGCGACGCGGACGAGCTGGCCCATCTGGACACCATCAAGGCCTACCGGTCCTGGAAGGCGGGCGAGACCGTCGTGATGGAAGGCGAGGCGCTGGATTTCGCCGCCTCGGTCGTTGCCGGATGCGCTACGCTGACCCGGTCGCTGGAGGATGGGCGCACGCAGATGGTGGGCCTTCTGATGCCCTCGGATTTCATCGGCCGGCCGGGGCGCGCGACCGCACCCTACGAGGTCGTGGCCGCGACGGACCTGACGCTGTGCATGTTCCGGCGCGAGCCGTTCCAAGCCTTGCTGGCCGAGATGCCGCATATTCGCGAGCGTCTCCTGGAGATGTCGCTCGACGAGCTGGATGCCGCGCGCGAGTGGATGCTGCTTCTGGGCCGCAAGACCGCGCGCGAGAAGGTCGCCTCGCTTCTGCTGATCGTGCTGCGCCGGTCGACGCTGGACACCGCGGGCGGGGCGCATGCCGAGCTGCCGCTCTCGCGCGAGGCGATGGCCGCCTATCTGGGCCTGACGATCGAGACGGTCAGCCGCCAGATCACCGCGCTGCGCAAGGATGGCGTCATCACTTTGCAGGGCAATCGCGGCATCGAATGCGGCGATCTTTTCGCGCTGGCCGGCGAGGCCGGCGAGGATTTCGACGGCTCCGTCATCTCCTGACCCCACGTCGCCCGGCTGCTTGACCTGAGTCAAAGCGGCTGGGAAGCGCTGCTGCCATTCCCGAACCCGGAGAAGACCGGGAAAGGGACGGCAGATGTCCGATTATTTGAAACTGATCGCGCTGGGGCTCATCGCCCTCTTCGCCGCGATCGCCGCGAATTGGGCGCGCGACCTGGCCTATATGGTCCACGCCGTCATCATCATGCTGATCGCGGGCGGCATGTTCCTGTGGATCCTGCGCGGCATGGAGGAGGCGCCGATCTCGGCCCCGCGCCCCGCGACGGGCTACATGGACGGGCCGGTCCGCTACGGCGTCATCGCCACCGCCTTCTGGGGCGTCGCGGGCTTCCTGGTGGGCACCTATATCGCCTTCCAGCTGGCCTTTCCGGCGCTCAACTGGGACTGGGGCCAGCCCTTCACCAATTTCGGACGCCTGCGCCCGCTGCACACCAGCGCGGTGATCTTCGCCTTCGGGGGCAACGCGCTGATCGCGACCTCCTTCTACATCGTGCAGCGCACCTGCGGCGCGCGGCTCTGGGGCGGCAATCTCGCGTGGTTCGTGTTCTGGGGCTACAACCTGTTCATCGTGCTGGCGGCCACCGGCTACCTGCTGGGGGCCACCCAGTCGAAGGAATACGCCGAGCCCGAATGGTACGTCGACATCTGGCTGACCATCGTCTGGGTCGCGTATCTCGTGGTCTTCATGGGCACGCTGATGACCCGCAAGGAACGGCACATCTACGTCGCCAACTGGTTCCTGCTGGCCTTCATCGTGACCGTCGCGATGCTGCACGTGGTCAACAACCTGTCGATCCCGGTCTCGATCTGGGGCTCGAAGAGCGTGCAGGTCTTCGCCGGCGTGCAGGACGCGATGACCCAGTGGTGGTACGGCCATAACGCGGTGGGCTTCTTCCTGACCGCGGGCTTCCTGGGGATGATGTACTACTTCGTCCCCAAGCAGGCCGGCCGCCCGGTCTATTCCTACAAGCTGAGCATCATCCACTTCTGGGCGCTGATCTTCCTGTATATCTGGGCGGGCCCGCACCACCTGCATTACACGGCGCTTCCCGACTGGGCCGCGACGCTGGGCATGGTGTTCTCGGTGATCCTGTGGATGCCCAGCTGGGGCGGAATGATCAACGGCCTGATGACCCTGCAGGGCGCCTGGGACAAGATCCGCACCGACCCGATCATCCGCATGTTCGTGGCCTCGCTCGCCTTCTACGGGATGAGCACCTTCGAAGGCCCGATGATGTCGATCCGGGCGGTCAACTCGCTGAGCCACTACACCGACTGGACCATCGGCCACGTGCATTCCGGTGCGCTGGGCTGGAACGGCCTGATCACCTTCGGCGCGATCTACTTCCTGGTGCCGAAGCTCTGGGGCCGGGCGCGGATGTACTCGGTCGGCGCGATCAACGTCCACTTCTGGCTCGCGACCGTGGGGATCGTCCTCTACGCGGCCTCGATGTGGGTCACGGGGATCATGGAGGGCCTGATGTGGCGCGAGGTCGATGCCAACGGCTTCCTCGTCAACGCCTTCGCCGACACCGTCGACGCCAAGTTCCCGATGTACGTGGTGCGCGGTCTGGGCGGCGTCCTCTACCTGGCCGGCGCGCTGGTGATGGTCTGGAACATGTGGATGACCATCCGCCAGCCCACCGCCGCCACCATCGCAACCCCTGCGGAGTGAACGATCATGACCAAGGATCCGCGAGACCCGAACTACGACCCCAAGGACGACCCCAAGGTCGTCACCGCGGGCGAGGGGGCCAAGGAGGGCAAGCTTCCCAACGAGCTGCCCCCCGAGACCGAGACGATCACCTTCCATCAGCGGCTGGAGCGCAACGCGACGCTGCTGCTGGTGGCCAGCTTCCTGGTGGTGACCGTCGGTGGCGTGGTCGAGATCGCCCCGCTCTTCTACCTCGAGAACACGATCGAGAAGGTGGAGGGAATGCGGCCCTACTCGCCGCTCGAGCTGGAGGGGCGTAACATCTACATCCGCGAGGGCTGCTACGTCTGCCATAGCCAGATGATCCGCCCGATGCGCGACGAGGTGGAGCGCTACGGCCACTACTCGCTGGCGGCCGAGTCGATGTACGACCACCCGTTCCAATGGGGCTCCAAGCGCACGGGGCCGGACCTCGCACGGGTCGGCGGCCGGTATTCCGACGAATGGCATGTCGACCACCTGATGGACCCGCAAAGCGTGGTGCCGGAATCGGTGATGCCGAAATACGCCTTCCTGGCCGATACGCCGCTCGACGGCGCGTATATCGGCGAGGAGATGGCGGTGCATCGCTTCGTGGGCGTGCCCTACGACGACGAGATGATCGCCGAGGCGCGCGCCGATTTCCTGGCGCAGGCCGATCCCGACAGCGACTGGGACGCCCTGGTCGAACGCTATCCCGGCGCGCAGGTCCGCAATTTCGACGGGCTGGACGCGGTGACCGAGATGGATGCGCTGATCGCCTATCTGCAGATGCTGGGCACGCTGGTCGATTTTTCGACCTTCACGCCCGTGGCCAGCCGCTGAGGGAGGAGACGATGGAAACCTACACCTTCCTGCGCCAACTGGCGGATAGCTGGGTGCTCCTGGCGCTGACGCTGTTCTTCCTGGGCGTGATCGCTTGGGCCTTCCGGCCCGGCTCGCGGCCGCTGCACGACGATGCCGCCGCAGCACCCTTCCGCCACGACGAGCTGGGCTGCGACAGGACCTGCGCCGATTGCAACTGCGCCGCCCCCGATTTCACGAAAGGCCCCAGCCATGGCTGACGAGAAGAAGATCGACAAGGAAACCGGCATCGAGACGACCGGCCACACCTGGGACGGGATCGAGGAGCTGAACACGCCGCTGCCGCGCTGGTGGCTCTGGACCTTTTACGCCACGGTCGTCTGGGGGATCATCTACACGATCCTCTTCCCGGCCTGGCCGCTCGTGTCCGGCGCGACGGCGGGGGTCCTGAACTGGTCCACCCGGGCCAATGTCGCGGCCGATATCGAGACCGTGAACCTGACCACCGCGGAGCTGCGCGACAGCTTGGTCGAGATCGACCTGGCCGTGCTGGAGCGGAACGAGGCGCTGCACGATTACGCCGTGCGCGCCGGCGCATCGGTCTTCGCCAACAACTGCTCGCAATGCCACGGGCGCGGCGCCGCAGGCGTGCAGGCGGCGGGGTACCCGAACCTGCTCGACGACGCCTGGCTCTGGGGCGGGCAGATCGAGGATATCGCCTACACCGTCCGCCACGGCATCCGGAACGAGGCCGATCCCGACGCCCGCTGGTCGGAAATGCCGGCCTTCGGCGACATCCTCGAGGACGAGGAGATCGCGTCTCTGGTCACGCATGTGCGCAACATGGGCGGCCTCACCGAAGCGATCAGCCCCGAGGGCGAGGTGCTCTATGCCGACAATTGCGCGGCCTGCCACGGCGATATGGGCCTGGGCGACCGCGAACTCGGCGCGCCGAACCTGACGGACGCGATCTGGCTCTATGGCGGATCGGCCGAGGATCTGGAGGAGACCATTCGCTACTCCCGGTTCGGCATCATGCCGCCGTGGGGTGAACGCCTCGGCGAAGCGCAGGTCCGCGCGGTTGCCGCCTATGTCCATGGATTGGGCGGCGGCGAGCGGCAGGTGGAGTAACGAGTGCTCTGCTTGGGATGGGCGGCCTCCTTGGGGGCCGCCCGTTCGCGTCAGAGCGCCATCATCACCACGATCATGGCCAGCACGTACACGACGATCGCGCCGCCGATCAGCAGGTAGTGGAAATTGCCCACGGCCTGCGCCTTCAGGATCGAACCCATCTGCCCCATCAGGTCGGGCCAGGTGTAGCTAACGAAATCGCCCTGCGTGAACACGGCCTTGGCGCGGCCCTCGTCGTCCACGACCGGCAGGCGGCGGAACCGCTCGTTCGACATCATGCGCAGCCAGTGCAGCATGTCGTCGGTCTCCTTCGCCAGTCGCGGCTCGGCCGTCATGATCTCGGACAGCGTGGTGGTCTTCGCGTCGAGGCCGCGGCCCACGACCTTGTTCATGATGTCGCGTTCGGTGACGACGCCGATGACCCTCTCCTCGGCATCCGTCACGATCACGCAGCCGTAATTCTTGTCCGACATCGCCGCGACCGCCTCGGTCACGGTGGTGTCGGGGCCGCGGGTCAGCGGCTTCGGCTTGGCGGCATATTCGGGCCTGTCCATCAGGCGGCCGCCGGTGCGATCGGTACTGGCCATGTGTGTCTGTCTCCTTGCGGTGTCCAACTGAGGTAGAAGCCTGCGACGCCACGTCAAAGCGGCAGTGCTTGACGCAGATCAAGGTTGCCCGCCCCGCGGCCTGCGATGGCAGGATCGAGACAGACCGGATCACGCCTCTCATGACCGAAAAAGCCGCCCCCCTCTTCGCCGCGCAGGTGCCGATCTTCCCGCGCCGCGTCACCGGATTCTTCCGGCGGCTGAAGTGGTGGATCATGGGGATCACGCTGGGGATCTACTACCTGGTGCCCTGGATCCGCTGGGACCGGGGGCCGAACCTGCCCGACCAGGCGGTGCTGGTCGACCTGGCGGGACGGCGCTTCTACTTCTTCTGGATCGAGATCTGGCCGCATGAATTCTATTTCGTGGCCGGGCTTCTCATCATGGCGGGGCTGGGGCTCTTCCTCTTCACCTCGGCGCTGGGCCGGGTCTGGTGCGGCTATGCCTGCCCGCAGACGGTCTGGACCGACCTCTTCATCCTCGTGGAACGCTGGATCGAGGGCGACCGCAACGCCCGCGTCCGGCTGTGGAAGGCCAAGTGGGACGCCCGCAAATGGCGCCTGCGGGTGACGAAATGGACCGCCTGGCTGCTGATCGCGGTCGCCACCGGCGGGGCCTGGGTGTTCTACTTCGCCGACGCGCCGACCCTGGCGCGCGACCTCGTGACCGGGCAGGCGCATCCCGCCGCCTACCTGACGATCGCGATCCTGACCGCCACGACCTTCGTCTTCGGCGGCTTCATGCGCGAGCAGATCTGCATCTACATGTGCCCCTGGCCGCGCATCCAGGGCGCGATGATGGACGAGGGCACGCTGACCGTGGGCTACCGCGACTGGCGGGGCGAGCCGCGCGGCAAGAAGCACGAGAACCGCGAGGGCGACTGCATCGACTGCATGGCCTGCGTGAATGTCTGCCCGATGGGCATCGACATCCGCGAGGGCCAGCAGATGGAGTGCATCACCTGCGCGCTCTGCATAGATGCCTGCGACGACGTGATGGAGAAGATCGGCAAGCCGCGGGGGCTGATCGACTATCTCGCGCTCGACGATCGGCCTCCGGTGGCGCCGGGCGAACACGCGCCGGTTCGCCCGATGGGGACCGAGGCGGGCGCGGGCGGCGCCCAAACCGGCGTGCCCGGACCGACCGCCGCCGCCCGCGCCGCGCTGGACGCCGATCCGCAGGCCGCGATCGCCCGCGCCCCGGGGCAGGCCGCGCCCGCGCCGCTGGCCGCCGCGCAGCCCTTCACCATGCCCGCCGCGCGCGACTGGCAGCCCAAGCCGGTCTGGAAGCATGTCTTCCGGCCGCGCACGATCGTCTACACCATCCTCTGGGCGGCGATCGGCGTCGGGCTGCTCTTCGCGCTCTTCATCCGCTCGGATATCGAGATGACGGTCGCGCCGGTTCGCAATCCGACCTTCGTGACGCTGTCGGACGGCGCGATCCGGAATGCCTACGACATCCGGCTGCGCAACAAGAACGGCGAGCCGCGGGAATTCCACCTCTCGCTCGTCTCCGACTCGACCCTGCGCATCGCGCTGGAAGGCGAGGACGACCTGACGGTCGAGGTGCCCGCCGACTCCACCCTGCTGCAGCGCGTCTACGTGATCGCCCGGCCCGACGATGCCGCGGCGCAGGCGGCGCGCAGCGACCTGCGCTTCTGGGTCGAGGACCTGGCGTCGGGCGAGCGCGCCTGGCGCGACACGATCTTCAACGGACGGGAGGGCTGACATGGCCGCGTCACTCGAAAAATCCCGCCAGCTGACCGGCTGGCACGTGCTGGGCCTCTTCGTCGGGGGCTTCGCGATCATCATCGCGGTGAATGTCGCGCTGGCCGTGAACGCGGTGCGCACCTTCCCGGGGCTGGAGACCGACAGCGCCTATATCGCCTCGCAGCATTTCGATGCCGACCGCGCGGCGCAGGACGCGCTGGGCTGGGATGTCGGGGCCGCGGTCGAGGCCTCCGCGCTCCGCCTGGCCATCACCGGCGCCAACGGCGCGGCGGTGCGCCCCGAGATCGTCTCGGCCACGCTGGGCCGCGCCACCCATGTCGCCGATGATCGCGTCCCCGCCTTCGCCTGGGACGGCGCGGCCTGGGTCGCGCCGGTCGACCTCGCGCCCGGCAACTGGAACCTGCGCGTCGATCTGCGCGCGCCCGACGGCACGCCCTTCCGCCGCCGCATCCCGATCCATATCGGCGGATGAGCGCGCTCGCCGCCTGTCCCGCCTGCGCGGCGCTGCCGCAGGATGCGATCGCCGCCGATGCCGGCGGCGAAGTGCTGTTCCTGTCGCTGCCCGCCATCCATTCGGCCGCCTGCATCGCCGGGGTCGAGCGCACGCTCGCCGCGACGCCGGGCGTGCGCGAGGCGCGGGTCAATCTGGGGCGCCGCCGGGTGCGGGTGGTGACGGCCCCGGGGCTGGGCGCCGCGGGCCCGCTCGCCGCGCTGGAGGGCGCGGGGTTCGAGGCGCATGAGCTGGACGAGGCGGCGCTGGCGCAGTCGGGTGGCGACGCAGCGGGCCGGGCGCTGCTGGCGCGGATCGCGGTGGCGGGTTTCGCGATGATGAACGTGATGGTGCTCTCCGTCGCGGTCTGGGCCGGCGCGGCCGAGGCGACGCGCGGCCTCTTCCACTGGATCTCGGCCGCCATCGCGCTGCCGGCGCTGGCCTTCGCCGCGCAGCCCTTCGCCGCCTCGGCCTGGGGCGCGCTGCGGGCCGGGCGGCTGAACATGGACGTGCCCATCGCGCTGGCCATCTGCCTCGCCTGCGGCGTCTCGCTGGCCGAGACGGCGGCGGACGGCCATGTCGCCTGGTTCGAGGCCGCGCTGTCGCTGACCTTCTTCCTGCTGGTGGGCCGCTATCTCGACCACCGCACGCGGGTGGCCGCCCGCTCCGCCGCGGCCGACCTGACGGCGCTGGAACTGCCCCGCGCGACGCGGATCGAGGGCGACACCCGCCGCTCCGTCGCCGTGGCCGAGATCGCACCGGGCGACGTCATCGCGCTGTCAGCGGGCGCGCGCGCGCCGGTGGACGGGATCGCGCTGGATGCCGCGCGGCTGGATCGCTCGGCGCTGACGGGCGAAAGCCGCCCGGTCGAGCTGCCCGCCGGGGGGCCGGTCAGCGCCGGCGAGGCGGTACTCGACCGCCCCCTGCGCCTGCGCGCCACCGCGCGGGCCGAGGACAGCACCCTGCGCCGCCTCGCCGCGCTGGTCGAGACGGCCGAGGCCGGTCGCCACCGCTACACCGCGCTGGCCGACCGCGCCGCCGCCGCCTACGCGCCGGTCGTGCACCTGCTGGCCTTCGCGGCCTTCGCGGGCTGGTGGTGGGCCGCGGGCGATCTGCGTCTGGCCGTGGGCATCGCGACGGCGGTCCTGATCATCACCTGCCCCTGCGCGCTGGCGCTCGCGGTTCCGGCGGTCAATGCCAGCGTCGCCGGGCGTCTGTTTCGGCAGGGCGTGCTTCTGAAGAATGCGACCGCGCTGGAGCGTCTGGCCGAGGTCGATACCATCCTGCTGGACAAGACCGGCACGCTGACAATGCCGGTGGCCGATGGCGCGGGCCTGGAGCCCGAGGCGGCGGGCATCGCGCGCGCCCTGGCGCAGGCCTCCGACCATCCCGTCGCCCGGGCGCTGGCCGAGCGCCTGACCGCGCCGCCCGCCGATCTGGAGGACCTGCGCGAGGTTCCGGGCCAGGGCGTCTCGGCCCTGTGGCAGGGCACGCCCGTCTTCCTGGGCCGGGGCGCGGCGGGCACCGTCCTGCGCATCGGGTCGCGCGAGCTGACCATCGACGCGGGCGAGACGCTGCGCCCCGGCGCGGCCGAGATGGTCGCGGGGCTGCGCGCGCAGGGCTACGCGCTGCGCATCGTGACCGGCGACACGCCCGACCGCGCCGCCCGCATCGCCGCGCGGCTGGGCGATGTGCCCTTCGCCGCCGGGCTTGGCCCCGAGGAGAAGGCCGCGATGGTGGACGAACTCGCGGATGCCGGGCACCGGGTCCTGGTGCTGGGCGACGGGATCAACGACACGGCCGCGCTGGCCGCCGCCCATGCCTCGCTGGCCCCCGGCCGCGCGCTCGATGCCGCGCGGAGCGTGGCGGATGCGGTCCTTCTGGCCGAGGATCTCGCCGTCGTGCCGCGCCTGACGGCCGAGGCGCGGGGCGCCGTGCGCCGGATGGGCCAGAATTTCGGCCTGGCTCTGGCCTATAACCTGGTGGCCGTGCCGCTTGCGCTGGCGGGGCTGGCCACCCCGCTCATCGCGGCGCTGGCCATGTCGGCCTCGTCGATCACCGTCGTCCTGAACGCCATGAGGCGCGCATGAGCATCCTCGTCTTCCTCATCCCGATCTCGCTGTTTCTCGGCGGTCTCGGCCTCGTCGCCTGCATCTGGACGATGCGGTCGGGGCAATACGAAGACCTCGAAGGCGCGGCGGCGCGCATCCTGATCGACGACGATGACGACGCGCCGGGCGACGACGACGCCGCCGAGGATCAGCCGGCGAGCCAGCGCAGCGCGGCGCGGTAGCCCTCGACGCCCAGCCCCGCGATCACCGCGTCGGCCCGGTGGCTGACATAGGAATGGTGCCGGAAGGCCTCGCGCTTGTGGATGTTCGAGACATGCACCTCGACCACGCGGCCTTCGAAGGCGTTGAGCGCATCGAGGATCGCCACCGATGTATGGCTGAAGCCGCCGGGGTTGATGACGATGGCATCGGTATGGCCGCGGGCTTCCTGGATCCAGTCGATCAGGATGCCCTCGTGGTTCGACTGTCGGAAATCGAGCTCGGCCAGGTCCATCGCCCGGCAGGACGCCTCGACATCGGTCAGCGTGTCGGCGCCGTAGATATGCGGCTCGCGGGTGCCGAGCAGGTTCAGGTTCGGGCCGTTCAGGATCAGGATCTTCATGGGGGCCTCAGACGTCCAGGAACACCGTCTCGTCGACGCCCTGCAGCCGAATGTCCAGATGCCAGCCGCCGTCGGCGCCTGGCTGTGCCATCAGGGTCGCGCGCCGCTCTGGCGGGTCGATGCGGTTGAGCAGGGGATCGGCAGCATTGGCCTCCTCGCCCTCGAAATAGATCCGCGTGTGCAGGGCGAGATTGATGCCGCGGGCGAAGATCATCACCGTGATATGCGGGGCCTGACCGGCGACCGGGCCGGGCCGGACCGTCTCCAGCCGCCAGAGGCCGGTCTCGGCGTCGCAGGCCCGCCGCGCCCAGCCGGCGAGACCGGGATCGCGCGGCGGGATGTGTCCCTCCGCATCGGCCTGCCAGATTTCCAGCATCGCGTCGCGCAGGGGCGCGCCGGTGCCGTCGAGGACGCGGCACGTCAGCACGATCCGCGGGCCCGCCGGGTCGCCCGCGATCATCGCGGCCCCGAAGTCGCGGCCGCCGAACATCGGAATGCCCGCGGCGTTGGGGGCGAGGCCGATATGGACGTAAGGGCCCGCGGTCTGGCTGGCCGACTCCTCATGGCCGCCCCTCGAACGGGGTCGCGCGGCGGCCGCGCAGGGTGATATCGAAGCGCCAGGCGCGGGCATCCATCGGGATCGTCGCCGCCATGTCCAGCCGCGCGGTCAGCCGGTCGATGGCCGCCGGGTCGGGGATCGACCGCACGATGGGGCAGAGCGGGATATGCGGGTCGCCCTCGAAATACATCTGCGTGACCAGGCGCTGCCCGAAGGCATGGCCGAAGACGCTGAAATGGATATGCGCGGGCCGCCAGTCGTTCACGCCGTTGGGCCAGGGATAGGGACCGGGCCGTACGGTCCGGAAGGCGAAGGCGCCCTCGGCATC
Source organism: Jannaschia sp. GRR-S6-38 (assembly GCF_029853695.1). Classification (NCBI taxonomy): domain Bacteria; kingdom Pseudomonadati; phylum Pseudomonadota; class Alphaproteobacteria; order Rhodobacterales; family Roseobacteraceae; genus Jannaschia; species Jannaschia ovalis. The sequence goes on from NZ_CP122537.1 coordinate 2,658,958, forward strand.
CGTCATGCAGCGCCCGCAGCCGCCGAAGCCCGGGTCGAGCGGGGCGAGATAGCCGTCCTTAGCGTGGCGGTAGCGGCCGCCCGCATTGGCCTGCCACACCTCGATCAGCGCGTCGGGGACGGGACGGCCCGTCTCGTCGCGCAGGGTGCCCATGACGATGATCCGCTCGCCGATGGCATTCCCGGGCCCGAAATTGTTGATCAGATCGGCATCGGTCTCGCCGATCAGGTCATGGCCGAAGACCGGGCCGGTCTCCTCGGACGGGGTCGAGGAGAAGGATATCGGCGCGAGCCGCGGCGACCGCAGGACCGTGGTGCGATAGTCGGGCGAAAGCGCGGGCGGGTGCAGGCCGCGGGCCCGCGGGATCAGCCCGCCCGGTGGCTCGCTCACCCCTCCATCTCCGCGAGGATGCGCTTGGCGATCTTGATGGCCGTGTTGGCGCGCGGGATGCCGGCATAGATGCCCACATGCTGCACGACCTCGACGATGTCGCCGGGCGTCGCGCCGGTATTGGCGGTGGCGCGCAGGTGCAACTCGAACTCCTCCCACGACGCCGTCGCGGCCAGGATGGCGAGCGTGATCATCGAGCGTTCGCGCAAGGGCAGCGCGTCGGAGGCCCAGACCGTGCCCCAGGCCGAGGCCGTGGTCAGGTCAACGAATTTCGCATCGAGCCCCGCGGGATCAGCCTGCGAGCGGTCCACATGGGCGTCGCCCAGAACCTCCCTGCGGCGGCGCTCGCCGCGCTCTCTGCGTTCATCGGTCATGGGCGGCAGGATGGCCGCAGCGGCGGGGGCTGGCAAGGTGCGTGCCGAAACGAAGCGGGGCGGCCCGAAGGCCGCCCCGATCCATTCGCCATTCGGGTGGGCCCCCTGGGGCGCCCACCGGCCGATCAGCAGCTATAGTAGAGCTGGTATTCGATCGGGTGCGGCGTGTGCTCGTAGGCGTAGACCTCGTCCCACTTCAGCGCCATGTAGCCCTCGATCTGGTCGCGGGTGAACACGTCGCCGGCCAGCAGGAACTCGTGGTCCTTCTCCAGCTCCTCCAGCGCCTCGCGCAGGCTCCCGCAGACCGTCGGGATCGAGGCCAGCTCTTCCGGCGGCAGGTCGTAGAGATCCTTGTCCGACGGATCGCCGGGGTGGATCTTGTTCTGGATGCCGTCGAGGCCGGCCATCAGCAGCGCCGAGAAGGCGAGGTAGGGGTTGGCGGCCGGGTCCGGGAAGCGGGCCTCGACGCGCTTGGCCTTGGGGCTCTCCGTCCACGGGATCCGCACGCAGCCCGAGCGGTTGCGGGCCGAGTAGGCGCGCAGGACCGGCGCCTCGAAGCCCGGGATCAGGCGCTTGTAGGAGTTGGTGGCCGGGTTGGTGAAGGCATTGAGCGCCTTCGCATGCTTCAGGATGCCGCCGATGAAATACAGCGCCTCCATCGACAGGTCGGCGTACTGGTCGCCCGCAAAGAGCGGCTTGCCGTCCTTCCAGATCGACATGTTCACGTGCATGCCGGTGCCGTTGTCGCCCGCGATGGGCTTGGGCATGAAGGTGGCCGATTTCCCGTAGGCGTGGGCCACGTTGTGGATCACGTATTTGTACTTCTGCAGCTCGTCGGCCTGCTTGGTCAGCGAGCTGAAGATCAGGCCCAGCTCATGCTGGCAGGACGCCACCTCGTGGTGGTGCTTGTCGACGTTCATGCCGATGCGCTTCATCGTCGAGAGCATCTCGGAGCGCAGGTCCTGGGCAGCGTCGGTCGGGTTCACGGGGAAGTAGCCGCCCTTGACGCCGGGCCGGTGGCCCATGTTGCCCATCTCGTATTCGGAATCGGTGTTCCAGGCGGCGTCGGCGGCATCGACCTCGAAGCTCACCTTGTTCATCTTGTTCGAGAAGCGGACGTCGTCGAACAGGAAAAACTCGGCCTCGGGGCCGAAATAGGCCGCGTCGCCGATGCCCGAGGACTTCAGGTAGGCCTCGGCCAGCTGCGCGGTGCCGCGAGGGTCGCGATTATAGGGCTCGCCGGTGTCGGGCTCGACGACCGAGCAATGCAGACAGAGCGTCTTCTCGGCGTAGAACGGATCGATATAGGCGCTTTCGGTGTCGGGCATGAGCTTCATGTCCGAGGCCTCGATCCCCTTCCAGCCCGCGATCGACGAGCCGTCGAACATGAAGCCTTCGTCGAGGAAGTCGGCATCGACCTGGTCCGACATCACCGTGACGTGCTGCAGCTTGCCGCGCGGGTCGGTGAAGCGGATGTCGACATATTCGACGTCCTCGTCCTTGATCTGCTTGAGGACCGCGTCCTTGCTCATGGGGTTCCCCTTCCTTGAGTTGTCCGGTGGTTTCGTGTGGTCAGATCGCGTCTTCGCCGGTCTCGCCGGTGCGGATGCGAATGGCCTGCTCGACGGGCGAGACGAAGATCTTGCCGTCGCCGATCTTGTCGGTCTTCGCCGCCTGCACGATCGCGTCGATGGCCCCCTCGACGAGGTCGTCGGTCAGCACGACCTCGATCTTCACCTTGGGCAGGAAATCGACGACATATTCGGCGCCGCGATAGAGCTCGGTATGACCCTTCTGGCGACCGAAGCCCTTCACCTCGGTGACCGACAGGCCCTGGATGCCGATGTCCTGAAGGGCTTCCTTCACCTCGTCCAGCTTGAACGGTTTGATGATGGCCTCGATCTTCTTCATCGCAATCCCTCCCGAGCGTCGGTGCCGTGCGTGGCAGGCTGGACCCCGGCCCACAATCGCATAGCCTGAGAGAGCGCGGCCTGCGCGCCGGGTTTCGGCGCCGCTGGCGCGAAATGCGGCATCGTGCCGATTTTTTGTGCAGTAGAGGAAATCATGGACGGATCGCTCTTCACCGCTGCCCGGATGCGCGCCATCGAGGCCGCCCATTTCGAGTCGGGCGCCGCCACCGGGGCGGAGCTGATGGAGCGGGCCGGAACCGGCGCCGTCGCGGCGATGGAGGCGGCCTGGCCGGACCTCGCCGCCCGGCCGGGGCGCGCCGTCCTGGCCTGCGGGCCAGGCAATAACGGGGGCGACGGCTATGTCGTCGCGCGGCTTCTGGCGCAGCGCGGCTGGGACGTGACGGTCTTCGCGCTGGGCACCCCGCGCGCCGGCGGCGACGCGGCGGGGATGCGGGCCCGCTGGGGCGGGCCGCCGCGGCCGCTCTCGGAGCTGCGGGTCCAGGGGGCGGATCTTTTGGTCGATGCGGTCTTCGGCACCGGGCTCGCGCGGGCCCCCGAGGGCCTTGAGGCGCTTTTCGCGGCCAGCCGCGCCGGGCCGCGCGTTCTGGCGCTGGACGTGCCCAGCGGGCTCGACGCGGATAGCGGGCGCGTCTTCGCGCCGGGGCAGGCGGTGCGCGCCGATCTGACCGTCAGCTTCGGCGCGTGGAAGGCGGGGCACGCGCTGGCCGAGGGGCCGGCGCTCTGCGGGCAGGTGCGGCTGGTGGATCTGGGGCTCGATCTGAGCGGCGCCGCGGCCAAGCTGGTCGGCCCGCCCCACGCGGCGGCGCTGCTGAAGGGCGGCGGCCACAAATACGACGATGGCCACGCGCTGGTCCTGACCGGCGGGTTCGGCCACACCGGCGCGGCGCGGCTGGCCGCCCGCGCGGCGCTGCGCGTGGGCGCGGGCCTCGTGACGCTGGGCGCGCCGGGATCCGCGATGCTGGAATGCGCGGCCCAGTCCATGGCGGTGATGCTGCGTCGGGTGGATGACGGCGCGGCGCTGGCGGAGCTCTTGCGGGACGCGCGCTTCAACGCGCTCTGCCTTGGGCCGGGTCTCGGCACGGGCGACCGCGCGGCAGGGTTGGTCGATGCGGCTCTGGCGGCGGGGCGGGGCTGCGTCCTCGATGCCGACGCGCTGACGGTCCTCGCCGCGCGCGATGCACCCTTCGGGCCGCTCCACGCGAATTGCGTGCTGACGCCACATGACGGCGAATTCGCGCGCCTGTTTCCCGACCTGGCCGAGCGCCTGCGGGCTCCGGCGGCGCAGGGGCCGCTCTGGTCGCGCATCGACGCCGCCCGCGAGGCCGCGTCCCGGGCGGGCGCGACGGTCCTGTTGAAGGGGCCGGACACGATCATCGCCGCGCCGGACGGGACGGTCGCCGTCCACGCCGCCGCCTACGACCGCGCCACGCCGCAACTGGCGACGGCGGGGGCGGGGGACGTGCTGGCGGGGCTGATCGCGGGCCTGCTCGCGCGCGGGACCGCGCCGTTCGACGCGGCCTGCCGGGCGGCTTGGCTCCATGTCGAGGCCGCGCGCGTCTTCGGGCCCGGCCTGATCGCCGAAGACCTCCCCGAGGCGCTGCCATCCGTCCTGCGCGCGCTCGCCCACGGGACCTGACCGCGATCCGGCCGCGCGCGGGCCGTTACTCCGTCGGGATCTCGAGTTCGTAGAGGATGCGCCGCTCCGGCGGCGGCGGGCCGGTGTCGATCACCTCGATCAGCGGCCGATCGCCATGCGCAGCCAGCGCGCGGCGCATGCAGAGATGAAGGAGATCCTGCGCGAACCGGAACTCGCGCGCGGTCTCATGATCGTCTCGCTCGGCGTTGAAGCGCGCGAGCCCCACCGCCTCATCCGCATCCCCGTCCGTCGCCGCCAGAAGCGCATCCGCGGCCTGGCGCAGGACCGCCGTGATCCGGATGACGTCGCGATCCTCGTCCATGTCCCGTCGCTCCGCCCATCCCACGGCCTTCCCTTTGAGAGTGTCGCATCCGTTCGCCGCCCGCCAGAGGCGCGGCGGAAGATGTGACCGGCTTCGATCTGGGGAGACAGGCCGGCGGCCCGGCGGGTCACGCGTCCAGCGCGTCGAGGGCTCCGGTGACCAGTTCCAGCCCATCGGCATAGATCGCGGCCGGGCGGTCGAGGACCAGCGCCCAGGCGACGGCCGCGTCGCCGGTAACGCGGCGGATCACGCCCCCGTCGACCAGACGGATGGCGGCGACCCGCGCCTCCTTCGCGCCGAACAGCGTACGGGCGCGCCAGTCGCGCAGGACGACGGGCTGGTCGGCGGGCAGGGTCACATCCCGCTCCGGCCGTCCGCGCCCCATCGCGCCCGCCGGGATCAGCACCATCGCGCAGCCGGGTCGGACCGGGCTGCGGCGCAGCGCGCGGATCCGGACCATACCCCGGTCGCGCGTGATGACGCGGTCGCCCGGCTTCAGCGTTTCGACATGGCGTTCGCCCGTGGCGGTCAGGACGCGGCTGCCCGCAAGCAGGGCGTGGCGCAGGGAATGCCCGCGCAACACGGGGACCCCGGGCGGGGACGCCGGCTGGAAGAAGGTGGGCATGTCACTGCTCGCGCGATTTTTCGCTTCTCGTGTCACGACGCTAACTCCCGCCCAGTCGCGTTGCACGGCATTTCCGAAGAGGTCCGACGCTGGCACAGCAATTGTTGCGAAATCGTTAACGCGGCCATGAAAAAGCCCGGGCGGCGGGCCCGGGCTTCGATCCGAAGCGAGTCGTCTCGGCGCGTTCAGTCGCCGTCGAGGATCTCGATCACGCCGGTCTCGGTGCGGCCCGTGGGCGTCTCCAGACCGTTGGCATAGACCGTCAGCGGCGTGTCGAAGCGCAGGCGGAAGAACTCGGCCTCGCCAAAGGCCGCGATCTGCTTGCCGTCGCACAGGCGCCGCGCGGGGACCAGGGCCGCGCCGGCGTCGAACAGGACCTCGGCGCGCCAGTCGCGCACGGCGACGTGCTGGTCGGCGGCGACGGTGGTGTCGCGCTCCGGCCGGGCGAGGCCCAGGCTGTCGGTGCGGATGGTGCAGGCGGGGCCCTCGACGGTCTCGATGCCGCGGATAACGGCCATGCCGCGCTCGCGGGTGATGACGCGGTCGCCCGCCGTCAGCGCCTCGACCGGCACCTCGCCCTTCATCGTCAGAATCACGGTGCCACGGGCGATCCCGCCCTTGAGCGTGTCGTTGGCCGCGCCGTGCGAGACGGTGGTGGCGGCGGCGACAAGCTGATCTGCGTTCTTGCGGAGCTGGACGGTCATGGCAGTGATCCCGTGGCTGGTTCGTCGGCAGTCTCTCACCTGTGCGCGTCAATTGCGGCACGATCTTGACGGACGCGGGGACTCTTCGGGGCCTTCCGGGTCGGCGGACGGAATGCTAGAGCAGCCCCCGGAGCGGGTGTGGCGGAACTGGTAGACGCACCAGATTTAGGTTCTGGCGCCGCGAGGCGTGGGGGTTCGAGTCCCTTCACCCGCACCACTCTCCACGCGATCCGGGCGAAATTCGGGCAGCCCGGCGGCTCGCCCGGTCGACCCGACGGAGGGGCGCCATGCGCGACGGGCTGCGCGAGATCTTCGAGGCCGGGGTGGCCCGGGCCATGCCGGGTCCCGCGGTGACGGCTGCGCTGCCCGGCGCGGCGCCGGACCTGATCCTGGCGCTGGGCAAGGCCGCGATCGCGATGGCGCGCCCCGCGCTCGCGCGGTTTCCGGGCACGCCCTGCATCGTCGTAACCAATCCCGAGAACGCGGCGGAGCTGCTCGGCGCACGCGTCATCGCGGGCGGGCATCCGATCCCCGATGCGGGCTCGGCGGAAGGCGGCGCGGCGCTGCTGGCCGCGGCCGAGGCGCTGGGCGCGGGGCAGCGCGCGCTCGTCCTCATATCCGGCGGCGGCTCCGCGCTGGCGGTCGCGCCCTTGCCGGGCGTGACGCTGGCCGAGAAGGCGGAAGTGTCGCGCCTGCTGCTCGGCGCGGGCCTCGACATCCGGGCGATGAACTTGGTGCGCCAGAACCTGAGCCGGCTGAAGGGCGGGGGGCTCGCGCGCGCCATCGCGCCGGCGGAGGCCACGGCGCTGATCCTGTCGGACGTGGTGGGCGACGACCTCGCCGCCATCGCGTCGGGTCCGGTTGTGCCGCCGCTGGGCGACCCGGCCGCGGCGCGCCGCCTGCTCGAGGAGGCGGGCCTCTGGATGCGGATCCCGGAGAGCTGTCGCCAGGCGCTGGCCGCGGCGAGGCCCGCACCGACACCCCGGTCGAGACCCGGCTGGTCGGGTCGAACGCCTTGTCGCTGGAGGCGATGGCGGCGGCGGCGCCCGAGGCGCGGGTCGATCCCGTGCCGCTGGAGGGCGACGTGGCCGCGGCGGCGGCCCGCGTGGCGAAGGCGGCCCGCGGCGGGCCGGGGCTGACGCTCTGGGGCGGGGAGACGACGGTGGTCCTGCGCGGCGAGGGGCGCGGCGGCCGCAACCAGGAACTGGCGCTGCGCGTCGCGCTGGCCCTGCGCGATCTGGGCGCGCCTTGGGCGTTCTTGTCGGGCGGCACCGACGGGCGCGACGGGCCCACCGATGCGGCGGGCGCGATCGTCGATGACGGCACGCTGGCGCGCATCGCGGCGGCAGGGCTGGACGTGGAGGCGATGCTCGCGCGCAACGACAGCTATCCCGCGCTCCGGGCCGCCGGAGATCTGCTGATCACCGGGCCCACGGGCACGAATGTCGCCGATCTTCAGATCCTGCGGGTGGGCCTTGGTGCGCCGCGTTTGGCGGGCTAGATACGCGACATGATCAAACGCACCTTTCTCGCGCTGGCGCTGGGCCTGCCCGTCGCCGCAGCCATCGGCGTCCGCGCCGCACCCATGCCGGCCGCCCGCTGGCATATCGATCCCGCTTCGGGCGCCAGCACCGGCAACCCGAATGAATTCCGCGTGGCCCCCGGGGGCGACATGGAGCCCGTGCGCCTCGACCGCGCGCCACTGGTCGTCGCGACCGAGCTCGACGCGATCGCGCTGGGCGAGCCGGGCACCGAGGCGATCGCCGGCTCGCTGGACGAGGGCTTCGTGACCTATGTCCAGCGCTCCCGCCTGATCGGCTGGCCCGACGCGATTTCGGTCAAGGTCGAGCCCGATGGCGACGGCGCGCGGCTGCTGATCTGGAGCCGCTCGCGCTTCGGCGTGTCCGACATGGGCGTGAACCGCGCCCGCGTGGAGCGCTGGCTCGACAAGCTGGGCGCGAGCGCGGGCTAGCCGCGCCGGCCCGGCCCGGGCTCAATAGGGCAGGGGATGCGCCTTGTGGGTCGCGTCGATCGCGGTCACCAGGTCGTCGGACAGTACGAGATCCTGCGCCTTCAGCGCAGGCGCCAGTTGCTCGGACGTCGTCGCACCCAGGATGGCCGAACAGGCGAAGGGCCGCGTCTGCAGCCAGGCCAGCGCCATGTGGACCGGGTCGATGCCATGCGCCCGCGCGAGCTCCAGATAGGCGGCGACCGCCGGCTCCACCCGGTCGGTCCAGCGTCCGCCGAGGTCACTGTTGATCGTTTTGCGCGACCCCTCGGGCACCGCGCCGTTCTGATACTTGCCGGTCAGCAGCCCCGCGGCGAGCGGCGAATAGGCCAGCATCGTGACCTCTTCGTAGACCATCATTTCGGTCAGGTCGGTATCCGCCTGCCGCTGCAGCAGGGAATAGTCGTTCTGAAGCGACACCGGCCGCGCCGGTCCGTCGCCCGCCAGGCGCAGGAACTGGTCCATGCCCCAGCAGGAATCGTTCGACGGCCCGAAGGCGCGGATCGTGCCGCGCGCGATCTCGCGCTCCAGCGCGCCGACGCAGTCGGCGAGGTTCTGGACGATCGCCGCCCGGTCGCCCGAGGGCCGGTAGCCCCAATAGCGCCGGAAGCAATAATTGTCGCGGTTGGGCCAGTGGAATTGGTAGAGGTCGATGGTCTCGGATTGCAGCCGCTCGAGGCTACCCTCGATGGCGCGCGGAATGCTCTCGGGGGTGATGTCGGCGCCGTCGCGGGGGTGGCTGCCCTCGCCGGTGTGCTTCGTGGCGATGCGGATTCGGCCGCGCCCGCCCTGCGCGATCCACCGGCCCACGATCTCCTCGGTCTGGCCGATGGTCTCGGCGCGCACCGGGTTGACCGGGTACATCTCGGCGGTGTCGAGCCAGGTCACGCCGGCGTCGATCGCCATGTCGATCTGGGCATGGGCGTCGGCCTCCGGCGTCTGCGTGCCGAAGGTCATCGTGCCCAGCATGATCTCGGAGATGGTGTCGTCGCGGCCGAGGGGGACGGTGCGCATGTCGAATGTCCTTCGTGAAATTGCGGCGCCGCGGCGCGCGGCTCAGATGTCGAGCGTCAGCCAGACCGGGACGTGGTCGGACGGCTTTTCGCGCCCGCGCATCTCGGCCTGGATGGTGCAATCGGTCATCCGGTCGGCCACGGCGGGCGAGAGCAGGAAATGGTCGATCCGGATGCCGTCGCCGCGATTCCAGGCCCCACCCTGGTAGTCCCAGAAGCTGTATTGGCCCGGCTGCTGGTTGCGGGCGCGGAACGCCTCGGTCAGGCCCAGCCACTCGATCCGGCGGAACGCCTCGCGGCTTTGCGGCAGGGCCAGCGCGTCCTTGCGCCAGGCCTCGGGGCGATGGGCGTCGCGATCCTCGGGGATGACGTTGAAATCACCGGTCATCAGAAACGGCTCCTCGGCGGCGAGCAATTCCTTCGCCCGCGCCTCCAGCCGGGCCATCCAGCCCAGCTTGTAGTCGTATTTCGGCCCCGGCGCCGGGTTGCCGTTGGGCAGGTAGAGCCCGCAGATCCGCACCGCGCCCGTCGCGCCGATCACCGTGCCCTCGATATAGCGCGCCTGCTCGTCCGCGTCGTCGCCCGGCAGGCCGCGCGTCACGTCCTCGAGCGGCGTCTTCGACAGCAGCGCCACGCCGTTGAAGCCCTTCTGCCCGTGGGTGTGCAGCTCGTAGCCTTCATCCTCGATCAGCTCGCGCGGGAAGGCCTCGTCGGTCGACTTGATCTCCTGCAGCACGGCCACGTCGGGGGCTTCGTCGCGCAGCCAGGCGGCGACCGTCTCGGCGCGGGCCTTGATTCCGTTGATGTTGAACGTCGCGATTTTCATGGCGCCGGGCTTAGGGCAGCCGCGCGGCAGAGTCACGCGGAAGGCGCGGGGCCGACCGGCGCCCGCCCGGGACGAGCGATGTCATCCGATAGCATTCCGCCGCAAGACGATGGCACGCGGGCCGGGCCCGCCGGAAATCGCATATCGGGCCCGGCCCGCCCCAGATGGCATCGACCGGCTGCGGGGCGCGTGAGCGTCAAGCCTCGCATCTTTCGTGCCGGTGGCCGCGACCCGCGGCGCCCCATCATTCCTCGCCGGCCAAGACCGGCAATCCCGGAGACCCGAACATGAAAAAGATCCTGCCCCTCGCCCTGTCCGCCGCCCTACTTTCCGCCTGCGCCCCCGGCGGCTTCATCGACAGCGACGTGGAGCGCGGCCTCGTCGGCGCGGCCGTGGGCTACGGCGCCGCAAAGGCGGTAAACGGCAACGGCGACCGCGGCGCGATCATCGGTGGTCTGGCCGGCGTGTTCTGCGACGATCTCGGCGGCTGCTCCCCGTCCCGCTAAGCGCCGGAGCGCGGGTGGGCCGTCAGTCCTCGAGGACCCGGTCCGCCCGTTTCCGCACCAGCACCGTCCGCAGGTCGTGCATCGCGAGGAGCAGCCGGTCGGTCACCGCGTCGAGCTGCGCCTCGGTCGCGCGGGCCTGCGCCCAGTGGGCGGTCAGGTTGAGGTGATCGACGGTGCGCAGGATGTCGTCGAGGTCGCGCGCGGCCAGTTCGGCGCGGCGCGCCTCCATCCACTCCGCAATCGCGGCCTCGTCCGCGGGCGTCAGCGCCGTGTCGCCCTGCGGCTTCACCTGACCGTTGTTGACGTTGACCGTCGCGATCTGGTCGAGCTCGAGCCGCCGCTGCCGGTTCTCGGTGTCGACCCGGAAGACCAGCGCCCCGTTCTCCTTCACGCGGAAGTAGTAGGGGGGCAGACCGCTCTTCGTCGCCATGCTCAGCTCAGCCCCTCGCAGAAGCGCTTGATGCGGTCGCAGGCCGCGCTCAGCTGGTCTTCTGACGTGGCGTAGCTGACGCGGAAATGCGGGCTCAGACCGAAGGCCGCGCCGAAGACGACAGCCACGCCCTCTTCCTCCAGCAGCGCCTTCGCGAAGGTCTCGTCATCGTCGATCTTCGTGCCGCCGGCGCTGGTCTTGCCGATGCAGCCCGCGATCGAGGGATAGACGTAGAACGCCCCTTCCGGCACCGGGCAATCGAGGCCGGGACAGGCATTGAGCCCCGCGACCACGAGGTCGCGGCGGCGCTTGAAGAGCGCGTTGTTGGGCTCCAGGAAGTCCTGCGGCCCGTTCAGCGCCTCGACCGCGGCCCATTGGCTGATCGAGCACGGGTTCGAGGTCGATTGCGACTGCACCTTGCGCATCGCGGCGATCAGCTTCTCGGGCCCCGCGGCATAGCCGATCCGCCAGCCGGTCATCGCATAGGCCTTGGAGACCCCGTTGCAGGTCAGCGTGCGGTTATAGAGCCGCGGCTCGACCTCGGCGGGCGTGGCAAAGCGGAAATCGTCGAAGACGAGATGCTCGTACATGTCGTCGGTCATCACCCAGACATGCGGATGATCCAGCAGCACGTTGGTCAGCGCCTTGAGCTCCTGCGCGGTGTAGCCGGCGCCCGTCGGGTTCGAGGGCGAGTTGAAGATGAACCACTTGGTCTTCGGCGTGATCGCCGCCTCCAGCGCCTCGGGGGTCAGCTTGAAGCCCGTCTCGATCCCGGCCTCGACCGGCACCGGCGTGCCGCCGGCCAGAAGGACCATGTCCGGATAGCTGACCCAGTAGGGCGCCGGGATCACCACCTCGTCGCCGGGATTGAGCGTCGCCATCAGCGCGTTGTAGAGGATCTGCTTGCCGCCCGTGCCCACGCTGACCTGCGCCGGCGTGTAATCCAGCCCGTTGTCACGCTTGAACTTGTCGCAGATCGCCTGCTTCAGCTCGGGGATACCGTCGACGGCGGTGTATTTCGTCTTGCCCGCCGCGATGGCCGCGACGGCGGCGTCCTTGATGTTCTGCGGCGTGTCGAAATCCGGCTCGCCCGCGCCCAGCCCGATCACGTCGCGCCCCTGCGCTTTCAGCTCGCGCGCCATGTTCGTGACGGCAATGGTGGGCGAGGGCTTCACCCGGGCTAGGGTTTCGGACAGGAAAGCCGAGTCAGACATGGGGACGCTCCGGTTGGCAGGGCAGGTGCCCTCGTCCTAGGGTGCCCCCGACCTGCGATCAAGGAGCCGCGAGATGAGCGACGAGCATGCCGACACCGCAGCACTGGAACGGGATTGGTACCATCCGGACCTGACGACCTTCGGGGACCGGCTTTCGGGGGCGCGGACCGCGGCGGGGTACACGCAGGCGCAACTGGCCGAGAATCTCGGGGTGAAGCTCAAGACCATCCGCGCCTGGGAGGAGGACCGCGCCGAGCCGCGCGCCAACCGCGTGTCGATGCTGTCGGGCGTGCTGAACGTGTCGCTCGTCTGGTTGATGACGGGCACCGGCGAGGGCCCGGCGGTCACGCTCTCGACCGAGCAGACCGATGACGAGCTTCTGGGCGAGGTCGCGCGCCTGCGCCGGGAGGCGGCCCGCCTCACCGACCGCCTTGCGCTGCTGGAAGGCCGGCTGCGCAGCCGGCTCGGAGACGAGGCATGACCGAAGAGCCCCGCGTCAAGCGCATGCGGATCCGTGCCTGGCGGCGCGGCATCAAGGAAATGGACCTGATCCTCGGCGGTTACGCGAATGACCGCCTCGCCGGGCTGAGCGCGGAGGGGCTCGATCTCTTCGAGGCGTTGCTGGGCGAGAACGACCAGGATCTCTTCGCCTGGGTGACCGGGCAGGCCGCCCCCCCGCCGCGTTTCGCGCCGCTGATCCGGGAATTGGCGCATCGCGTTCCCGGGACTGCGCAATGACGGCGGTCCGGGCCGAGTCTTAACGGAAAATTCGCGAATTGACGGCATGACCCGGAGCCAAGCAGAGCAGCCGGAAAGACCGCCATGAGCCGCCTCGAAAAATTCACGCCCCGAAGCACGCCGGATTTCATGTCCGGCTATCTCGACGCGCTCACCCTCGTCGAGCGGCTGCACCGCCTGCTGCTCGACGTCATCAAGGACGAGTTCGAGCGGTTGGGCCTCCTCGAGATCAACGCCGTGCAGGGCCTGCTGCTGTTCAATATCGGCGACAACGAGGTCACCGCGGGCGAGCTGAAGACCCGCGGCTACTACCAGGGCTCGAATGTAAGCTACAATCTCAAGAAGCTGGTCGAGATGGGCTACATGCATCACGAGCGCTGCGAGATCGACCGCCGCGCCGTGCGCGTGCGGCTGACGGCCAAGGGACGCGAGGTGCGCGACGCGGTGGCGGAGCTCTTCTCGCGCCATGCCGAGGGGATCCGGCACACCGGCGTGCTCTCCGACGCGGGCCTGATCGAGATCGTGTCCACCCTGCGCCGGGTGGAACGCTACTGGGCCGAACAGATCCGTTACATCTACTAGCGGCTGGCCGGGCAGGGTCCCTTCGGGCCAGCCGGTTCCCGCGTCGCTCCTGAAAGGCCGGTGCGCGTGCGATGCATTAGGGCGGGATCGTGATGTGACGGCTGTGGCACCGGGGCCGGGCGCGCATACTGGCGATGCGCGTGCCGATGGCCGCCGGAAGGCCCCAAAACTTCCAGGAATGCCTCACGCCGTGTTCGCACTGGGGATCGCGCGTTTGACAGACGCGGGCCGGACATGAGGGATCGCGCGGCGCCGGGGCGGCAGTGCTGCGGTATCGAGGGCGCTTTCGCGGAAAACGGACCGGGCGGGACGGCGCTTCCGCCGCCCAGACCACCCCCGCGACGGTTCGAAGCAGTCGCGTCCCCGGACCCCATCGGACCGCGCGGCATGGCACGCTTCCGGCCTGGTGCCCGCCCGCCCGGCGGGGCCTCCCCGGCCGCGCGGGGCCGAGCCCGGGCCGGGGCCGGGAATCCGCTTGCGCCCCCTCCGGGCCGTCCATAGACAGGCGCACGAATTTCCACCCCGCCCTTGGGCGCGGGGTTCTCGCATATGCGGGCGCGGCCCTGACGCGGGCGGCGCCGGCCAGACAGACAAGGATGATCCCATGCAGGTGACCGAGACCCTGAACGACGGCCTCAAGCGCGGCTACACCATCAAGGTTCCCGCCGCCGATCTCGACGCCAAGGTCCACGAGAAGCTGACCGAGGCGCAGCCCGGGATCGAGATGAAGGGCTTCCGCAAGGGCAAGGTGCCGATGGCGCTTCTGCGCAAGCAGTTCGGCGACCGCCTGATGGGCGAGGCGATGCAGGAAAGCATCGACGGCGCCATGACGAAGCATTTCGAGGAGTCGGGCGACCGCCCGGCCATGCAGCCGAAGGTCGAGATGACCAACGAGGACTGGAAGCCCGGCGACGATGTCGAGGTCGCCATGTCCTACGAGGCGCTGCCCGACGTGCCGGATGTCGATTTCTCCGGCGTCGCCATCGAACGCCCGGTCGTCGAGCCCGCCGAGGCCGACGTGCAGGACGCGCTCGAGAGCCTCGCCAAGAACGCGCAGACCTTCGAGACCAAGAAGGGCGCGGCCAAGGATGGCGACCAGGTCGTGATGGATTTCGTCGGCAAGGTCGATGGCGAGCCCTTCGAGGGCGGCGCGGCCGAGGATTACCCGCTGGTGCTGGGTTCGAACTCCTTCATCCCCGGCTTCGAGGAGCAGCTCGTCGGCGTGAAGGCCGGCGAGGAGAAGGCCGTCGAGGTCTCCTTCCCCGAGGAATACCAGGCCGAGCACCTGGCCGGGAAGGCCGCGACCTTCGACTGCACCATCAAGGAAGTGAAGAAGCCGGCCGACGCCAAGATCGACGACGAGATGGCCAAGCAGTTCGGTGCCGAGGATCTCGAGGGGCTGAAGGGCCAGATCAAGGAGCGCCTGGGCGCCGAGTACCAGGGCGCCGCGCGCCAGATCGTGAAGCGCCAGCTTCTCGACAAGCTCGACGAGCTGGTCACCTTCGACCTGCCCCCGAGCCTCGTCGAGGCCGAGGCCCAGCAGATCGCGCACCAGCTCTGGCACGAGGAGCACCCCGAGGTGCAGGGCCACGACCACGACAAGATCGAGCCGAACGAGGAGCACATGAAGCTGGCCGAGCGCCGCGTGCGCCTGGGCCTGCTGCTGGCCGAGCTGGGCCAGAAGGAAGAGGTGCAGGTCACCGATGCCGAGATGACCCAGGCGATCATGACTCAGGCCCGCCAATACCCGGGCCAGGAGCGCGAGTTCTTCCAGTTCATCCAGCAGAACCAGCAGGCGCAGCAGCAGATCCGTGCGCCGCTTTTCGAGGACAAGGTGATCGACCTGATCCTCGACCGCGCCAAGGTGACGGACAAGCCGATCAGCAAGGACGAGCTGCAGGCCGAGCTGGAGAAGCTCGAAGACGTCTGAACGTCGCCGCCGTCAGGCCATAAAAAAGGGGCGCCCGCGGGCGCCCCTTTCGCGTCTCGGGCCCCGGTTCAGTCGGCCGGGGTCACGTGGATCACTTCGCCGTCTTCGAAATCGGTCAGCACGATGAAGCTGCCATCGGGCTGGATCTCGACGTCGCGGACGCGGCCCAGATCCATCAGCAGCCGCTCCTCCTCGACGACGAGGCCCGCGTCGTTGAGCGACAGGCGCACGACGCCGCCGGGCCGGAGCGAGCTCGACAGGATGTCGCCGTTCCAGTCCGCGAAGGTCTCGCCGGAATGGAAGGCCATGCCGCCCGGCGCGATGACCGGATCCCAGAAATAGACTGGCTGCTCCATGCCCTCCTCCACGGCCTGGCCGATACCGATCGGCCCGCCCGGATCGGCCTCGCGGAAATCGTAGCGCTTGCCGTAGGAGATCACCGGCCAGCCGTAATTTGCGCCCGGCTCGGGCCGGTTGAGCTCGTCGCCGCCCTGTGGCCCGTGCTCGATCGTCCAGAGCGTGCCCTCCGCGTCGAGCGCCGCGCCCTGGATGTTGCGATGGCCGTAGGACCAGATCGTGTCGATCACGCCCTCCTGCCCAACATAGGGATTGTCCGTGGGCGTGGTGCCGTCGAGATTGACGCGCACCACCTTGCCATAGGTCTTGTCGAGATCCTGGGCGAAGGGCCGCTCCTCGTCGCGGCTGTGCTCGCCGGTTGTGATGGCCGCGGTGCCGTCGGGCAGGAAGACGATCCGGCTGCCGTAATGCATCGGCGTGGGCGAGGCCGGCTCCTGCACGAAGATGTCCTGCACCTCCGAGACGGAGGCCAGATCCTCGGCCAGCACCATCTTCGCCGCCGCCGTCGCGCTGCCGCCCTCGACGGGCTTGGCATAGGTGACGTAGATCACGCGATCCTCGGCGAAGGTCGGCCCGAGCGCCACGTCGAGCAGGCCGCCCTGGCTCTCGGCCAGGACGTCGGGCGTGCCGGCGACCGGGTCCGAGACGGTGCCGTCGGGCGCGATATGGCGCATCCGGCCCGCGCGCTCGGTCACCAGCCAGCCCTGGCCGTCGGGCAGGGTCGCGATGCCCCAGGGGTGGACGAGGTCGCCGGCCAAAACTTCGGTCTTCAGCGCGACGCCGGAATCGGTCAGCGGCGCGCGGAACTGCTCGGGAAAGACCGGCGGGAAGTCGGTGTTGCGTTCGCCCCAGCTGTGGGTCTGGGCGGCGGCCGCCATGGGCAGCAGCGCGGCGAGGATCGGCAATGTGAGGGTTCGCATGGAATGCAGGCTCCGGAAATCGTTGCGATAGACGGAAAGCTAGGGCGTCGCGGGCGGCTGTCATGCGACGGCGGCCGAGGTCCGGTTTGGGGATTGTCCGCCTCGGCCCAATCGGGGCAACGTCCGCCCTGCCGGCGGGCCCGCCGGCGCCGCCGCAGGATCGATGCCATGAACCCGCTCCATGATGCCCTTGTCGGACGCCACGCCGCGCGGGATGCGGTCTTCCTGCACCTGCCCGATGGCCGGACGATCTCCTATCGCGTCTTCGAGCGGATGACCGCGCGCTTCGCCAATGCTCTGGGCGCGCGGGGATTGCATCCCGGCGACCGGCTGGCGCTGCAGGTCGAGAAATCCGCCGAGGCGCTGGCGCTCGTCTTCGCCTGCATCCGCGCAGGCGTCGTCTTCCTGCCGCTGAATCCGGCCTATACCGGCGAGGAGGTCGCCTATTTCGTATCCGACAGCGGTGCGCGGCTGCTGATCTGCGACCCGGCGCGGGCGGAGGCCAGCGCGCCGATCGCCGCGCGCTGCGGCGCGGGTCTCGACACGCTGTCGGCGGATGGCCGCGGGACGCTGGCCGAGGCCGCGGCCCAGGCCCCGGCCGTACATGAACCCGCCGTCCGTCAAGGGAGCGATCTCGCGGCGCTGCTCTACACCTCGGGCACGACGGGGCGGTCGAAGGGGGCGATGCTGTCGCAGGACAACCTGCTGTCGAACGCGCGGGTCCTGGCCGAGGCTTGGCGCTTCACCGCAGACGACGTGCTGCTGCACGCGCTGCCGATCTTTCACACGCATGGCCTCTTCGTCGCGACGAATGTCACCCTGGTCGCGGGCGGCGCGATGATCCTTCTGCCGAAATTCGACCGCGACGCGATGCTCGTCCACCTGCCGCGGGCCACGGCGATGATGGGGGTGCCGACCTTCTACACGCGCCTTCTGGACGATGCCCGTTTCGACCGGGCGCTGGCGGGGCAGATGCGGCTCTTCGTGTCGGGCTCCGCGCCGCTCCTGGCCGAGACGCATCGCGCGTTCGAGGCCCGCACGGGGCATCGCATCCTCGAACGCTACGGCATGACCGAGACGAACATGAACACGTCGAACCCCTATGACGGCGACCGGCGGGCGGGGACGGTCGGCCCGCCGCTGCCGGGCGTGGAATTGCGGATCGTCGCGGATGGCGCGCCCGTGGCCACGGGCGAGACCGGGATGATCGAGGTACGGGGGCCGAACGTCTTCCAGGGCTATTGGAACATGCCCGACAAGACCGCCGAGGAGCTGTCGCCCGACGGCTGGTTCACCACCGGCGATCTGGGCCAGCGGGATGGCGACGGCTACGTCACCATCGTCGGGCGTGCGAAGGACCTGATCATCTCGGGCGGCTTCAACATCTATCCCAAGGAGGTGGAGGCCATCCTGGACGACTGCGCTGGCGTGCTGGAATCGGCCGTGGTGGGCGTCCCGCATCCCGATTTCGGGGAAGCGCCGGTCGCCGTCCTCGTGCCGTCCGCGGAGGGGCTTCCGGATCTCGACGCCGTGCGTGCCGTGGTCGGCGCGCGGCTGGCGCGGTTCAAGCATCCGGCGCATTACGAGATCGCCGATGCCCTGCCGCGCAATACGATGGGGAAGGTAAAGAAGAACGTCCTGCGCGAGCGCTTCGCGTCGCGCCTGCGCTGATCGGGGCCGCAACGAAAAGGGCCGCCCGATCGGGGCGGCCCTTTCCTGTCGTCTGGTCGCGACGCGCGATCAGCTCTGCGGCTGCTCCTCGTCGGAGCCTTCGCTCTCGGGCGTCTCCACGGGGCCCGTGTCCTCGTCGCCCAGATCGTTCGCGGCGGAGCCGATATCGTCGAACAGCTCGGCGATCTCGAACTCGGCGGCGGCCTCTTCCTCGGCGGCCAGTTCCTGGATCGACTTGCCGGCAGCCTGAAGCTCGGCCTCTTCGGGCGAGCGGGCGACGTTCAGTTCGATCTCGAGCTCGACCTCGGGGTGCAGCACGACCGTGACGCTGTGCAGGCCCAGTTCCTTGATCGGGTTCTGCAGGGCCACCTGGCGGCGATCCAGCGTGAAGCCCGCCTCGGTCGCGGCCTCGGCGGCGTCACGCGTGGTGACCGAGCCGTAGAGCGAGCCGGAGTCGGAGGCCTGGCGGATGATGACGAACTGCTGGCCGTCGAGGCGGGCGGCCATCGCGTCGGCCTCCTTCTTCGACTCCAGGTTGTCGGCTTCGAGTTGCGACTTGCGGCCCTCGAAGGCGGCGATGTTCGCCTCGGACGCGGTCAGCGCCTTGCCCTGCGGCAGCAGGAAGTTGCGGGCATAGCCGGGCTTGACGTCGACGACGTCGCCCATCTGGCCGAGCTTGGCCACGCGTTCCAGAAGGATCAGTTGCATGATGCTCTCCTCACTTCACGGCGTAGGGCAGCAGGGCCAGGAACCGCGCGCGCTTGATCGCCTTGGCGAGGCGGCGCTGGTTCTTGGCCGAGACGGCGGTGATGCGCGCGGGCACGATCTTGCCGCGCTCGCTGACGTAGCGCTGCAGCAGACGAGTGTCCTTGTAGTCGATCTTGGGGGCGTTCGGGCCCTCGAAGGGATCGGTCTTGCGACGGCGGAAGAAGGGTTTCGCAGCCATTGTCCGGTCTCCTTATCGACGTTCGCGGCGGGTATCCCGCTCGTCGCGCTTCTGCATCTGGATCGAGGGGCCTTCCTCGTGGGCGTCGACCTTGACGGTCAGCACGCGCATGACGTCGTCATGCAGGCGGGCGAGGCGCTCCATCTCCTGCACGGCATCCGACGGGGCGTCGGTGCGCAGGAAGGCGTAATGGCCCTTGCGGTTCTTGTTGATCTTGTAGGCCATCGTCTTGACGCCCCAGTACTCGCTCTCGACGACGGTGCCGCCGTTATCCGCGAGGACGGTGCTGAAATGTTCGACAAGGCCTTCGGCTTGCGCGTTGGACAGATCCTGACGCGCGATCATGACATGCTCGTAGAGCGGCATGTGTGCTCCTGTTTTCTAGCGCGTGTTTCATAGCCCGGACTGGAACCCGCCGCCCGGACACGAGAGGCCACGCAGACAAGCGATTGGCGGGATGGGCGGGGTATAGCGATTTCGCGCCCCGGCGCAAGCGCGGCCGGACATCGGGCCGGACATCATGGCTGACGACGAAAAAAGGGGGCCGCGAAGGCCCCCTTTCGTCGCATTTCTCGCCGGGCTCAGTCGAACCAGGCTTCGTCCACCGCGGGGAGCGCTTCCAGCTCTTCCTCGGTCTTGCGCGTCACGAAGCTGTAGGTCGCGTCGTCGACGGCCACGAGGCGCACGTCCTCGACCGGCAGCATCACGTGCTTGTCGCCGATATCGAGGAAGCCGCCGATCTCGGCGACGATGCCGATCATCTGGCCGGACATGTCGAGCACGATGTCCTCGATCTCGCCGATCTGCGCGTAGTCGGTGCCGTAGCCCATGTTCTCGTAGCCGTAGGCCATGGTGTCCCCGGACATCCAGCTGCCTTCGTCATAGGCGGCGGCGACCGAGTAGATCGGCCCGCCGGTGATGTCGCGGGTGCGGATCAGCTCGTCCATGTTGGCCGTCGCGGTGTCGTCCATCGCGGCATCCGAGCCGCTGTCGGTCATCGCGGCGGTCGTGTCGCTCTCGCCCATGGTGCCGTCGCCTTCCGACGACACGTGCGAGGTCGCGAAAACCGGGGTCGCGATCAGGGCGGCAAAGGCGGTAGTGGTCAGAATACGGAGCATAAAATGTCTCCTCCTTGTTTGCAGGTGCCACCGAAACGCAGCCCCCCCGGCGGTTTGTTCCGGACCGCCGGGGGACTTTTTCGCGAGGGGCAATGCGGCGCCGTGACGCAGAAGTGGGCGACAAATCCGCGCAATCGGTGCGACGGCGCACAGCTTCTGTTGGCGCAGCGATCTTTCCTCGGCCGCGGATCGGACGATCTTTCCTCCCGTCTCAACACGGAGGACGCCAATGTTCCGAACCAGCCTGACCGCCGCCGCCATTCTTGCCGCCGCGCCCGCGCTCGCCGCGCCCGAGGCCTACAGCCTCGACCCGAGCCACAGCCAGATCGTCTTCAACTACAACCACCTCGGGTTCTCGACGACCTACGGCATGTTCTCCGGCTTCGAGGGCGAGATCCTGTTCGACGCCGAGAACCCCGCCGCGTCCTCGGTCCAGGTCTCGATGCCGGTCACGATGATGTTCACCGGCTGGGAACAGCGGGACGCGCATTTCACGTCGCCGGACTTCCTCGACGCCGCCGCCAACGAGACGGTGACCTTCAACTCGACCGGCATCGAGGTGACGGGCGAGAATACCGCGCTCATCACCGGCGACCTGACGCTGAACGGAATCACGAAATCCGTCGTGCTCGACACCACGCTGAACCAGCAGGCCGATCACCCGATGGAGAACAAGCCCTGGCTGGGCTTCGATGCGACGACGACCCTGCTGCGCTCGGATTTCGACGCCGGCATGTTCGCGCCCTTCGTCTCGGACGAGGTCGAGGTCTTCATCTCGATCGAAGCCGGCAAGGACAGCGCCAACGAGTCGTGACGGCCTAGGCCCGCGCGCCGCACCGCGGGCCCGAGGGGTCGTCCCGGAGACGGGGCGGCCCCTTTTTCGTGGGGGCGGGCTCCGCTTGACCCCGACCCACCGCTCATGCCCCATGCCCGGCATGGAAAGCATCGACGACGTCCAGGCCGCGCTGGCCCGACAGAACTACGTCTGCGGCCGCGCGCTCGCGACGGTCGTGTTCCTCGCGCTCAAGCTACAACGCCCCCTCTTCCTCGAGGGCGAGGCGGGGACCGGCAAGACCGAGATCGCCAAGGCCATCGCCGCCAGCCTCGGGCGCCGGCTGATCCGGCTGCAATGCTACGAGGGGCTGGACGCGGCCTCGGCCGTCTACGAATGGAACTTCGCCGCCCAGATGGTCGCGATCCGCCGCGCCGAGGTCACGCACGAGGCGCCGCCGGACCTGTTCTCGGACCAGTTCCTCATCGCCCGCCCGCTTCTCGAGGCGATGCGCCCCGACCCGGCCGGGCCGCCGGTCCTGCTCATCGACGAGATCGACCGCACCGACGCGCCCTTCGAGGCCTTTCTGCTGGAGGCGCTGTCCGACTATCAGGTCACGATCCCCGAGACCGGGACCGTCAAGGCGCCCGAGCCGCCGATCGTCATCCTGACCTCGAACCGCACGCGCGAGGTGCATGACGCGCTCAAGCGCCGCTGCCTCTACCACTGGGTCGACTATCCGACCCATGATCGCGAGATGGAGATCCTCGCCGCGCGCGCGCCGGAAGCGACGGAGGCGCTCAGCCGCGAGGTCGTGGCCTTCGTCCAGGCGCTGCGCACCGAGGACCTGTTCAAGAAACCGGGCGTGGCCGAGACGCTCGATTGGGCGAAATGCCTGCTGGCGCTCGACATGATCGAGCTCAGCCCCGAGGTCATCGCCGACACGCTGGGCGCGCTGCTGAAATATCAGGACGACATCCAGAAGCTGCAGGGCTCGGAGGCCAAGCGCATCCTCGACGAGGTGCGGGCGGAGCTGGCGTGATCGAGGGCCTGCTGCGCTGGTACGCGGCGCGCTGCGATGGGGCGTGGGAGCATCGCTACGGCTTCACCATCGAAAGCTGCGACAATCCCGGCCTCCAGGTCACGGTCGATATTGCGACCGAGCCTGCCCTGCGGCCGGAGGCGGATCGCCCGCTGACGCAGGAGGAAGACGAACCGGGGGTGAGCATGATGATCCGCGATCGGAAGCTGGTCGCCTTCGCAGCACCCGGGCGCGAACGGCAGATGCTGGACCGCGTCGATCGTTTCCTCGCTGGCGCGCCGGCCGGCTGACCGATGTCCGAGATCGCCCCCCTCGACCTGCCCGACGACCCCAAGCTCGCGGGCAATATCGCGCATTTCGCCGCCGCCCTGCGCCGGGCGGGCGTGCCGGCGGGGGCGGACCGGGTCCTGCTGGCGGCGCGCGCGGTGGCCGCCGCGGGCTTCACCGACCGCACCGATTTCTTCCACACGCTGCACTCGGTCTTCGTCCAGCGCCCCGAACATCGCGCGACCTTCGCGCAGCTCTTCCGTCTCTACTGGCGCGACCCGCGCTACCTGGAGCACATGATGGGGCTGCTCACGCCCACCGTGCGCGGCGTGCAGGAGGAGCGGCGCGCGAAGCCGGCCGAGAAACGCGCCGCCGAGGCGCTGCTCGACCAGGCGCAACTGCCCGAGCCCGAGGGCGAGACGGCCGAGCCCGCCGAGGAGCTGGAGATCGACGCCTCCGCCACCGCCTCGGGCCGGGAACGCCTCCGCACCCTCGATTTCGAGCAGATGTCGAATGCCGAGATGGCCGAAGCGAAGCGCATGCTTGCGCGGCTCAGGCTGCCCGTCGACCCGCTGCCCAGCCGCCGGTCCGAGGGCAGTCCGCGCGGCCGCATCGACCGCCGCGCGACGCTGCGGGCCGCCTTGCGCAAGGGCGAGCTCATGACGCTGCGCCGCGCGCGGCCCCGGACCCGCTGGCCGAACCTGGTGGCGCTTTGCGACATCTCGGGCTCGATGTCCGCCTATTCGCGCGCGCTGCTGCATTTCCTGCACGCCGTGGCCAACCGCGAGGGGCAGGGCTGGGCACAGGTCCACGGCTTCACATTCGGCACGCGGCTCACCAACATCACGCGCCACCTGCGGACCCGCGACGTCGATGCCGCGCTGGCCGCCGCCGGGGCCGAGGCGCAGGACTGGGAGGGCGGGACGCGAGATCGGCGACGCGCTGCACGCCTTCAACCGCGACTGGTCGCGCCGCGTGCTGGGGCAGGGGGCCATCGTGCTACTGGTCACCGACGGGCTGGACCGCGGCGACCCGGACCGGCTGGCCTTCGAGGCGCGTCGCCTGCACCTGAGCGCTCGGCGCGTCATCTGGCTCAACCCGCTTTTGCGATTCGACGGCTTCGCCCCCAAGGCCGCCGGAATCCGGGCGCTCCTGCCCCATGTCGACGCCTTCCGCGCGGGCCATTCGATCGCCGCGCTTGAGGATCTGGCCGCCGTCCTGTCGCGGCCCGACGATCCGGGCGACTTGGCGCGGCTGCGCGACGCCGCGGCTAGGCGATAGCCCGCCCATCGCGGGGCCCGCGCTATCCGATAACGCACCCCGCGACTGGAACATCGCTTCGAACCGTGGGTTTGTCCGGGCAATCGCACACACCTTCAGGAGGCCTCGATGCGCCGTTCCTTCCGTTCGACCACCGCTCTCGTCGCCAGCGCCGCGCTGGTCCTGCCGCCCTTGGTGCCCGCCTTCGCGCAGGATGCCGCGCGCGACCAGATCGCCGCCGATTGCGTGGCCGAGTTCAACAACCCGCCCTCGCAACTCGAATGCTATGTCGGCGCGCTGGCCGCGGCCGGGATCGAAGCTACGGAGGAGGATCTGCGGATCCAGCGCTTCACCGGCGCCGGCGAAGGCCGCGCCGCCGGCGCGGGTGACGAGGTCGAGGAGACGCTGGGCCTCGACCAGCCCGCCCCCGAAGAGCCCATCGCCACCGGCCAGACCGAGGGCGGCGTCGGCGCCGACCTCGTGCCCGAGGATTCCGACGGCGAGGTCGCGACCCAGACGGGCGTCACCGCCGGGGCCGACTCGGCCGTGATCGAAAGCGTCACCGAGAACCTGCCTGACACCTCGGCCGAACAGCTGATCGAGGGCGCCGAGAATGCCGATGACGGCGTTGTCGATCCGGCGACCACGCTCCTGCAGGACGGCGTCGAGGACGGCGCCGAGGCGCTGCGGGAAGCACTCGAGGAAGAAGCGGAGGAGGCGCCAGCCGCCGAAGCCGAGGCCGAACCGGAGGCCGAGGTCGCCACCGAGGCCGACGTCGAAGCCGAAGCCGAACCGGAGGCCGAAGTCGCCACCGAGGCCGAGGCCGCGCCCGAGACCGATGCCGACATGGCCACCGAGGCGCCCCTC
Source organism: Jannaschia sp. GRR-S6-38 (assembly GCF_029853695.1). Classification (NCBI taxonomy): domain Bacteria; kingdom Pseudomonadati; phylum Pseudomonadota; class Alphaproteobacteria; order Rhodobacterales; family Roseobacteraceae; genus Jannaschia; species Jannaschia ovalis. The sequence continues at coordinate 2,683,407 of NZ_CP122537.1, forward strand.
GCCACCGAGACCGAAACCGAGGAGGCCGTGATCGTCTCCGACGAGCCGGTCGACCAGGCCGTCGAGGAGATCGCCGAGGAGCCCGCCGCCGATCCGGTCGTCGTGCCCGCCGAGGAGGTCGCGACCGAGGAGCCCGCGGTCGAACCCGCCGCCCCGGCCGCGCCCGAGACCGCCGAGGCGCCGGAAGCGGCCGATGTTGAGACGGTTCTCGAAAGCGCCATCGCCGAGGAGATCGCGGCCCAGCCCGAGCCCGAGCTGACCGCCGAGCAGGAAGAGGCCCGCTCCGACGTCGCCGCCGCACTGGGCGCGCTCGACATCCCGGAGGAGGAGGGGTCCGCCGCCACCACGGCCGCGGCCGCCGCCGCGCCGATGGAGGAGGAGCCGCAGGAGGGCGTCGCCGTGCAGGAGCAGACGCTCACCGCCGAAGACGTCCGCACCTCGGACGAAGACTTCGCGACCCGCGCCGTGGTCACCGCCCCCGCCGCGCAGGAGGAGTCGGGCCTCAGCAATGCCGAGAAATTCGCGCTGGGCGCCCTCGGCGTCCTGGCCGTCGGCACGATCCTCAACAACCGCGCCCGCGTCGTCTCGAACTCGGGCGACCGTGTCGTGGTGCAGCGCGACGACGGCGCCCTGCAGGTCCTCAAGGACGATGACGCGCTGCTGCGTCAGGCCGGCTCGAACGTGCGGACCGAGACCTTCAACGACGGCTCGACCCGTACCATCGTCTCGCGCGAGGATGGCAGCCGTGTCGTGACCGTGCGCGACGCTTCGCTTCGCGTCCTGCGCCGCACTCTGATCCAGCCGGACGGCTCCGAGGTGATCCTGATCGACGACACGGCCGCCTTCGAGCCGGTCGACGTCGCGACCCTGCCGCCGGCCCCGATCGTGACGCCCTCGACCCGCACCGGAACCGACGACGCCCTGCGCGCCGCCCTGGCGCGCGAGGCCGAACTGGATCGCCGCTTCAGCCTCGCGCAGGTGCGCAACATCGCCGAGGTGCGCGCCCTGGCGCCGGCCTTCGAGGTGGACACGGTCACCTTCGCCTCCGGCTCCGCGGCCATTGCGCCCGAGCAGGCGGAGAACCTGACCGGTCTCGCCCGCGAGGTGCTGGATGCCATCCGCGACAACCCGCGCGAGGTCTTCCTCGTCGAGGGTCACACGGATGCGGTGGGCGACGCGGCCTACAACCTCGCCCTCTCGGACCGCCGCGCGGAGACGCTGGCGCTGGCGCTGAACGAGTATTTCGGCGTCCCCGTCGAGAACATGGTCGTCCAGGGCTATGGCGAGCGGTTCCTGAAGGTGAACACGCAGGGCGACGAGCGGGCCAACCGCCGCGCCACGGTGCGCCGCATCACCAACCTGCTGCAGACCGCCGCCGCCAACTGACGCGCGGGACCTCTCACGACGCGGCCCGTCCCCGGAAGGGGGCGGGCCGTTCGTCGTTCAGGCGTTCGGATCGGGGATCTTCGCCAGCAGGTCGTCCGCGGCGGCGAGCACGTCGTCGTAGCCCCATTCGCCCGCGCGCTGCTTGCAGGCGATCAGCGCGCTGCGGTGCAGTCGGTCGAAATCGCCGAAGACGAACTTGAAGCGGCCCTTGGTCCCCTCGCTCTCCTCCGTGTCGATTGCCAGGTGCCATTCGCCGAACCCATCGTAGCCGTCGCGGTCGATTTTGGCGTTCTCCGCGTCCGGGCCGGGCTGCACCTCGCCCCAGTCGCTGTCTTTGACGTAGTGGTTCGCGTCGATCAGCTCGCGGGCATGCTGCAGCCCCGCATCGTTCAGCTTGACGGCCATTGTACTCTCCTGTGTCGGCATGGGCCCAGCGTAACGCGGTGGGGGCCGCGGCGGTTCGCCCTTGAACCCGCCGCGCACCGGCCGCACCCTTCGGGCCGGAGGTGATCCATGCAGCGACTCGACGATGCGCCGCGCGCCGCGCTGGAATGGCACCGCGCCGGAAAGGGCGCGGCGCTGGCCACGGTGATCGAGACCTGGGGCAGCGCGCCGCGTCCGCGCGGCAGTCAGCTCGCGATCTCGGAGGATGCCGAGCTCGTCGGTTCGGTTTCGGGCGGCTGCGTCGAGGGCGCCGTTGTGGCCGAGGCGCTGGACGCGATGGGCGACCGCAAGCACCGCGTGCTGGAATACGGCGTCAGCGACGACGAGGCTTTCGCCGTGGGCCTGGCCTGCGGCGGCACGATCCGCATCCTGCTCGAGCCCGTGGGCGGGACGCTGCCGCCCGAGCTGCTGGAGGAGCTGGTCGCGCGGCGCGTGCGCCACGAGGCGGTCGGACAGGCCGCGAATGTCGAGGACGGGGCGACCGCCCTGATCGACGCGTCCGACCTGGGCGCCCGCCTGCGCGAGGACCGCTCGGGCTTCGAGCCCGATGGCCGGACCTTCGTGACCCTTCACGCGCCGCCCCTGCGGCTGGCCGTCGTGGGCGGGGTGCATATTGCGCAGGCGCTGGTGCCGATGGCGCGGCTCGCGGGTTATGCGCCGATGGTGATCGACCCGCGCGAGGCCTTCGCGTCGGCCGACCGCTTCCCGGAGACGCGGCTGGTCCATGACTGGCCCGACGAGGCCATGGCAGCCTTTGCGCCCGACGCGCGCTCGGCGGTGGTGCTGCTGACCCATGACCCCAAGCTCGACGACCCCGCGCTGCGGATCGCGCTGGACAGCCCGGCCTTCTACGTGGGCGCGCTGGGCTCGACCCGCACCCATGCCAAGCGCGTCGCCCGGTTGCAGGAGACGGGGCTCTCGCCCGAGGCCATCGCGCGGATCGACGCGCCGGTGGGGCTCGACATCGGGGCGCAAAGCCCCGGCGAGATCGCCGTGGCGATCCTGGCCGCGATGACGCAGGCGCTGCGGAAGCCATGAAATTCGGACCGACCCCGCTGGCCGAGGCGGAGGGTGCGGTGCTGGCGCATTCCGTCGCCACGCCGGAGGGGCGGCTGCGCAAGGGCACGGTCCTCGACGCAGGGGCGGTGGCGCGGCTGCGGGCGGCCGGCCTGTCCGAGGTGATCGCCGCCCGGCTGGAGCCGGGCGACGTGGGCGAGAACCCGGCCGCCGCGCGCCTGGCCGCCGCGATCTGCGGCGACGGGCTGGAGCTGCGCGAGGCCTTCACCGGACGGGCCAACCTGCATGCGGAGGGGCCGGGCATCCTGCGCGTCGATGCGGAGAAGATCGCAGCGGCGAACGCGGTCGACCCGACGATCACGGTGGCGACCCTGCCGGAATGGCAGCGCGTGACCGCGGGCATGATGGCCGCGACGGTGAAGATCATCGCCTACGCCGTGGACGGGGCCGCGCTGGATCGGGCCTGCGCCGCGGGACGGGGGGCGCTGTCGCTCGCCCGGCCGGTCGTGCCGCGGGCCGACCTGATCGTGACCGAGCTCGACGGTGCGGCGGACGGGGCCGAGGCCGTCGCGATGCGGCTGGACCGGCTGGGGATCGCCTATGCCATCCACCGCGTGCCCCATACGGCCGAGACCCTGCGGGCCGCGCTGGCCGGATGCCGCGCGCCGCTGCGGCTGGTGCTGACCGCCTCGGCGACCTCGGATATCCGCGACGTGGGACCGGCGGCGCTGGTGGCGGCGGGCGGGCGGCTGACCCGCTTCGGCATGCCGGTCGATCCGGGCAACCTGCTGTTTCTGGGCACGCTGGACGGGGCGGAGGTGATCGGCCTGCCGGGCTGCGCGCGGTCGCCCGCGCTCAACGGTGCCGACTGGGTGCTGGAGCGCGTGGCCTGCGGCGTGCCCGTCGGCGATGCCGAGATCGCGGCGATGGGGGTGGGCGGTCTGCTCAAGGAGATCCCGACCCGACCCCAACCGCGCGAACGGCGCAGGCGCGCGCAACCGCGGGGCGACGCGGCGAAATAGACGCTTCCCAGCCGCGCGCCCATCTGCTTTCCTGCCTGCAAGAGAGGGAGGAAAACATGACGAAAGTCACGATGACGGTGAACGGCAAGAGCCGCAGCGCCGAAGCCGAGGGCCGCACCCTGCTGGTCGACTGGCTGCGCGAGGGGCTGCGCCTGACGGGCACCCATGTCGGTTGCGACACCAGCCAGTGCGGCGCCTGCGTCGTCCACGTCAACGGCGCGCCGGTCAAGGCCTGCTCGGTCCTGGCGCAGGAGCTGGAGGGCGCCGAGGTCCGGACGATCGAGGGCATGGCCAATGCCGACGGCACGCTGGGCCGCGTGCAGCAGGCCTTCCAGGATTACCACGGGCTGCAATGCGGCTTCTGCACGCCGGGCATGGTGATGTCCGCGGCGGCGCTGCTGGACGAGAACCCGAAGCCGACCGAGGCCGAGGTGCGCCATTACCTCGAGGGCAATATCTGCCGCTGCACGGGCTACCACAACATCGTCAAGGCGGTGATGGCGGCCTCGGGCCAGACGGTGGAGCCCGTCGCGGCCGAATAGATTTGCAGGACAGGGGGCGGGGGCGTCCGGCCCCCGCCTCCTCGGGGACGCGGAGGGAGGAGCCGCGTCCCCTTCTGGACGACCGGGTGGCCCCGGGGCCGCCGAAGGGAGAACCGACCATGCTGATCATCCTGCCAATCCGGCCCGGCGCCCCCGCGCCCTCGGGCCTCGCGCCCGGGCGGAGGTAGCGGCAGATGGCGCCCGAGCTTTTCTGGATGGCGGCCACGGCCGTGATGACGGGCCTGCTCTGGGTGCCCTACATCCTGTCCTTCATCGGCGAGCGCGGCCTCGTCGGCGCGCTGACCCGGCGCAAGGGCGACGAGGTGGGCGCCGCCGACTGGGCGCAGCGCGCGCAATGGGCGCATCGCAATGCGGTCGAAAATCTGGTCGTCTTCGCGCCGTTGGCACTGGGCGTCGCCCTGACCGGGGCGGGCACCGCGCTGACGGCGCTGGCCGCGGCGGCCTATTTCTGGCTGCGGCTCGCGCATTTCGTCGTCTACACCGCCGGCATCCCGGTCGTGCGGACGCTTCTCTTCGCTGGCGGCGTGGTCTGCCAGCTCATCCTGGGGATCGCGCTCATCACGGGAGGTTAGCGCGCCCCGCCACGGCATAACGGCCCGCCCGACGGGTCGACTTCTGGGAGGAAAGACAGATGCCCAAAGACACCGGAATCGGCGCCAGCCCCAAGCGGCGCGAGGACGTGCGCTTCCTGACGGGGAAGGGTCGCTACACCGACGACATCAACGTGGCCGGACAGGCCCACGTGGCCTTCCTGCGCTCGGACGTGGCCCATGGCCGGATCAAGGGGATCGACGCCTCGGCCGCGGAAGCCATGGAGGGCGTGATCCGCGTCTTCACCGCTGCCGATTTTGACGCCGTCGGCGGCATCCCGTGCGGCTGGCAGATCACCGACCGGCAGGGCAACCCGATGCAGGAGCCCAAGCACCCGATCCTCGCCGAGGGCAAAGTGCGGCACGTGGGCGACCCGATCGCCGCCGTCGTGGCCGAGACGCGCGAACAGGCCCGCGACGCCGCCGAAGCGATCGTGGTCGATATCGAGGACCTGCCCGCCGTCATCGACATGAAGAAGGCGCTCGCCGAGGGCGCACCGAAGGTCCATGACGATCTCAACGACAATCTCTGCTACGACTGGGGCTTCGTCGAGGAGAACCGCGAGGCCGTGGACAAGGCTATCGCCGAGGCCGCGCATGTCACCACGCTGGAGCTGGTGAACAACCGCCTCGTCGCCAACCCGATGGAGCCGCGCGTGGCGGTGGGCGACTATGCCCAGCACGACGATTCCAGCACGCTCTACACCACCTCGCAGAACCCGCACGTCATCCGCCTGCTGATGGGCGCCTTCGTGCTGGGCATCCCCGAGCACAAGCTGCGCGTCGTGGCCCCGGATGTGGGCGGCGGCTTCGGCACCAAGATCTTCCACTACGCCGAGGAAGCCTTCTGCACCTTCGCCGCCAAGGCGCTCGGCCGGCCGGTGAAATGGACCGCCTCGCGCTCGGAGGCGTTCATGTCGGACGCCCATGGCCGCGACCATGTCACCAAGATCGAGCTGGCGCTGGACGCCGACAACAATTTCACCGCCATCCGGACTGAGACCCACGCCAACATGGGCGCCTATCTTTCGACATTCGCGCCCTCGGTGCCGACCTGGCTGCACGGCACGCTGATGGCGGGCAATTACAAGACGCCGCTGATCTACGTGAACGTGAAGGCCGTCTTCACCAACACCGTGCCCGTCGACGCCTATCGCGGCGCCGGCCGGCCCGAGGCGACCTTCCAGCTGGAGCGCGTGATCGACATGGCCGCGCGCGAGCTGGGCGTCGACCCGGTCGCGCTCCGGCGGCAGAACTTCGTGACCGAGTTCCCCTACGCCACGCCCGTGGCCGTCGAATACGACACCGGCGACTACAACGCGACGATGGACCGGCTGCTCGAGATGATCGACCGCGACGGGTTCGAGGCCCGCCGCAAGGAGAGCGAAAGCCGCGGCAAGCTTCGGGGTCTGGGCCTCAACTCCTATATCGAGGCTTGCGGCATCGCGCCCTCCTCGCTGGTGGGGCAGCTCGGCGCGCGCGCGGGTCTCTACGAGAGCGCGACGGTGCGGGTCAACGCGACCGGCGGGCTGGTCGTGATGACGGGCTCGCACAGCCACGGGCAGGGGCACGAGACCAGCTTCGCCCAGGTCGTGGCCGACATGATCGGCATCAACGAGGACCAGATCGAGATCGTGCATGGCGACACCGCCAACACGCCGATGGGGATGGGCACCTACGGGTCGCGCAGCCTCGCGGTGGGCGGCTCGGCCATGGTGCGCGCGACCGAGAAGATCATCGCCAAGGCCAAGAAGATCGCGGCCCACCTGATGGAGGCCTCGGAGGGCGATATCGAGCTCAAGGACGGCAAGTTCACCGTCGCGGGCACCGACAAGTCGGTGGCCTGGGGCGACGTGACGCTCGCGGCCTACGTGCCCCACAACTACCCGCTCGAGGATATCGAGCCAGGGCTGGAGGAGACGGCCTTCTACGATCCCAACAACTTCACCTACCCGGCGGGCGCCTATGCCTGCGAGGTCGAGGTCGATCCCGAGACCGGCCGGGTCGAGGTGCTGTCCTTCGCCGCCGCCGACGATTTCGGCAACGTGGTCAATCCGATGATCGTCGAGGGCCAGGTCCATGGCGGGCTGGCGCAGGGGATCGGCCAGGCGCTGCTCGAGAATTGCGCCTATGACGAGGACGGCCAGCTTCTTTCGGCCAGCTACATGGACTATTCCATGCCGCGCTCGTCGGACCTGCCGATGTTCCAGGTGGACCATTCCTGCCAGACGCCCTGCACCCACAATCCGCTGGGCGTGAAGGGCTGCGGCGAGGCTGGGGCCATCGGCTCGCCGCCTTCGATCGTGAACGCCGTGATCGACGCGCTGCAGTCGGGCGGGCACAAGGTGGCGCATATCGACATGCCGCTGACCCCTTCGCGGGTCTGGTCGGCGATGCAGGGCTGAGGAGAGAGACATGTACAATTTCGAACTGGTGAAACCCGCGACCCTGCAGGACGCCGTCACGGCCCTGAAGGACGAGGACGCGCAGGCGCTGGGCGGCGGTCAGACGCTGCTGCCCACGATGAAGGCGCGGCTGGCGCAGATGGACAAGCTGGTCGCGCTTTCGGGCGTCGAGGAGATCAAGGGCGTCTGCATCGACGATGACGGTCGCGTCTGCATCGGCGGGGGCACGACCCACGCGCAGGTCGCGCGCGAATGCGCCGAGAGCTATCCGGCGTTGGCCTCGCTGGCGGGCCGGATCGGCGACCCGGCCGTCCGCGCGCGCGGCACGATCGGCGGCAGCCTCGCCAACAACGACCCCTCGGCCTGCTACCCGGCGGGCGTGCTGGCCTCGAACGCCACCGTGGTCACCAACGCGCGCGAGATCGCGGCGGATGACTATTTCCAGGGTATGTTCACCACCGCGCTGGACGAAGGCGAGATCGTCACCGAGGTGAAATTCCCGGTGCCCGAGGTCGCTTGCTACGAGAAGTTCATCCAGCCCGCCTCGCGCTTCCCGCTGGTCGCGGCCTTCGTCGCCAAGTTCTCGGACGGGGTGCGGGTGGCGATCACCGGGGCCTCGTCGGACGGCGTGTTCCGCTGGACCGAGGCCGAGGAGGCGCTGTCGCGCAACTTCTCGGCCGATGCGATCGCGGGGCTGGCGACGCCGGATGCCGGTTCGATGATCTCGGACCTGCATGGCGACGGCGCCTACCGTGCGCATCTGGTGAAGGTCATGACCGCCCGGGCGGTGAAGCACGCGGCCTGAGCCTTCGGGCCCGCGACAATCGAAGATGGGGGGCGGGGTCATCCCGCCCCTTTTCGTTGGCGGCACGCGTGCCGCAGGCTATCGCCTCAGCCGTCGGCGCCGACCTTCGTGAATTCCATCCGGTAGACCACCTCCTCGCCCGTCGCCGGATCGATGCCGGGCGCGCCGCTGATGACCAGCCGGTCGCCGTCGAGCGTGAAGGGGCGGGACAGGATGCCCTGCCAGTTCGGGTTCCAGGCGCCATCAACATGGTGCAGCACGCGGTCCTCCTCCAGCGTATAGGAGGCGACATAGGCCAGCATATCGTCGAAGAGCCCGGCCTTCTGTGCCTCAGACCAGCCTGCGGGCCGGGGCGGCGGGCGGTCGCGCCGGAACACGGTGGCCATCATACGGCCATCGGCGTGATAGGCGATATAGCCGATGGGATCCGGCCCCAGCGCGTCGGTGACCTCGCCCGTCGCCACCGAGCGGCGCGTCCAGGCCTGCATCCGCCAGGATCCGATCAGGGCGTCTCGCGTCGCCATTCCGCCTAGCCCCCCGGGTCCCGTCCCATTGCGCGCAGGATGCCATCTCCCCGCAAAACGCGCCAGCGGGCCGTCCCCGGTGCATAAAGACTCGACACAACCGGATTTCCGGTTATATAGATTCGCCATGGCTTATGACACCCCTTCCGCCGCCACGGCCCTCGCCGCCCTCGGGCACGAGGCCCGGCTTTCGGTCTTCCGGCTCCTGGTGCGCGCGGGGCCCGAGGGCCTTCGCGTGGGCGACATCGCCGAGCACGAGGGCCTGGCCCCTTCGACGCTCGCCCATCACCTCCGTGCGCTGGTTCTGGCCGGGCTGGTGGCGCAGACCCGCGCGGGCCGCGAGGTCCGTTGCTGCGCCGAGTTCGACCGGATGACCGCGCTCCTGGGCTTCCTGAGCGCCGAATGCTGCACCGGCGTCGCCCTGACCGAAACCGACGCTGCCTGAGACAAAGGAGCTTTCCATGGCCGACATCACCCACGCCCTTTCGCGCCCGCGCCTCTGGCAGGGCCTCTCGCGGCAGCGCGTCTGGCTCGCCTCCGCCGCGATCCTGGCGGTGCTCTTCCTGGTCCGGCCCGCGCAGGGCACGGCCTCGCTGGTCTTCACGGCGGAGGCCCTGGCCGGCACCGCGCCCTTCCTTCTGCTCTCGATCGCCGTGGCCGCCTATGCCTCGGCCACGGGCGCCGACAACCTGATCGCGCGCGCCTTCTCGGGCGCGCCCGTGATGATGGTGGTCTTCGCCGCGCTGGTGGGGGCGCTGTCGCCCTTCTGCTCCTGCGGGGTGATCCCGCTGGTCGCGGCGCTGCTGGCCATGGGCGTGCCGCTGAGCGCGGTGATGGCCTTCTGGCTGGCCTCGCCTGTGATGGACCCGTCGATGTTCATGCTGACATGGGGCGTCATGGGGCTGGAATTCGCGCTGGCCAAGACCGCCGCCGCGATCGGGCTGGGCCTTCTGGGCGGCTATGTGGTGATGGCGCTGGGCCGGGGCGGGGCGCTGTCGAACCCGCTGCGCGAAGGCATCGGCAATGGCGGCTGCGGCGGCGCGAAGCTGCGCGCGCCGAAGCCGGTGGTCTGGCGCTTCTGGCAGGAGGGTGAGCGCCGCGCGCGGTTCCGCCGCGAGGCCGTCTCGGTCACGCTGTTCCTGCTCAAGTGGCTGACCCTCGCCTTCGTGCTCGAGAGCCTGATGCTGGCATACGTCCCGGCCGAGACGATCACGGGATGGCTCGGCGGGTCGGGGGCGGGCACGGTCCTGCTGGCCGCCCTGGTCGGCGTACCGGCCTATCTGAACGGCTATGCCGCGCTGCCGCTGGTGGGCGGGCTGGTCGAGCAGGGCATGTCGCCCGGCGCGGGCCTCGCGTTCCTCGTGGCCGGCGGCGTCAGCTCGCTGCCCGCCGCAATCGCGGTCTGGGCGCTGGCGCGGCCGCCGGTCTTCGCGCTCTACCTCGCGCTGGCGCTCGCCGGGTCGGTCGCGGCGGGGCTGGCCTTCAGTCTTCTGGCCTGAGCGATCGGGTCGGGCGGCGCCGGGGGCCAGGGGCCCATCGGCGCCGCATGGCCGACGGATCGGCCGATCCCGGCCGATGCCGCCCTCCCGGCCGGCGCAGGATCGGAACGCGCGGTTCCCGACCCATGTTAAGGCGGTGCCGCGACCGGCCGCCGAACCCAAGCGACGGCCGGCCGACCGCAGCCGCCGGGGCCCTTTTGTCCCCATGGGGTTCGCGGCGGCCCCGAGAACGCGAAACCCCGGCGCAAGGCCGGGGTTTCTGCTGTCATCGGGTCGGGACCGCCCTCAGCGGGCGGAGGGTCCGATCATCATCACCATCTGGCGGCCTTCCATCCTCGGGAAGTTCTCGACCTTGCCGATTTCCTTGGTGTCCTCGGCCACCCGCTCCAGCAGCTCGCGGCCCAGGTTCTGGTGCGCCATCTCGCG